>JAFDYG010000537.1 GCA_018267545.1 Bacteroidota bacterium
CCGTATTGACGGGAAAATCCATAAATATCCCCCCATCCCACCCAGGCTCCCTGCCCTCCTGCACGCTCGCCTCCGTGGCCAAAAAATCCGTAATCCTTCGATGAACACGCTCCAATAGCCCACTATCTTCCCGCATCCCCGGCGATAAAGCCAGTCCTATATGTTCTCCCCTATCCTTTCCCAGCCGCAAAAGAAAATGTTCGACAACCTCCTCTTCTTCCAACAACGGCTGCAAACACTTCCCTAATAGCCTATGCCATTCCCCCCTCGGAAAGAACACAGAAATATTTATCCATTTAAGCGCTAAAGATTCCATAGTCACATAAGAAAAATAGAAAAAGAAAAATTTTGATATACTCGTGCCCGCCCAAACCCATCTCCATTCACCACCCTCTCTCCTGACTCCATTTTAAGCCGGTTGGAAACCTGAGAATATAGCAGCACCACTTCTTCAATCCAGTCCATCCGGCTTATACGACGCAGTTCCTTCCCCCTCTCGACGCTTTCCCCGAAACACAGCTCGAGCCCATCCTCATCTTCTCTCCAATACCCCATTCGAAGGGAATAGGCTGCAACCCCGACACCTCCGCGCATCCCCCGTCCAAACGCCGGCCGACCCGAATCGCCGGTAAACGACAGCAATGAACCCGAATGAACCCTGCCATCCTTCAACAATAAAAAGAACTCCGAGGTCTTAATATCGATATACCTCACCATCAATCTTTCCAGCCGGCTGAATAAATATTCATTCGCAACCCGCTCTCCCACCGTATGCGAAATAGCACGCAGATAGGTAGGCTCAGAAATCGGACACTCCCGCAAACCCGCCCTCTTCAGCCTTGCGAACAGATCGTAATCCTCGAACCCATATCCCTCCAGCGCCTCATCGAACCCACCCACAGCCAGAAAATCCGACTTCCGCACACACAGCCGTCCCAGCACACCACAATCGGAAGACCCCGCAGCCGTAAAAAAAACGCTCCCCCCAAAATCAAAGCCCGCACCAATCCATTGCGCAAAACCTTCCCCCGTATAATTATCCGCGTCTATATTACAAACGATCTCCCCCCTCGCAAGCCGGAAAGCCACATTGCGCGAATGACTCCGCCTGAACCACTCCGGCTCCGTAGTCCGGTAATACACCAATCTTCCAGCCTTAACCCATTCTCTCAATTCCTTCATCACATACTCCTCCGTCCCATCCGTACTATTATAGTCCAGCAGGACGAATTCCAGATCGGGATAATCCCGGTTGGCTTCCAGGTTGGCCGGCAGCGTCTGAGCCAGGTGATGAAGCCTGTTCATACAAACCGTACAAAAAGAAATCATATTCTCATTTGTAAAATAAAAGATCGGCGGCCATACCGCTTCGATACATCCCCTCCAGCCGCGAAAGAATCTCCGCCCCCTCATAAATACGCCATGCACCCCTCACCGCCTCATCGGCAACAATCATCTTCATAAAATATCGCAAAATATTCTCCGTAAATTCCTGCACCCCGACCTTTCCGATATTGTCCAGGTGATGCGGGACGAATTCGATATACAGCACGCGAGCATTCTCCAGGCAGGCTTGACCACCCAGCAGAGCATTGAATTCAGCGCCCTCGATGTCCATCACGATGACATCCGGATAGTCGAGCGATTCCTGTTCCCGGACCTTATCCAGCAATTTACCGCTCACAGTAACGACATCCGGCTCGTCATAATCGTACAGGTAATTCCCCGCAGCCGGTCTTATTTTGCTCCCCCCCGAGTTTGCCTTGCTATTATAAAAAAGAATGTCCTCCTCCCGGTCATAAAGCGCATAGTTATAGACCTTGATATTATCCCGCTTATTCAAAACCACATTCCACTGAAGAAGGGCAAAGGTGGAAGGGCTCGCCTCGAACGCATATACCTGCCTCACCTTCCTGCTCAAAGGGATCCCCACCGTTCCGATATGCGCCCCTGCTACATATAGCACATCCCCTTCTTTAAGCACTCCCTGCAAAAATTCGATCTTTCGATGATCGTACGCCCCCCAGTTCCCCAGGTGCTGGCTGATCTCTACATCCGCGACACCATTAATCAGCACTCCATTGTAAGAATCGAAGACCACCCCTGCAACCCTCTTCCCGAAAAGATTGTGGCAAAGATATTCCTGCATCCGGCTCTTGAGCCGGATGATCTCCAGCCGGCTCCGCTCCATCCTGTTTTGCCTCGACGGCGACGGCGGAGCCTTCATCATCCTCTTTCTCCTGAACAAGAGCCATTTCATTTTGATCGAATCGATCAGGAAGGTCAGGATCATTCGTTCCTTTTTAACAGTTTGGTAAATTTGTACATAAACCGCTCCGACAACCGCATATCTTCCGTCACGATCGCAGCAGTCCCTATCGACTGCTCCTTATAAGGAATCTCCTTTCCCATATCGCTGATAAGCCCCCTGACCAGCCGGATTGAGACATAATACATCCCATCCTTCGGCAGGGTCGAAATGCTCTGGACCTCTCCCCGGATAAATCCATACTCCTCCGAAGGAAAATTCGTCATATCGATGGTTACCCGCTGCCCCGCCTTGACCTTCCCCGACCCCTGGATGGGCAGCATGACATAGCCCATCAGCGACTGATCTCCCGTCGGGCTCACATTCATCACCTCCTGTGCCGATTTGACAAATTGGTTATCGCTCCTAAGCTCGAATAAAGTCACCCTGCCCGAAATAGGACTGACGAATAAATACTGCTGCTCCCACAAAAGAAACCGCTTTTCCATTTCGATAAAGCTGCTCAGTATTCTATTTTTAAGGTCGTTCGCATACCGGGATTCCGAAAGCCTGAGATCCGCACGCCGGCTATCCAGCTCCAGAAACCGCAATTCGTTCATTTTCTTGTTTTCATCCATGGTGCTGATCGCCGCCTGCATAGGGATATAGCTGTTACGCGAATTTTCGAGGTCCTGCTGCGAAAGCACCTTCTCCTTGAAAAGAAAGGAATCCCTTCCCAGCCGCAGCTCTCCGATCTTCCGCTGCTGCTCATACAGCTCCGCCTGACTGCGGATCCGCTCGTCGATGACACCATAGATCTTCTGCTGTCCACTGAGATTGTCCAGGTTCTTATTCAGATTGTTTTCCCGGACGTAGTGCTTATAATCATTGACATTGTTCTGAAAGCTGATATACGTGTCGTGCAGCTCCCCCAGTCCCAGATCCCCTGTGTTGGGAATGGCAGCAAAATCCCCTCTCAATATCTTCGAGCTAAAAGTATCCCGCAATGACATATAGGTAAGAATCGCCGAAAAATCGGCCGTATTTTCGATGAATCCCATGACCTGCCCCCTCCTGACCGAATCCTTGTCCCCAACCAGCAGCTTGAGCCGCCCCGTCGCCATCGAGACCATCTTCACGGCAGGCTGGGACGAGGTAAGGACGAAGTTACCCCGGACTATGTCCGGATACCGGATGAACCAGGAGATGAAAAGCGTAACGGCCATCAGCAGGAACAGCGAAAGCGTCCCCCATCTGACAATCCACACCGGAGGAGTGCTCATGATCGTCTGGACCTCCCGGGCATATCTCTTTACATCGAATAAGGTTATATCGGCATTTTCCTGTGGCATATCAGGCTAAAATTTCGGTTTGCTTCTTCACCAGGTCGTAATAATGGTCCCGCTTCGCGATCAACTCTTCGTGCCGCCCTATCTCCACGACCTTCCCATCTTCCAGCACGATGATCTGGTCCGCATGCCGCACCGTACTCAACCGATGCGCTACGACCACTACGGTTCTGTTCTTACAAAACGTCTGCAGCTTGTCCAGTATCTCACCCTCATTCTTCGAGTCCAGCGCATTCGTCGCTTCGTCCAGCATGATAAAAGCAGGATTGCGATAGACGGCCCTGCTGATCAGCAGCCGCTGTCGCTGTCCCTGGCTGACACCTACCCCGTCCGGACCGATCTTCGTATTATAAGCCTGCGGCATCGAACGGATGAACTCGGAGATATTCGCAATCTCAGCCGCATTCTCCAGCTTGTCCAGCGATATGTCCTCGTCCCCCACCGCTATATTCTCCGCAATGGTATCGGAAAAAATATACCCATCCTGCAATACCGCCCCACAATGGTCCCGCCACGCTCTATGACTGATCGTCTCCAGGTCGAAATTCCCGATAGAGACCCTGCCCTTCGTAGGTGAATAGAATTTCAACAACAATTTCAAAACGGTCGTCTTTCCGCTCCCGCTGCCCCCCACGATCGCCGTGACTTTATTCTCCGGTATGGTGAAGGATACGTCCTTCAAAACCATCTGCTCGGCCGACCCATTGTACGAGAAGCTGACCTTCTCGAACCGGATAGTCCCCGAGCTCGGAAGCTGGTTCTGTAGCCACCCGTCCCCCTTTTCCTCGTTCTCCGTAGCATGGATCTCCCCTATACGCTCCAGGCTGATCGTCGCATCCTGGTACGAGTTGATCAGCCCGATCATCTGGCTGATGGGCGCCCCGATCTGCCCCAAAATATATTGTATCGACAGCATCATACCCAGCGTGATTTTCCCTTCGACAACCAGCCTGGCCGATAAATACGAAATAATGACACCCTTGGTCGTCTCTATCAGAAATCCTCCCCCCGACTGAAACTGGCTAAGCACAAGCTGCTTGATGCTCAGCCGGAAAGTCGCCGCCTGCAGTCGCTCCCACTCCCACCTTTTCTTTTCTTCATAGTTATGCTGCTTGATGTCCCGTATACCCGTAAGCAGCTGAATCAGCGTATTCTGCTTTTGCGAGCTGCGCTGGAAGAATTTGTAATCGAATTGTCTCCTTTGCTTTAAAAAAAGAATCACCCACACCGTATACACCGCACTGAACAGCAAAAAGATGAGCAGGATAGTGGGGCTGTAATAGGCCATGATGCCGGAGAAAATAAAGAAGTTGAGCAGCGAGAATAAAGTACTTAGCGTCGCCGCAGAAATAAATCCCTGAATCCGCCCATGATCTCCAATTCGCTGCATGATGTCCCCCATCATCGTCTTCTCGAAAAAAGACATCGGCAGCTTGAACAGCTTGATCAGATAATCCGAGATGATGGCGATATCGATTCGGGTGCCTACGTGCAGAAAGATCCAGCTCCGGACGAAGTTCAGCACCGTGCTGCTCACGGAGAACATCAGCTGGGAAATAAGAACCAGGTTGATGAACCCGATATTTTTATTGACGATTCCCACGTCGATGAGGGACTGATTGAGAAAGGGCAGAATAAGCGTAAAGCCCATCGACACCAGCATACCCAACATCAGCTGTACATAGTACTTCTTGAAAGGCAGCAGATAATTCAGAAAGAACCGAAAGCCTATATAATTCTTCTTCTCCTCTTCTTCCACATAGAGACGCGGAGTCGGCTCCAGCACTAAAACAATACCCACGCTCTCTCCGCTTTCGTTCGACCAGCCTTCGATAAAATCGGCATGAGAATAAGTAAGTATTCCAGACGCCGGATCCCCGACCGTCACCGTCTTTTTTCCGATCTTATAAACTACGACGAAGTGATGGCCCCTCCAATGAACGATACAAGGCATCTCCGCAGTCGACAAATCCTCGAAGCTGACCCTGGCATACAGGCTCCTGAAACCTATATCCGTCGCGGCATTGCTCAGCTGCCAAAGCGATACGCCTATCTTTCCGCTATAACACTTTTTCCGCAGATGCTCCTGGGAATAATGCTTGCCATACTTCGCCGCAATCATGCGAAGACAGCTGGCGCCGCAGTCCATAATGTTCAGCTGACTATAAAAAGGATATCTGCCCATCGTAAATCAAATTAGGGATTTTATTCGACGCATTGAAAAAAAACAAACCATAGCGCAACCTCCGCGCAGTTTCACGGCAACAAGTATATGCTATTATGTATTTCATTTTGTTTAGCAAAAACGCCGGCAATATTCTTTCCTATATTTAGAATACTTAAACTTTATGCCAAATGAAAAAGAAAAAGCTGCTGCTTAATAAAATCACCGTTAGCAATCTCTCCGAAGACATCGCCAAATCCATCTACGGCGGAGGCGCAACAGACCCTTCCTATCAGTGTACCATGGCAACCGCATGCGGCCAGACCTGCGACCCCGCGGCCTGCTACACAAACGCCGCCTGCCCCGGCTATGGCCCACAGGCCACCTACGACGAGCCAACCTGCCACCACTAAACTCCTCCGCCATGAAAAAACACCTGAACCATCCCAAGTCTTTCACCTTTAAATTTTATCTGCAATGAAAAAGAAAAAGCTCCTGCTGAAAAAAATCACTGTCAGCAACCTCTCCGAAGAAGTCGCCAAGTCCATCTACGGTGGAGACATGCCCACCTATGGCACCAACTGCAGTTATTCCTGTACGCCCAACAACACCTGTCAGGCTACCCAGCGCGACTGCGTCACCTACGACTGCCCCAGCGGGCCCAACCAAAACACCTGTACCTACAACGGCTGCCAGAACACCGTAACGAAAACTACCAATTCGCCCTGCTTCTCCCAATGGGCTAATTGTACCTATACACAGTGTACCGACATAAAAAACACTTGTCAGGCGACTTACACGGACCAGACTTGCTAAAAGATCTAACCAAAAAAACTTCAAAGGCTAATGTTTCATTAGCCTTTGATCACCTTATTCAAAATCAACCTTGGAAAATCTGACCACCTACATACAGTCTCCGGAGACGGCCAGCCAAAAAATACACGCCATCGAACGAAAAATCGCCGAAGGCCTTCGCAATGGCGAATGGCAGCACATCGGCCTGTGCAGCGGCATCTCCGGCCCTCTCCTTTTCTATCACAACCTGTATAAATTGACAGGAGAGGAAACTTATTATGATCGGATGGAACAACTCCTTGCCTCTATCTTCGACGATTACAGGATAGACCCGAACATGGTCTCCCATTGCAGCGGCATCTCCGGCCTGTCGTGGACCATCGGCTTCCTTATTCGACAGGAAGCCATCGATCCCTCCGTTTACGAAGCAATTCAGGAAACCGAACAGCTCCTCTACCTGAAGATGATGGAGACCCTGAGTACCGGCGTCTACGACTTCCTGCACTTCGGTATGGGCATCTTCTACAACTTCCTGATCAACGACCTTGTCACGCTGGACAAAGACCAGGTAATCAGGACAGTAGCCGACACGCTATCCCGTATCGCAATACAGGAAGGAGACGGCATCAAATGGTGCGATTACGATATGGAAAAACACGTCCTGATGCCTGACTCTTTCAACTTTGGACTTGCGCACGGCATTCCCGCAATCGTTTCACTCCTTTCGAAAGCCGTATCCGCGACACAGGATCGCACCCTTCAGGCTGATCTCATTCGCCTCGCGGAAGGCGGGGCCGCTTATCTATACGCATATAAATCGTCCCAACCCGATACGCTCTCTCTTTATCCCTATTCCGTGACCGGCGGCAAAGCGCCCAGCTACACATCCCGCCTGGGCTGGTGCTATGGAGACCAGAGCATCGCAGCATCGATGTGGCAAGCATTCGGGGCCACGGGTAATTCTCTTTGGAAGGAAGAGGCCCTCGCTATCATGCGGCATTCTGCCCAAAGAAGATCGATGCAGGAAAACTCGATCGCTGACGCCGGTCTTTGCCACGGTACCGCAGGTATCGCCCACCTATACCGGCGATTTTACCTGCACCACCCCGACCCCCTCTTTGCCGAAACCGCCCAGTGGTGGGACACCCGAACACTCGAAGCCGCTTGTTACACGGACGGCTTTGCCGGTTATAAGACCTATTACAGAACCCATGGATATTCGAACGTGTATGGCTTTCTGGAAGGAATCACCGGCATTGGCCTGAGCCTGGTCGCATCCCTCGATCCGGAACGCTGCAGCGACTGGGACAAGGCATTGCTTTTCTCCTGATCACAAAAATGAACGATTCTTAGTATGTCATTCCAATCCGATTTTTTTGTACTGCGCACTCCCCTGTTACCCTTCTCTACACTCCGGCAATTGAAAGATCTTCCGGAAATGATGGCCGTATGGCTCGAAAATCCGCTTTTCCTGGAAGCGATCTATATCGCCTCACCCGATCTTTACCAGCAGCTGCTTCGCTGGCAGCTCGGAGAAGTCCAAAAGGAAAAAGAAATCAGGAAGCTGCAGGAAGCCTTCTTCGAATACATCACCCGCATGTCCTTCCGCTGTACCCCCTTCGGCCTGTTCGCTGGATGCACGCTCGGAACCTTCGGAGACAGGAACGACATCCGCTTCCCCGCACAGGGTCACCTCCTCCGTCACATGCGGCTCGACATGGATTTCTCTACCATCCTCTTTCTACATTTCATGAAAGACCCGGCCATCTACCGAACTCTCAGGTACCAGGTCAACAACAGCCTCTACAAAGCAGCCGGGGCCTATCGCTATACCGAATATCGGTTCGTCGCAGGAAGCAGACGAAGCCACCATCTCGTCAGCATCGGTTCGACTCCCGTACTGAATAAAATAATAAAAGCCGCCGCCGTCAGCATCCCTTACGCGGATCTCCTGACGATAATCACAGCCATGGGCTACGATCAGGAAGACGCAATAGACTACCTGGACCAGCTCATCCAGTCGCAGGTCCTTACGAGCGAGATCGAACCCAACGTCACCGGCCCCGACTACGTAGAACGCCTGATTACCGTATTGGACAGGGTCGGAGCTGCCCGCTCACCGCTTATCGAAAAGCTCAGGTCGATGCAAACCCGCATCCGAAACATAAACCAGGACCCGGAAAAAACCACCTTTTATCGCAGCATCTTCGAAGACTGGCAAAAAGAAGGGCTCAATCTCCACAAAAGCCACTTATTCCAAATCGATCTATATAAAAACGCCGACAGCTGCATGCTCGACCCGGGCATCCGCGAAAAAGTTTCCAAAGGCGTCGAAGTCCTGTCGAAGATCACTCCGGTCAGGATAGACCACCCGAACATGCAGGTCTTTAAACGGGCCTTTTACGAACGATACGATAACAGAATGGTTCCCCTGACCGAAGCGCTCGACTCCGAAGTAGGTATCGGCTACCGCAAAGCACGGAGCCTGGCGGATACTTTCAGAACGGAGAGCGGCATCGAATTCGACTCCCGAACCGAGTTCGTCTTCCGCAAGTTCAAGTCATGGCTGGCAGAAAAAGAAAAGCATATCGACCTCTCGGATGAAGACCTCGAACCATTCGAAGATAAGCTCTCCACCATCGCCGGCTCCATCGGCGTTACGATTAATCTTATCCGCGAAGACGGTCAGGAAAAAGTAGTGCTGCGAACCGTCTCCGGACCTTCCGGGGCCAATCTCCTCGGACGCTTTGCGCACACCGTCCACGAGCTGGAGCAAGGACTCCGGCAATTGTGTGAAAAAGAAGCAGCGCTGCAGCCCGAACGGCTTTTTGCCGAAATAGTTCACCTCCCCGAAGGCCGCATGGGCAACGTGCTTGCCCGTCCTGTCCTTCGTCAATACGAGATCCCCTATCTCGCCGCTTCCCCGCTGGACCCCGAATACCAGGTGCTCATCAGCGACCTCTATCTCTTTATCCGTAACCAACGGCTGGTCCTTTACTCGAAACGACACCAGAAAGAAGTCGTCCCCCGCCTTTCCAGCGCTCACAATTTCACCAACGGCCTACCGCTCTATAATTTTCTTTGCGACCTTCAGTACGAAAGCCTCCAAACCGGCATCTACTGGAACTGGGGCTTCCTCGGCAGCGAAGCCCGCCTGCCCCGCGTACAATATAAAGACGTCATCCTTTATCCTGCTTCATGGAACCTATACAAAAAAGTCCTCGACGAGATGGCCGCACTCAAAGACGCCAAAGACCTGCCCGCAGCATTCACCGCCTTCCGGGAGAAATACGGCATCCCCGATCAGGTCGTCTTCTGCGAGTCGGACAACCGCATCTGGCTCGACCTCAAAGACGAATATCCCATCCGCTACCTGATCAAACAAGCCCAAAAAAATGGACGCATACACCTGGAAGAAAACTTCTGGCATTTTGACGACCAGCCTTTCACCAACGAGATCATCATTCCCTTCGTCCGTGAAGCAGTTTCCGACGAAACTTCCGTCGCCCCTATCGTTACGGAGAACAAAGTACAGCGTATCTTCTCTCCCGGATCGGAATGGCTTTATTTTAAACTATACGGCTCTCTCGGCTCGACCGACCGCCTCCTCAACGAGCAGCTGTTCCCCCTGCTCGGTAAGCTAAAACGCGAACGTGTCATCGACAAATGGTTTTTCCTCCGCTACAGAGACCCCAAGGACCATCTCCGCATCCGGCTTCACATCCCGGACAGCACGCAAATAGGCGCCATTCTGCAAAGAATATACAACCGGTGTAACCGGCTGCTGCAAACCGGTGAGATCGCCAATATACAGCTGGACACCTACACCCGCGAGATAGAACGCTATGGTTCGGAAACCATGAGCCTGTCCGAGGACTATTTCTGTATCAATAGCGAAATGACGGCCCAGCTCATGAAGCTGCTGGGGGCAACGCTGGAAGGCGACCTTCCCATGTACGCCGTCATCCTCGGAACAGAATCTATCCTGAACGCCTTTGGCTATACGCTGGAAGAAAAGATCGAATACGTAAAAAAGAATATGGCCATCCGCGATCTGAGCAAGTCCGAAAAGGAATCTATCGCCGCTTATTACCGGGACCATAATAAAATTATCTATGCGCTTCTAGCGGAAGACTGGGCCTTCCTTAGCGACACCTCCATTTCGGTCAAAGCGCTCCGGACCATATCCAAAATCTGCCGTCGCTCGGCCGCCAGGCTATCCCCCATCGCCCGCTCCATCCGAACCGCCGTCGCAGGCCAGCCGGACAGGCTCGACCAGCTGATGGGCAGCTATATCCATATGTTCGTAAACAAAAGCTTCTCCGATTACCAGCTGGAAAAAGAGTACCGGCTATACGTCTTCCTGAACAAGCTCTATCCATCGATCAAGGCTCGCACGAACGCCCCTCAGCCAAAACCCCAATTGATCACTCCCTTATCATCCGTATAGCAGCTTCCAGGAACTCGTCCCTTCCCTCCTGCAACCCCTTGACCGTGACCTTCATCGGCACATCGATTCGCACGCCTACCCGCTGTGTCTCTCCTCCATCCGGATAATAAATACCAAGCCCCGAAATCATAGTCAGCACATTGCCCGGAAACCATAGATAGGAAACATTCCCATCGGCTCCCGCAGTCGTGCTCCCCACAACCCGTACATTGGGAGCAGATTGAAACGCCATCGTCGTGTATTCCGCCCGGCTTTGAGTATTGGCGTCCACCAGCAGGATTACCCGGCCCTTATAAACCTGCTCCGGTTCCGTAGAATCTTTTCCCGCTCCCCAGTTTCCGCCATTTTCAGAAGGTGGCCCCGCAGACATGCACCCCGGCCTCCGGGTATCTACCGAAGTAGCAAAAGCAAAGGCGCTCCTTTCCGCCTTTAGCCAGGAAGCATAGTTAAATACCATAAAAGTAGAAGGATAGTAACGAAGATCGATGACAAGCCCCCTGGTGCCCTCCACCTCCTTCCTTACCCGGGGAAAATCCTGTGGCGACAGTCGGTCCGGCCGGATATACCCGACATCGGACCCAATACGATCTACCCCCTTGCTCCCCAGCTTCAGCACCTCTTTCACCCAATGCTTATCATCATAGATTCCTATCCCGGGCAGACGAACCGTTCGGATCGAATCCCGATACTCCCACTCGAAGTCCGACTCCGGCCGGTTGCTCCGCAGCAGAAACCCTGAAGAAGAAGGCAGATCCCTCAGTTGTGCCGCCTCATTGGAAGCCGGTGTAAACGGCAGGAACTTCCGGACAAGACTATCCGTCGATACGCCATTGATGGACCGGATGATTGCGCCCAATGGCAGCAACCGCCGAATGTCCGGCGAATCTACCAGGTACCGGGTCACGACAAGCCTTCCTTCCGCAAATACCGCCTCGAAGGGCGCACGGTAACGGCCCTTGATGGAATCAAGATCGGTCCGTTGATTCCAGATATTGGCGTGCGTATCGTGGATATGTCCGATCAGCTCCAGACAGCTCAACACATACTCTCCTGAATCTCTTGCCCCCAGGAAACGCGGCAGATACCCGGCCAGCATCGTGTTCCAGTCTTCTTTGATCAGATAACGGTAAGGATAGTAGTACTGTATGGTATTCCAATACCGATAAAGACCGAGCAAACGGATCGCCGCCGCCGGATAATTGCTGGAACGATATTTTTCTTCGTGAATGAATTCCATGTACCCGCCGGCATAGCTTACATAATAGCTGTTCCTCTTAGCTACGTGGTTTTCACGAATCCGGACCAGCTGCTCCCTAAGCCGCTTGGGAAATCGTCCCTGATCGAAAAGAAAACCATAGTTACCCGGAACTTTTATATCCGACGAATCCGTCAGAACGCAATTCTTACATTCCGGTATTTTCCCCAGCTGCCGAATCCAGCGCTCCTCCAGCTCATAAGCATGTTTATCGTCCGGCGCCTTTACGATCGACGGTAGTATCCGAAACAACGCAGAATCCCAGTCATACTTCCCTTCCTCTATCGCAGGGTGATAATATTTTAAAAAACCCCACAGCATACCCAGCTCGACAAGCCGCTTCATCCCTTCGGGCGAAAGATCCGTCAAAGCCGCCGAAGCAGTCTTCCCCAAACTCTCCGCAGAACCAGGATCACTGGCTGCCAGCTTATACTGAAGCGATTCCAGAGGACGTCCATCGACCCGTGCCTGCAGATTTCCAATCCAGGCTCGCCCATTACCCGTTAAAATACCGATGATATAAATATTGTCCCCGGAAACAGGATCGATAGGCAGCTTGAGGAAACGGCGCGTCCAGTCGTGCGTACCCGACTCTCCGTCCACAACCATCGCACGATAGCTCACTTTTTGCCCTTGCTTATCCAGCACCATCGCGATCAGTCCGGCAGTCCCCTGCGTAACCCCTTCCGTCTTTATCGACGCCGAAAACTCCAGCGTATCTCCTCTTACAGGCAGCGGCAGAAACCGGGCGAAAACTTCCATCGTATTGGGAGTGCTGTCTTTCTTACGCATGCAAAACGCCGCATATCCCTGCCCGCGAGCGGCCGAATCCAGAAATATGTCATAATGAGAAACCGAATCCGGTGTAAGCCTCCACCCGGTAGGATGATTGGCGCTGTCCAATGCCCGAAAATCAAGATTCAGCAGCCGTCTCTTGCTATGACGTACACTCGAACATGAAATAAAAAAGAGGACACAAAAACCCGACAGCAATAAAAGGCAGGATCGATCTTTCAGTAAGGTCATAAGGTTTAATTGGACCGACTAAGATATCGCATTCACCCAACAAAGCAAGACCGCACCCCAGCCGCAGTACCATCCAAAACGGGGAAAAAATATCTTAAAAATTTTTATATATTTACCCCTCAATGGCAACCCATATGCCCCCTACCTCTGACGACTCGATAGCCGGAACCCCTATCTCGAAGATTAGAAAAATCTTCAGATTCAATCGGCGGATTGGTGTCAACTCGACCCGGACGTTCGGCGTCGAATACCTCGAAGAAGAATTCGACATTTCCAGGGCCAAAGCAATGGAAATGATACTCGGCCTCCAACAGCTGGGCTATTTAAGTCAGAAGCCCGACAAAGATGAATATTACAGTATAACCGAAAAAGGAAAACTATTTGGACTCGAAAAGGCCAACCCACCGCTATCCATCGACAAGGCCGACCAGATTTACGCCGAATTTCTGGAAAGAGTCCGCCAGGTCAACGAAAACCCCGATTTTATCCTCCGCATCACCGACTTTTATTTGTTCGGAGACTATATTACCGGAAACGGATCCATCACCCACCTGGAAATCTTGTTATCGATGGTTCCCAAAGACCCTGCTTCCTTCAGCGCCCAGCGGGAAGCCAAAATGAGAGCACACCCCCGCTTTCTCGGCATCTTCGAACGATATGCCCTGCCTCTTACAGAAGTACGGTCTTTTCTTAAGCAACGGTCCAGATACCTGAGCATTTATCTGCCCAGGGAGAAAGAAGAGCTCGACCTGTCCGAGGCAAAAATATTCGACCCTGACGGCAACCTGATAGAAGAAAAAAAGACCAAAAGCAAAAAAACATCACAGCCGCCCAAAACCAATAGAAAAACAAAGGAAAGACCCACCGATGAATTTGTAGGAAGACTGATCTTTAACGAGCGAAAAGGCAAATCTTCAAAAGAACAGATCGTAAGAAAATTTACCGAGAAAGCCCAGGAGCAGGAAAATCTCCACGGGCAGATCATGGACGGGCTGACCACGCTGCTACGCGCTCAACACCCCAGCTGCACCATCAGCCCGGAATGTATGATAATGGGACTGGGTTCCAGAATAGACATCGTCAGAAAAACTAAAGAAGATCAGGTCATCTTCTACGAGATAAAAACCTATCCCAAAGCCGCCATCTCCATCCGTATGGCCCTCGGCCAGCTCCTCGAATACGCCTTTTACCCCGAACGTCCCTTCACCGGCGAGCTCTGCATCGTCAGCCACGTGCCCGCCACAAAAACCGACCTCACCTATCTAAAGCACATGGGCGAAAAGATCGGTATAAAAATCGGCTATATTCACTACGATTGTTCGACCAACAAAATCGCCCAGATCGCCTAAGACTCCACCAATTCCCTACCCCCTCAAATCGCCACCGATTCTCCATCAAATCCGCGGCGCCAATTTCGTTTCCGCCTTCTGCTGCCCTCCATAATACACCTCCAGCTCCTTCAACCTCGCAACTTGACCAGCCCTGGGATTGATAAACGTCCGCACCCTCTTCACCGTCGCAAACGCGTCGGCATACGTCTGTCCCATCCGCAGCAAATACGCAATCGCCATCGTCGGCCCCCGCCCCAATCCCTGCCGGCAATGAATATATACCTTCCCCCCTGCCTCGATCTGGCTATGCGCAAACTCCGCTCCCCGAATCAAATCTTCCAGCTTCGGCGGCGTATTATCCGGCGTCGGCAAATGCAAATATTCCAGTCCCTGATAACGAGCCTCTACATACACCGAATGCATTCGCATGTTGATCACCCCCGTAATTCCCATCTCCTTCAACAATCGCAGCCCCCGAAGATTATACTGCCCTCCCAGAAATAGATTGGCCGTAATCTGGCTCCTCCGCAGCGTCGGAATACCCACAATACCTCGATGCAGCTGGTCCCAGACCTTCTGCACAAAGATCACCACAACAAGCCATATGCTCTTCATCCGTTTCATAACTAGATTGGTACCACTACCCCCAGCGCGGCCGGCGCCACTTCGATTGACAATTCATCGCCCTTCTCTTCCATATCGTCGCAAAGCCAGCTGCTGCCTTCCGGCAACCGAATTTCCACTTTCCTCGCCCTCCAATGCTTCAACACATCGGAGTCCTTCTGCAGCAATATGCTCCCGCTTACCCGCAGCAGCGACCCGATATCTGCCTTATCCAGCGCAATTACATCCAGCCAGCCATCATCGACGCTTATATCCGAGAGGAACGAATACCCAGCCCTACCCACATTTCCCGCATTGGTCACCGTCAACGCTACCGCATCCTGATCGAATGTACGACCGTCTACCGTAAGCTGAAAGGTACCCGGCTCCCTCCCCATCGTCTGAAAGGCCGTCAGACCATACGCCAGCTGCCCCCATTTTTCCTTCAACGCCGGGTCGGTCTCCGTAATCATATCCGAAAAAAGCCCCATATTCACCCGGATTAAAAAAGGTCTTCCATTGACGAGACCCATATCGACCTTTCTCACCCTTCGTCCACCGCCTTCCTCCCCCAGCAACTCCAGCGCTCCCCCCAATTCCAATGGAATATTTAATTCCTTCGCCATTACATTGGCCGTGCCCCCGGGCACGATCCCCAGCGCCGTGTCCGTCTTGTACAACGCCCGTGCGGCCTCCATCACCGTCCCATCCCCGCCATATACGGCCAAAACATCGACGGCTCCCACCATCTCCTTCGCCATAGAATAAACATCCCCCTCTTTTCCCGTTACTACAATCTCTCCCTCGAACCCTTTCTCCCTTATCTCCTCTACCGTAACCGGGTCCTTACTCCCCGCCGCTGGATTAAAAATGAGCTTTATTTTCTCCATAACACCTATCGACTTCAATTGCTATGCCAGCTCGTTTTCCCACATTCGCAAATGCTTTTTCCTTGCCTCGCCCCAATCCCTCATACCCACACATTTCATTTTACACGAGACTTCTCATTCTGTATATTTGCATAACAGTCATCTTACCTTACTACATCCCAGCATCGACAATTCCTCCATAACGAGTATGGAGAATGAACCTCCCTCAAATACGTCTCAGATTAACTGAACTTTTATGAAGCCCAGATATGACATGCTATGGAAAGGCATGATCGAGGAAGTCATAGAGGACCTGCTTCTCTTTGTCGATCCCGAAATCAGTAAAGAACTGGACCTTGAAAAAGGCTTCCAATTCCTGGATAAAGAGCTTGCCGCCCTGAAACCAGAGCCAACTCTTCCATCCAGCCCCAAAGTAGTAGATAAGCTGGTCAGAATCTTTCTTCGCGAAGGAGGAGAACGATGGAT
The DNA here is from genome assembly GCA_018267545.1 of Bacteroidota bacterium. Classification (GTDB taxonomy): domain Bacteria; phylum Bacteroidota; class Bacteroidia; order Chitinophagales; family Chitinophagaceae; genus Puia. Next base: position 16,577 of record JAFDYG010000537.1, read on the forward strand.
GCTATTACACCTGGAAGTACAAGGCGGCAAGAAAACTAAAAAATTCCCTGGACGTATGTTCGAGTATTACGTCCGTCTATCCAGCAAATACAACAAGCCCATCGCAGCGATTGCCATCCTCACAGGTCCATCCGGCAGAAACATGCTTGCAACATTCGAGCATAGATGTTTATGGACAAAAGTGCGTTATGACTACAAAACCATTTGCATCGCCGATTACCCCGACGAAACACTAGCCGCCAGCAATAACCCCTTTGCAATCGTAATGATGGTCGCCAAAGACGCGCTTCTAAAGCCTATCGGAGCAAAAGAACAGCACGACAACATACTACTAAAAAGAAAAATATTGATGGTCAAGCTATTAAAACAAAAAATGGCTATACTTGGCGAGAGAAAGACTGAGGCCATCTTAACTTTCCTAAATAACTACGTCACCTTTAAAAATCCAGAAACAAATCGTAAATTTATGTTGAAAACAGACGAAATCTTCGAAAAAAAGAATACCATGGGCATTTTTGAACAGCTGGCAGAAATAAAATTTGAGGAGGGCATAGAAAAAGGTCGTGCCCAAGAGAAGGAACAATCCGTTCGCCTATTACTCGAAAACACCAAACTATCCGTAGAAGAAATTGCCAAAAAAGTCGGCGTCTCCATCACCCTCGTCAGAAAAATAAAGAAGCAATCCTCTTCAAAATAGCCTTCTTCTTTTTCCGCCAGCAGCTACACGGCAAACCGCCTATCTCCTGATAAACCGGTTCGGCTCCCCCGGCGTCGGCACATCACTCGCAATCACCGCCCCACCCTCATGCGCGCGCTTCAACGGCTCCGCAAACCCAATCCCACTCCCCACAACCTCCGTCCCTACCCCATGCGCAAACTTCAACGGAGCACTAACAACAACCGAATCCGCCGCACCGCCCCGGTTCCCACGCCTCCTCACGACAGCCCCCACAACAGCCGTCTCGACACCCGACCCGCTCCCGATCGTAACCCGCTGCCCCGCCTCGAACCCCATCACAGAACCCACCGGAATCACCGTCGCCCCCTCACTAACCGCACCTTCCGTCTTCGTTCCACCCGCCGTGCCTATAATCGCAATAATGGCATCCTCTGCATTAGCCCCCGACCCGACTACACACTTCTGCCCTATGTTAAAATTCGCGATAGAAGAAACCTTGACATTACTAACACCAGCCTCCGCCGAAAGAGCCAGCGTAATCACACTCTGCGACATAAAATCACGTCCATTGTCATCGCTATCGAATCCATCCGGAAACCTCCCCGCACTCCTGTCCGGTAGCTCCGCAGAAGACCCAGCCCCAAAACCGAATCCCCTCCCCGGAGTAGCGACATAGCTTCCATTCGCACCCGTTCCCGAAACAGCCTGATACCCTTCCGCCAGCCACGGGTCCACCAACCCGCCATAATTCAATGCATCCACCACATTCCCTTTCGCATCCCTCAGACTCATGTTCCCCGCCCCACCGGAAAGCGCAGGACCACCAAACCATTGATCAGGCGCCCTTACTCCCTGATACCCCGCATTCGCCACCTTCTCATCCCGCACCACAGCATCTATATCCTGATCCCCCGCCAACGGCTGGTCCAATTTTATACTAAACACCAACGGCAACACCGGCTCATTACTCGAGTGGATAAACCCAGTCGCCGGCTCGAAGCTAATCCCCGTCCCCCTTACGCTAAACGGTATATTCGCCGAATGATTGAATTTGAGCGGCTCCGCCAACTCCAACCCTGTTCCGACGTCTTCCCCCGCACCAAACGGACCACGTCCCGGACCACGCGAAGAGGGTGTTCCCACGCGAATAACCGTGACCGTTTCTATCCCATGCTCCTTACTCTCGATATCCAGCCGGATCTTGTCCCCGACCGAAATATTCGCGACAGAAGAAACTTTGATATTGGTAGCCCCCACCTTCGCATCCGCCGACAGATAAGCCTGCGTACCCGCCTTACCGACCTTTGTAATCGTAACCACCTCATACTTCTCTACCCCCAGGCCCACTGCAGGATACTTCGAACCATATCCGATGGCCATCTTATCTCCCTCCTTGAAACCAGCCACGCTGGTAACAGGAATATTCGTTGCACCCACAGGAATGGTAATAACCGGCCCTTCAGGCAATGGCTGCCAGATGGTAGTAGCGCTGCCCGGAACAACCGGACGGCCGCCAAACTGTGCCCCAGCGCCTGTCGCAGTCGCATCGGGAACCGGCGGAGCCGTAACGCCAACTATCTTCCTCACCTCTCCCTTCCCAATCTTCACCACATCTCCAACCGACATGCCCGTAACATTTCTCAAATAAATGACCGACTCCCCCTTCTTCGCAGGAGCCGCCAATCCGGAATTGGACAAACCCAATAAATAAAAGCCCCGCGCGCCAACCTTCGTCCCCACCGGAACTTTCACCGATGAAAACACCGGCATCTGCGTCGGGTGATAAACAAAACTCCATCCCGAAATATCGACATCCTTATCCCCCGCATTATACAGCTCGATAAAAGAATTACTCGAATTTCCCGCCGACCCATCGCTTATACGAAACTCGTTGATCTTGACCGGACTCACATTCCGCACCTTCTCGACCGACGTCTCGGAATAAAACGAACCACCCGGACCATTCCTCCACGAAGCCTTTCCCAGCATATCGCCATTGAATGCCTCCATCCCCGACGTCACCCTGAACGTCGCGCTCACCGCTCCCCCCGGCGCTATCTCGCCCGAAAACTTCTTCACAACCAAAACCGACCCCTGCCCAGTCACCGGCCTCGCTCCTAATCCCTCTACACTCCAACCCTGCGGAGCCACGACGCTCAACGTCACATCTCTCACAACCGCCTCAGTTGTATTGATAAACGTCACCGTACTATTCTGCGAAGTCCCCGGAGCAAACGTCTGCAACCCCGGCGGCGTATTCACCGAACCCGCAGGGGCCAAACTCACCCGGGCAACATCATACTTCGCCTCCACCACATTCGTCTGAATTTTCTGATTCACTTCCTTCGTCGGAAACGTCCCCGCCGCCGTCATCGCCCCCTCATAAAACGTTCCCTGCGAACCATTACTATTATCTCCCCCATTTCCCAGCAGTATCGCGCCCTGTTTCCGCATAGGATCGTAGCTATTCCTGTCATTCGTAATCCGTCCCCCATCATACATGATCTCCAATGCTCCACGCTGCGCATCTCCCCCCATCGACCGCCAATGATGCGGCTCCCCATCCGCCGTAGCCGTCACAAAGCGCCAGGGAACACTCGGCAGCATCGGACAAAATTTATCATTCGGGGACGGATTCACGCACCCTACCAGGTTATTCTCCTGGTCCGTCATCACCCACGGACCATTCCCCTGCCCATGATACCAGGGCGTAGTATTCCCAAAAAACGTCGTCTCCATCGTACCGTCCCCATCATCACGACTGTCCGTTTCCGCATTCCCATAATCATAACAACACCCATTATTGAAATGATGCCCATTGATGACCCAATACTGTCCTTCCGCCTGATCATCCACCGCCGTTCCCTTCGCATCATTCCACCGCAATCCCATCCCCGGCGCAATAAAAACTCCGTAAACTTTATGCCCCATCAACGTCACCGGGGCCATATCCGCGATCGGCAGATTGTTGAACCCACCCATCCCCGGACCACTGAAACCACCGCGCGGCGCCTGAACCAGATGATTTCCTTTCCCCGATTGATCGTAAAGAGTCGTTATCCAACAAGTGGTATTGGCGCAAAACTTATCCTGCGCCCCCGCATCGGCATATCCCCCCGGATCACCCTCGCTCGGCTGCACTACACCAATATCCAGCGTCTTCCCATCCGACTGACGCAACACCTGATACAACGGACCATTATAGGCCGCATACAACGCACGCGTGCTGCTATGCGCCGCCGCACACGCGATACCACTTTCGGCATAAATATCACAAGGACCCTTCGGTCTCGCAGGAATGGTCTTCCCGCCCAAACCTTCCGGCCCCGCTCCCCCGGTCATCCCGGCCAGTAAGACTACGCTAAAAATTAACGACAGATTTTTCATCGGCAATTATTTAAAAACAAGGGTTGACAATCGCTTCGTAAATCCTTCACTAAGATAAAGTACGACCCTTTTCTCGAATTTCTAATTTTTAACCGTCTTTTTGATAATTATTTCCCCCCTTGTTACCATACCCCTGGTCACCGGGCCGGAAAATAGAACGTTTTTTTCCCGTTTCAGGCGATTTTTTGTACATTAATTTACCCCGCACAATAACCGGCTGCAATAAACCATGGCTAACACACTACTACCCGTCCAAACCGACGAAAGAAACACCCTGATCGACATACTTCGAGGCTTCGCCCTCCTCGGCGTCCTCATCGCCAATCTTACCGGCTTCGTCACATTCGCCCTACCCGACACAGCCCAGCAGCCTCTTCTCAGCACCCCAGCCGACCAGCTCACCGAAATGTTCGTAACCCTGCTCGTGGAAAACAAATTTATTACCCTTTTTTCTTTATTATTCGGTTATGGCTTTGGCGTCATCATAGAGAGAGCGGCCGCAAAAGGAATTCCTCCCAACCAGTTCTTTACCCGCCGCATGGCTTTCCTTTTTGGGATCGGCATCGTCCACCTCGGCATCTGGTGGGGCGAAATATTAAGCACCTATGCCTTGTGCGGCGCGCTTCTGCTCCTCTTCCGAAAGGCGAGCAATCGCACCCTCCTGATCAGCGGCATCCTGCTCTTATTCGTCGTATGTCCATGCATACAAGCGCTACGATGGATTTTCCTGCCAAATGCCTCCGCTCAGATGGATGCGCTTCTTTTGAAATACTTCCAGGCTATAAAATCTGGCAATATTTTACGCATCGCGAAATACAATTATAAATCGGCCGATTTCTTTTTCCTGCAACGCTACTCCCAAATTAGGGACATGGCCGAAATCCTGGCAAAGTTCCTATTCGGCTATTACATCCTCCGCAGAGGATTTCTGTCGAACATTCCATCCATCCCGACGATAAAAAAGACATGGCTCACCTGCCTGGCAATTTCCTTACTATACATGGCGGTATCCACCTACTTGTTCTTCTCGAAAAATACGCACCCTGCCCTGCCTGCCCGGCTTCTTATTTTTACTTTCGAAAGGCTGGGCATCCTTTGCCTATCCGCTACCTACGCCCTATCGCTTGCCCTTCTCTATTACCGATACGACAAATTCCGCCTGTTCAATTATTTCCGGGCCGTCGGACGGCTGTCCTTGACTAATTACCTTACCCACACCGTCTTTTATGTTTTCATCTACTATGGCATCGGCCTCGGTCTGCTAGGAGAAATTCATTTGCAATGGACAGTTCCCCTTGCCCTGCTCATCTATTCGTTTCAGGTTATGTTCAGCGCGATCTGGCTAAAGGCGATGCTATACGGCCCCGTTGAATGGGTTTGGCGACAGGTCACCTATAAAAAGCGGCTCCCATTGAGAAGACGCCGGACATTACTCCCCCGATCAGTGGCGGAGTGATTCCGCCGCCGCACCCAAAAGAATATAGTTCGCACAAATCCCCACGGTCACCTCGTTCTCCCCCCAGAAAAACGGCCAATCTTCCTTATTCTCAGGAAAGTCCGGCTTAAGTATCAATATCCCCGGAACCACGCCCCCCGCGATATAGCTGAAGTCGGCCCTGTTATTCCCATACGTGATCTTCTTCGACCTTGTCCCCACCGAAGAAACAAAGGAGATATTCGAATAAGGGTGACACCCAAAAAGATATCCCAGCCCGCGATACACATACTCCGAACCCATAACATCCGGAAACAGATGATTCGCGTAGTAACAGGTAATCGCCCAGTTGACAATCCCGCCATTTCCGCCCCATCCTCCGGTAGCCATCGGAACCCCATAGGGATTTTGCCGCGTATAGCCATCGCTCATCTCCTTATACTTCGCCACATACCCCCGCAGTTTCTCCTTATACCCTTCATCCATATACGGAACGGCCTGCAACGCCGTCAACATGCCGAACTGAACGCCCCTATCCAACGACGACCAAATGCCCTCACGAAACGCCGCGCCAAAAACCTCCTCCTTCGTCGTAATATAAAGCTGCAGCGCCGCCGTCGTCTTCAGATTCCTCCTGAACATAACCGAAAATCGCGACGTATCCCGCTTGGAAAGACTATCATCCTCCCTCCACAGCTTACGGGCATAATACAAACTTTGCGCGGCCAATGTATCGTCGAATCCCTTCAACGCCCTGCTCGCCGCTGCCAAAGCCGCAGCCGTGTAATAATCCAGGAACACCGTCCTCTCCGTAAATGCCCACCGGTCATCCATCGTCCCGCTCGACTTTCCATCCGACACAAACGGCTTCAGCCGAGGATTATAAGGCAGATTGTCCGTCTCCGTAGACGCATCCCCCAGATGATGGTATTGATGAAGGTTTGGAACAACGATTCCCCTCACCGGATGACCAATATTTTTTACCTGCGCGACCATGTTCAATACCCCATGCCGGATCTGCTGCAAGACATCCGGCTTCCCATCCGGCCGGTGGATATCAACGTAGCGAGACGGATAGTCGATATATGTCTCATCCCTTCCCAGTTTAAACTTCTCCCACGCATCCACCAGCGCCAGCACCGCATCGCAATGCGACCCCGTCTGAATATCGAAATCCCCCGCATCGAACCATCCGCCCGTCGCCAGGCCAGGAATACGCTGCAACGGCTTATACTTCGTCTGCGTAGACGCCCCCATGCTATACCCATCGAAATGTTGGTGATTTACCGGCGCCTGCAACGCATCATCCAGGAACGGCACACCATGCCATACCCTGTACGCCTCATTGACCTGCATATGGTCCATCTGTACCGGGAACCAAACGTCCAGCGTTGGATGCCAGATATCGGCATATACATCGGGACTGATCCGAAAGACATTCGTCTTCTCCCCTCCGTACTGTAAATAATAAACCCCGGGCTCCTTAACAGAACTAAAATCGAATGTCTGATAGTTATAACGTAAATACTTACCCCAGGAAACAAGCGGCCCCCGCAGCTTTTCCGCAACCTTTCCATCCTCCATCACCTCATACAAAACCGCTTCCTTCAACGGCGCATCATCCTTATCCAGCTCGATCACTGCCTTCTTGTCCTGCTCCGGCCTGTACCCCACCTGCGAAAACTCGATCACCGGCTTCCGCTTCCATCCCGGTATCGCATTCGGCTCCAGGTACCAGGTCAGCACCTTTCCCGTCTTGCCCGCCGGCAATAGACTCCGTACGATAAACCAGCCGTTCTGCCCAAGATTACGTCCATCCAGCAGCATCACATCCGCATCTCCCTTTATCACCACCTTCCGCTCAGGATCTTCCGGCGCTAGTACCATACTTCGTCCCACAGCCAGCGGCGCAGGGATAATAAACTCATGCCGCCCCCTGTCATCGAAGGTCGTATGCCCGGCAAATTGCGGTATCTTCTTATCCGCCGACTCCATACGCGTATCGCTCGATGGATACAAAGGGAAATTGCCCGGCTTCCCATCGGCCAGGTACGTCTTCTCGAAATACGCAGAAGGAAGAAACTCCATATTGAAACCCGCACTCCCCACCAGCTTCTCCGGCACAGGCTTGTCAAGGTATACACTCACCTCCACGCCTTTGCCTTTGGCCGTCACCACCACCCTCGAAACAAAATCGTATTCATTATATTTCAGCACCGCCTCGATGCTCCCATGCTCCTTGTCCACTTTGCGGCTCTGCAGCACCGGAATCAAATCCCACTGCTCCGGCGTGTTCTGCAGCCTCACCGCGCCACCTGTGGACGTCCGCACCCCATGATGCACGATTTCCACACCCGCCGTCTTCTCATCGAAGAACATCCCATTGTACTGGCTGCTGAACACCATCACATTCACACCCGCCTTCTCGAAATATCCCGAGTCGCTAACCCGCAGCTGCGGCTCCGCCGGCGCTTCCGCAATGGGAACGCCCAGCAGCGAAAGCATCTCACGCCCATACCGCCTACCCAGCATCCGGTACCCAGCCGCATTGAAATGTAAATTGTCCGGCCCATCCGGGCACTCCGCCGATGAAATGACGTGCGCCGTAGGAATGGTCTCCGGCAGTCGGTCGATGATCTTATTCATGCTCGCACAAGTCCCACCCTGATCCGCATTCACCACCTCTCCCGCCAGCAGCGGTACATCCGACGCCTTCAACTGCAGATCATTCAGCAAATTCTCATAAACCCCCTTCACCTTCCCCGGCCATAAACTATCGTTGGTATTTGACTCCCCCTGGTGCAACAAGATTCCCTTGATGACACCCGCCTTCTGCGCCAACCGCGCCAGCTCCACCAGCCGGCCATAAGGATTGCCGCCATATTCTTTGATCATCCCCTTCATCCAGTCCGGCGCCGTAGCCGCATAACCCTGGTAATGATCCTTATCGAACAGCTCGATCTTACACCCCGGCACCGACACATTGATCAACCCCACCCTGACACCCGCCGGCAAATGCTCCAGCAGCGTCCTCCCAAAATAATCCGCCGGCGACAAGCCCGACTTGCACCTGCACAACGGCGGCCTTGCGACATACCACTCGCCCTTCACCCTCCCGATCTCGGGACAATCCACCCCAGCCATCACCCGCATCCGCTCGTCCACCACCGTATCCCTCGGCTCGGGCCTCGCCGCCCCATCCATATTGGATTGACCAAAACAAAGAAAAATATAGAAATTCTTATCCTGCGCCCAGGCATGGCTGCTGCTGCCCAGGATCGACAACAGCACGGCAATCGTTGCATTACGTAACATTATGAGGATTTTAGATATAAATCGATTTCATTTTTGCAAGCCCCATTCCATAGAAACTTTATCTCTCACAAAGGAAAGATAATTCAATTTTAAATGCAATCGGTTTAAATTTTTCAACCCACCCCATAAAAAAAACTTCCCTTTCCCTCGGGAAGTTTTCTTTCGAGCCCTGTCTTAGTACCATAGTTTTCTCATGTGAGCCCCGGTGCAGTTTCTACTGCTGCCGGATTAAAATCATAGGCCCCTCCAAAAATGGGAGGGGCCTAATATCTTTAAAAAATCAGCCGGCAATACACTTCGAAAACAACATCCTACTATAAAGAAAAAAAGAATTATACGTTCGGTAAAGGTGAGAACTGAGGCAATAACCGATTAGTCGGAATAGGAATGCTCTCCGCCTGAGCCTGATGAGGATATTTGAAAAGAACCACACAGCGCTCACACTCTGAATCATAAACCTGAACAATCCCAGCGCCCGCAGGCTTATGAGTAGTGTCCAGTACGATCACGGTTTGTCCCGGGGTATATATCATATCATTAAGTTACCCTTTCCCCGCTACCCGCCGCCATCAACTTATAAACAGACTGTGCAAATCATCCTTACTCTATGATTTACCGACACTTACATTATTTTCCACTAAATCAATGTAATTCGGTCAAAAATGACTTTATCGTTTTAGACGTTGCACCATCAACTAATCCGATATAGTAATCATCCTGGACTATTCCTTCTGACAGAAATATCTGTTCGATAAGCTGATCCATTGCATGCTTCTTATAATGATTAAAATTTATCTTCGCCCTCTATGGCGCTGACCCCATCCAAGATTATTCAGTCTGCGAACATGCTCCTATGTTCCAACTATCACCTATTTTACTCCTTACAGCTTCCATTCCTTGAGGAATAGATAATATTTCCGATAAAGACGGATCAATTTCCAAAATCTGACGCAAAGAAACTATCATCAAATCACTCAACGACGCTGGGGCATTAGAAAGAAATTGCCATTCATCATCTATTCCATGCACTACATACACCACCGGTGATTTCTCATAAACAACTTTTCGAATAGTGAATACCACCAGATTTAAATCTATATTCATAACCACGCTTCTATAAGGAGTCCCAGTACTAAATCATAATACACAATCTACTCCCCTCCCGGCCCCCTCATCTCCACCCCCACCTTCACCGGCGTCCCAAAATCCGGCGTTCCATCGCCCTTCCACCCAAACCTCTGCATCCTCGGACTCCTCGCATTCCCACACCCCGCACCCGCCACAGCATTCGCATGATACAAAACCCAATTCTCCTTCCCATCCTTCGAAACAAAAAATCCATTATGTCCCGGCGCATAAACCCCATTCTCCGCAACACCACTAAAAACCGGCTGAGCCGACTTCGTCCAGTCCTCCGGCCTTAACGGATCCCCACCCCTCCGCAACGTCAACAATCCCAAACAATAATTATCCGTCCAGCACCCACTCGCCGAAAACGTCAAAAACAGCTGCCCCTTCGGCCCAATCAACGCCTCCGGCCCCTCATTGACCGCCGGCAATCCACCCTGCATCCCCATCCTCTCCCACGTATACGTCGGTGCAGAAATCAAAACCCTCCGCCCGTTCAACGTAACCGGGTCAGACATCTCCGCAATAAAAATATCCTGCTCCCCATTTGTCGCACCCTTCCACCCCGACCAAACCATATAAAGCTTCCCCCCGTACCCAAACACACTCGCATCGATCGCCCACCGGTCCTCCACACTATCCGCCACCTTCCCCCTAAAGTTCCACTTCCCCGATAACGGATCGGCAGAATCATTCTCGACCACATAAATCCGATGATTATCATTGGAACCATCATCCGCCGCAAAATACATATACCACTTACCCTGAATATTATGAATCTCCGGCGCCCAGATCTCCTTCGAATAAGGACCACTCGCCGGCGGCGTCCAAACAACAACCGGCGAAGCCGACCCCAGCCGCGACATAGCCGGCGTAGCCCATATCCCCAACCGATTTCCCAGCGTATGCGTATAGTAGTAAGTATCCCCCTTCTGCACCACCCAGGGATCAGGCCCCCCGCGCAAAATCGGATTCATAAAAGTCGTATCCGCCGCCCCGGAACCGCCAGGAACCACACCCGCACCACAGCAAGCCGCCGCCATCATAACAGAAACAAATAAATTTATCATACCCGAATATACTGATAATTACACACCCACCCACCTACCGCCAACAACAACCACTCATCCCATTTCCCTCCCGCCGCTTTTACCTTCCCGTAAGTTCGCAGTCAGAAGAAGAAACCTCCTTTACTATGAACCGCATCTTTACCTTATTGCTCTGCACACTAGCCCTTTCCTGCTCCACCACCCGATACTCGGCCATCCCCCCCGACCAGCCCAATACCCCCGGCTATCGCATAAAATACGACCACAAAGCCCTCCGTATTCCCGGCGATAAATTCGCCATCGGCCTTACCATCCCCACAGACGAAAAAACCCAACCCCACACCATCGGCTACTCCGGCGACGGCGGCTTCGGCAAATATCACGTCGAAGTCGACAGCGGCAGCTTCTCCGGCAGCAACGTCAAGCTCCACGACAGCAAAGTCTATAAAAAAGGTGACTCTATAACGGTCAATGTCTACAAACGCAAATGGTTCCTCGGCGGCCGCGGCGCCTTCCTCACTAGCCGAAAAATCCCCTACAGCTACGAAGACAGCATCGTCCTCCTCTCCGACAACAACTCGAACCGATTCCCCGGGGGCCACATAAAATTCGGCATCCGCACTTTTTACAATAACCACCAGACCACAGACCTCTGGTATCCCATAAAAAAGAAAAACCAGGATGATTACCTCCTCGAATTCGACGGCGGACACCTCTCCAAATCAAAAGGAGACTTAAAGATCGACCCCGACCCCACCCACATCCAAAACGACGCGATCTGGCTGCTGGCGCACCTCGCAAAAAATCCCGCCATCGGTGACACCCTCCGTCTCCTCCTCGACTACAAAGCGGCCTATCGCTGTAACGTCACCTCCTCCGACCTTGGCCACGACTTGAATATAAACGTAGACGTCTTCGACGACGAGTTCATCCACCAAAAGCTCATGAGCATCGAAGTCCACGACAACACCACGGGCAGAATCTATCGCTATATGATCAATACCGCCGGCGGCTCCCTGAAAGTCAGCACCACCAGCGGCAGCGGGGCCAGCGGCGACAACGGCCAGCCCGGCTATAACGGCAACGACGGCGCAGATGGAGTCGTAGAAAATGTACCCATGCAGGTCAGAGACACCAAAGGAAACGATTCGACCATCTATGTACAGAGACAAGGACCCGGCGGCAATGGAGAAGACGGCGGCCAGGGCGGCGACGGAGAAAATGGGTACAACGGCTACGACGGCGGCAATATAACGATCACCTATACACCGGCAGCCGAACCCTTTCTAAATATGATTTTGGCCCAAACCTTCGCCGGCATCGGCGGCAGCGGCGGCTTCGGCGGACCCGGCGGTAACGGCGGAGCAGGCGGCAACGGCAACCCTCCCGGCAGCAACGGCCGCCAGGGCCCCTCCGGCAACAACGGCGTCAACGGCTCCCCCGGACGGCCAGGCGAAGTACGCTTTGTAGCCCTTTAATACTTCCTCAACTCCTGCATATATTGTGTGGGAGTCTTCCCAAACTCCTTTTTAAACGCCTTTGTAAAATAAGACTGCGTCTGAATCCCAATCCTCGCCATCACCTCCGTAATCGAAACATCCTCATGCGTCATGATCTGCAGCGCCTTCCTCAGGCGCTGCGTCCTGATAAAATCCCCTATCGACTGCTGGCTGATGCTCTTCACCTTCTGATATAACCGGGTCCGGCTCATCCCCATCTCCTGGCACAACAGGTCCACATCGAATTCCGGATTCGACATCTGCGCATCGATAATCGTCAGCAGACTATTCATAAACTCCTTATCCTTCTCCGAGTGCACCAGCTCCATCGCCTCCACCTGCGAGTCTTGTTTATACCGCTGCTTCAGTCGCCGGTCCTGCTCCAACCGATTCCTTATCGTCAATAATAACAGCTGCGTATTCAGCGGCTTTGCAAAGTAATAATCCGCCCCCGCATCCAATCCCTCCACCTGCGCCGGCTGATCCGTTCGCGCCGTCAGCATCAAAAACGGGATATGACAGGTATCGATATCCTCCTTGACAGCCCGGCACAGCTCCACCCCATTCATCCCCGGCATGATCACATCGCTCACGATCAGGCTCGGCGAAATTTCCCTCGCCATCGCCAGCCCCTCCTTCCCATCTGCCGCAACCATCACCTGGTAGGAACCGCTAAGACTCTCCCGCAGGAAAGAACGAAGCTCTTCATTGTCCTCCACCAACAAAATCGTCTCCACCGGCGGCAACTCCTCCCCCGCAGCCTTCCGCACCGGCACAGGATCTGCATACCCCTCCAGCCGAACTCCCCCCTCCACAGAAACATCCCTCCGCTCTTCCTTCCTGTAATCCTCCTCCGCAACCGGTATCCCGATAATGATCTCCGTCCCCTTCTCCCGCTCGCTATAAACATAAATATCCCCTTTGTGCAACAGCGCAAGGCTCTTTACAAAAGCAAGTCCCACACCCGAGCCTAAATGCGACTCCGTGATCCGGTAATAACGCTCGAATAAATGATGTATCGACCCAGAAGAAATACCAATCCCCGTATCCGCAACCCGCACATACACATACCGGCTTCCCCGAAACTTATTCTTCAGCACCAGCGAACCCGAAAAAGAAGGCTTAAAGGCATCCAGCGAACCCAGCACCTCCAATGTAATCTTCCCTCCCGGATTCGTATACTTGAAAGCATTATGCAGCAAGTTAAGGACTATCTTCTCCAATACTGGTCTATCAAACCACGCCTCCCGCACCGCCTGCTCCCCAAGAGAAAAATCTATTTCCTTCTGCACCGCCCAATCCCTAAACTCCTCCGCAATCTCATCCATAAAAGCATCCAGATTCCCCTTCTGCACTCCCAGCTTCAGCGACCCGCTCTCCAATTTGCCAAAATCCATCAGCTCATTGATCAGGCTAAGCAGCCGCTGTGCATTTCGATGCATCGACTGATAATGCCGGTTAAAAGCAGGAGAAGCATTCTCCTTCATAATCCTCTCCAACGGACCTAAAATGAGGGAAAGCGGCGTCCTGAACTCATGCGATACATTGGTGAAGAACTTCATCTGCTCCTGCCGGATCTCTTCCCGCTTCTGCCCCTCCAGCTCACGCATCCGCGCATTCGTCCGAACCCGGTACAACACATATAAACAACCCGCCCCAACCAGCACGAGCAAAGCGATAAACCAATCCGTTCTCCAAAACGGCGGCGTAATGACTATCCTCATCGAAGCCCCTGCCTCATTCCAAACCCCGTCATTATTCGAAGCCTTCACCCGAAAGACGTAGCTGCCCGGGCTAAGATTCGTATACATCACCTTATTTTCCTTTCCGATGTAATTCCAGTCTTTGTCCAACCCTTCCAATCGATAAGCATACTGATTATTCTCCGGCGTGGTAAAGTTGAGCGCCGCAAAAGACAGCGAAAATGTCGCCTGACGGTAAGACAAAACAACTTCCTTCTCACCCACCTGCTCCCGCTTACCCGCCACCTGCATACCCGTAATATATACAGGCGGAATAAAGCTATTGGCACGAATAGCGCTCGGATAGAAGCTATTGAACCCATTGATACCCCCAAAATACATCTCCCCATCCTTCGCCCGCAGACATGCATTCGCCTCGAATTCCAAATCCTGCAGCCCATCCCCCGTATTGTATTTCGCAAAGGCAAGCGTCTCCGGATTCAGCCGCGTGAGTCCATTCGACGTCGAAATCCAAAGATTCCCCTGCTCGTCCTCCGTAATCCCTTTGACAAATTCATTCGACAGCCCGCCTTTAGAAGTAACCAGCCTGAAGCTATCCGCACCCGCGTCCAGCAGGTACAAGCCCTTCTGCCCCACCCACAGCCGTCCCTTGCTATCTTCGAATAAGACCCGTATATCCGGCACCCGTTCCTCCGAATTGAAATAATGACTAAACCGATGCGTGCTTTGATGATAGCAGTTGAGCCCCCCATCGTCCGTCCCGATCCAAATCTTCCCTTCCTTATCCTCTAGCAACGACACGATATTCTTCCCCGTAAGAGCCGTCTTACCCGTAGGGTCCACTACCCCGCGAGAAAACCGGCGCGTGCGAACATCGAAAATATTCAGTCCGCCATAATAAGTCGCCACCCAAAGATTCCCTATATAATCCTCGAAAGTCTTTTGGACGAAATTCGAGCTGATAGAACCCGCATCCCGCGGATCATTGACAAACCTCGTGAACCCGCCGCTCTTTTTATCGAACAGATTCAGCCCCCCTCCCCAGGTCGACACCCACAGCCGCCCCTCCCGATCTTCCATCACGTCCAGGACCGCATTCGACCCCAGGCTATGCTCGTTAAAGGGGTCGTTGGCATAATGCTTGAAGACATGCTTGTCCCGCAGAAAAAGGTCGAGCCCACCCCCGTCTGTACCGATCCAGATGTTTCCGCTGCTTTCTTCACAAAATGCCTTGACGTCATTGTAGCTAAGCCCTCCCGGCGAAGCATCCTGCCGGTACAAATTAAACTTCTCCATTCCCGGAGAATAGATATTGATGCCCCCGCGATGGGTTCCCACCCACAGATTCCCCTGCCGGTCCTCGAAAAGAGCAGATATCGTCCGCTGTGAAAGCGAAGCCCCATTCCCCGGTTCGTATGTATAATGGAAGAAGCTGCCCGAAGGCGCATGAAAAAGGTTGAGCCCGCCATTGATGCTCCCCGCCCAAAGCTGCCCCTTGTGATCGGTCAGCATGCACTTGATCATATTATTGCCAAGACTCGACGGCTGCCGGTCCGAGTGACCATACCGGACGAATGTCCCCTGGAAAACATCGAAGAGAAAAATCCCGTCATCCTCCGTCCCCAGCCAAAGATTCCCCTGCCGGTCTTCCTGGATACTGATGATCGTATTCCCGCTTGGATTGGTGATCGCCGGATTGACAACCGGCACAAACCTGCCCGAAGCAGACTCGAACCGCAGCAATCCCGCAGCGCCCCCTGCCCAGATCCGCCCCTGCTTGTCCTCATGCAAACATAAAATGCGATCCGCCCCCCTATAATGAACAAAACCCGAAGACTCCTTATACAAATCCAACCCACCCCCATACGTCGCCACCCAAATCCGCCCCGCCCGGTCCTCCAGGATGGATGTAACGGAGTTAGCCCCCAAACTGCCCGAATCCGAAGAGCTATGCTTATACCTCACCCACCGGTTCGTTTCCCTGTCCAGCCGGCACAGCCCATTCGCCGTCCCCACCCAAAGCCTCCGCCGCCTGTCCTCATATATATATTTAATATAGCTGTCCGTTAGACTGTCATTTCGATACACGACCATCTCATGGCCATCATACCGGTTCAACCCATCCCGCGTACCTATCCAGATGAATCCCTGACTGTCCTGAAAAATGGACTCGATCGTACTATTCGACAACCCCTGCTCACCCGACAAATGGGTGAACCGAAGCCTCGGCTCCTGCGACCTCGCCAAAACCGCAGCCATCAGACAAACAAACGACAAAAAAATCCTCATCGGCAACCGCAATTGTTTTATCAAATTTAGGCGCCCCCCGGCGATTTTCCGCATAACATCGCCTACCAAGGCCCCATTTGGACCAATTGAAACAGAGAAATGAACGATCGGACCAAACGAATTAGCCTCCCCAATCTATCTTGCAGCTCATATCCGGACTAAAACCCCGGATGAAAATTCACGAATATGAAAAAACGATTGCTTGTGAGGATCCCCATCCTCTTATTACTCCTTTGCCTCAGCGCCGCCACCTACGCCCAAAAGCGGACCGTTACAGGGCGAGTTACCGATTCCAAAGACGGTTCACCCCTGGCAGGCGTTACCGTCCAACCCAAAGGTTCGACTTCCGGGGGTGTAGTTACCGGGGCCGACGGCGGGTTCTCCATCACCCTCGACAACAACATCAAGACCCTGGTCTTCACCTTCGTAGGTTTTGGCAGCCGCGAAATGCCCGTGGGCAATACCCCCCTCGAGATCGGCCTGACCGCCACCACCTCCAACCTAAACGAGATCGTCGTCATCGGTTATGGCACCGCCCGGAAAAAAGACCTGACCGGAGCCGTGGCCATCGTCAGCGAAAAAGACTTTCAAAAGGGAGCCATTACGACTCCCGAACAAATGATCGCGGGTAAAGTGCCCGGCGTATCCATCATCTCCAACGGCGGACAACCCGGAGCAGGAAGCACCATCCGTATCCGCGGCGGCGCCTCCCTCAACGCCAGCAACGACCCCCTGATCGTGATCGACGGCGTACCCCTCGACAACGAAATCCCCGCAGGCCAGAAAAGCGCCATCGCCGGCGCCGGCAACCCCCTTAGCTTTATCAACCCCAATGACATCGAAACCTTCACCGTCCTCAAAGACGCCTCCGCCGCAGCCATCTATGGCACACGCGCAGCCAACGGCGTCATCCTGATCACGACAAAGAAAGGCAAGGGCGGCGCACTAAAGGTTGCCCTGCAATCCGTCAATTCAGCCTCCACTCTAGTCAAAAAGGTCCCGGTCCTAAACGCGACCGACTTTACCAACATCGTAAAAACAGGCGGCACACCCGCACAGATCGCCATGCTCGGCGGCTCCAGCACCGACTGGCAGGACCAGATCTACCATACCGGCATCGGAACCAATAATAATATCAGCATCAGCGGCGGATTAAAAAAACTACCCTACCGAATCTCCGCCGGCTACCAGGACCAAAACGGGATCTTAAAAACGGACCGCCTCCAACGCACTTCCGCAGCCTTCGTTCTGAACCCGCTGCTCCTCGACGGTCACCTGAAAATCGACCTAAATCTAAAGGCTAGCTGGGAACGCGCCCGCTTCGCCAACCAGGCCGCCATCGGAGGCGCATCATCCTTCGATCCCACCCAGCCCGTGTACTCGAAATCCACCCGCTACGGCGGCTATTGGGAATGGCTCGACCCCGCCAACCCCACGGGCCTCAAAAACCTCGCTGGCCGCAACCCGCTGGGTCTGCTCGAGCAGCACTATGACAAAAGCAACCCCATGCGTGCTATCAGCAACCTGCAGGTCGATTATAAATTCCACTTTCTTCCCGACCTGCACGCCAACGCCAACATCGGCTATGATTATGTAAAAGGTCAAGGCTATTCCTATATCACCGACAGCGCCGCAGAGTCCTATATCGCCGGAGGCAAAGGCGGACAAAACAATCCGTACAAACAGGTAAAGAAAGACGTCCTCGCCGAGTTCTTCCTCAGCTATATCAAGGACCTCAAATCCATCCATAGCCATATCGACGCGCTCGCCGGCTATTCTTATAATAATTACCTTACCACGATCTATAATTTCCCGACCTACTATGCCAACGGAACCAAGATGCCAAACTCCGACCCGGCATTTCCTTTCGATAAACCCGAACATACGCTCATCTCGTTCTTCGGGCGCGTCAACTACAGCTTCGAAGACAAGTACCTGCTGACGGCTACCATCAGAAGAGACGGCAGCTCGCGTTTCGCCCCCCAGAACCGCTGGGGCACCTTCCCCTCCGTAGCCTTCGCCTGGAAGGTCAAGAGCGAGTCCTTCCTCAAAAATGTCGACGCCCTCTCCGACCTCAAGCTGCGCCTGGGCTATGGAGTTACCGGCCAGCAGGACGGCATCGGCAACTACGACTATCTTTCTTATTATACACTCAGCGCAGCCAACGCCTCCTACCAGTTCGGAAACACCTACTACCAGGCCTTCCGTCCCGGCGGCTTCTACGCCAACCGGAAATGGGAACAAACCGCCACCAGCAATATCGCGCTGGACTATGGCTTCCTCGACGGCCGCATCAGCGGTAGCATCGACTTCTACTACAAGAAGACGACAAACCTCCTGAACAACGTTCCCCAGCCCGCAGGCAGCAACTTCTCCGCCTATATCGTCGCCAATGTCGGCGACATGACCAACAAGGGCGTAGAGTTCAGCATCAACGCACAGCCCGTAAGAACCCGCGACCTCACCTGGGACCTGGGCTTCAACGTGACGTACAACAAAAACACCATCACCAACCTGACCGTCATACCGGGCGACACCGCTTATATCGGCTTCCCCAGCGGCAGCATTGCCGGCGGTATCGGCGGACAATTCGCCCTGATCAACGCCGTAGGCGGCAGCAAGAACACCTTCTATCTTTATCAACAGGTATATAACGCCAGCGGAGCACCGATCGAAGGCGTATTCGTAGACCGAAATAAAGACGGCATCATCAACCAGAAAGACCTCTACAAGAGCAAGTCCGCAGACCCTAAAGTTTTCCTGGGCTTCTCCACCAACGTCAGCTGGCGCAGGTGGAACGCAGGCCTCGTAGCAAGAGCCAGCCTCGGTAACTACGCCTATAATAATATCTTCAGCCAGAACGGTGTCCTCAATCAAATACTCGGCAACCCCGTCCTGTACAACGCCTCTGCCAATTATTTAACGACTCGATTCAAAGGCGGCAACGCACAGCAGCTGCTCAGCGATTACTATATTCAGAACGCTTCATTCCTACGTTTGGACAACGCCAGCATCGGCTACAACCTCGGCTCGATCAGCCATACACACACCGCCCTGCGCCTGACCGCAAGCGTCCAAAATGTCTTCGTCATCACAAAGTACAAAGGCCTCGACCCCGAAATCGGCGCAGGCAACGGCAACAATCCCGGCATCGACAACAGCCTCTACCCCCGCCCAAGGACTTATAACCTCGGGGTAAATCTGGATTTCTAAAAAACTAAACGAATCAACATGAACCGACATATTTCCGCCACAGCCGCAATCTTTGCTTGCCTGTCCCTGGCGGCCTGTACCAAAAATCTGAACCGTCTCCCGACAAACGATATTACGGCGTCAAAAGCATACAGCACACCCGAAGGCTATAAGCAAGGCCTGGCCAAAGTCTACGCCGCCTTCGCCCTCACCGGCAACACCGGCGGGACCGGCAGCCCCGACATCCCCACTCAGATCATATCCGACGAGGGGAACTCCGATTTCCTAAGACTCTATTTCAATCTGCAGGAACTGACGACCGATGAAGCGGCCTGGACATGGCAGAACGACGCCGGAATCCAGGGGCTCCACGAGATGAGCTGGTCCTCTATCAACCCCATCATCGACGGCCTCTACTACCGCAGCTTCTTCCAGATCACGATCTGTAACGACTTCATCCGCCAGTCCGCAGAAAACGCGATCACGGGTAAAGGCTTCTCCAGCCAAACCGTCGACTCTATCCGCCACTACCGAGCCGAAGCTCGCTTCATCCGGGCTTATCAATACTGGGTCCTTATGGACCTCTTCGCCAACCCTCCTTTCGCCACCGAAAACGACGCGATCGGCAGCACCATTCCCAAACAGATTACCAGA
This sequence comes from Bacteroidota bacterium, assembly GCA_018267545.1. GTDB lineage: Bacteria > Bacteroidota > Bacteroidia > Chitinophagales > Chitinophagaceae > Puia. Next base: position 36,907 of record JAFDYG010000537.1, read on the forward strand.
AAGGACCTCTTCAATTACGTGGAATCCGAGCTGAAAGCCGCAGCAGACAGCGGCCTCGTAGCACCCAAGTCCAACGAGTACGGCCGGGCCGACCAGGGCGCAGCCTGGGCGCTCCTCGCACGCCTGTACCTCAACGCTCAGGTCTATACAGGAACCGCCCGCTACACCGACGCGATCACTTACTGCAAGAAAGTGATCGGCGCCGGCTACAGCCTCCACCCCGACTACACACAGCTGGCCCTCGCCGATAATAATCTAAACACCGACGAGAACATCTTTACCATCAACTACGACGGCACTTACACGCAGAACTACGGAGGCACGACTTATCTCGTGCATGGCCCCGCCGGCGTCCCCGGCACCATCTCCGGCAGCAACGGCAGCTGGAGCGGACTCCGATTCACCCAGAATTTCGTCGCCCTCTTCCCCGACTACAGCGGCAACACCGACCATCGCGCACAGTTCTATCAAACGGGTCAGAACCTCACCATGAAGGACCTCTACACCGCAACCGACGGCTTCTCCACCTTCAAGTTCAGAAACCTCACCCGCTCCGGCGGCCCAGCCCCGCACGCAGATCCCAATGGTAATTTTTCCGATATCGATTTTCCGCTCTTCCGACTCGGAGAGACCTACCTCATCTACGCCGAATCCGTCCTACGGGGAGGCACCGGCGGTGACGCAGCCACAGCCCTAAGCTATATCAACGCGATAAGAACCCGCGCCTACGGCAACACCTCCGGCAACATCACCTCCGGACAGCTGTCGACCGACTTCGTTCTCGACGAACGCGGCCGCGAGCTCTACTACGAAGCCTTCCGCCGCACCGACCTCGTTCGCTACGGCAAGTTTACCACCAATGGCTATCTGTGGGCATGGAAAGGCGGCGTAGCAGGCGGCACCGCCGTATCGGACAAGTATAATATCTTCCCGATCCCCAGCACCGACCTGTCGTCCAATCCCAATCTCGTTCAAAACCAAGGCTACTAAAAAAACAAATTGCGTATATGAAATACTTATTTGCCATCACATCCCTGCTCCTGGTGATCACCAGCTGCAAAAAAGATCTGACGACGGCAACCCTCATTTCCCCCTCCGGACCGTCCAAGCTGACCGCTTCGTCAACGAACCTCGTGCTGTCCTCCTCCAACGACTCTATAGCCGCGATCTCCTTTAGCTGGCCGGCCCCCAACTACGGCGTGGCCGTCCCAGTCACCTACACCCTGCTGATCGACCAGCCTTCCGACACCTCCGGCGCAACCGCCTGGTCCAACGCCAAGAAGATAACCATCGCCACCGACAGCCTGAAAAAATCCTGGCTGGGCACCGACTTCAACGTCCTGCTCAACCAGCTGGGCCTTACCCCCGGAATCGCTGCCCCCATCGTCGTTCGCCTAAAAGCCGACGTCAACCAGAGCACCGGCACGGCATCGGTCATCCCTACCCTTTCTTCCGACGTATCCATGACCGTTACCCCCTACAAGATCGTCCTGATCTACCCCAAGCTCTACGCAGCCGGCGACTTCCTTACCCCTAACTGGACACAGATCGACCAGCCGGGCTGGGTCGTCGCCTCCCTCAAAAGCGACAACAACTACGAAGGCTATATCAACTTCCCTAATACCGACAACAACTTCAAGCTTTGCACACAGCTGAGCTGGAATGGCACCAACTACGGCTGGGGAACCAGCGCCACCACCATGAGCACCACCGGCGGCAATCTCTACTTTAGCGGCCCCGGCTACTGCCGCGTATCCGTCGACGTGACAGCCCTGACCATTTCCTATACCCCCACAAACTGGTTCGTCTCGGGCGACTTCAACAACTGGAGCACCACAGCCGGAAAGATGACCTTCAACGCAAGCACCAACCAATGGACCGTCACCGGCGTAGCCATGACCGCAGGGAATCACTTCAAATTCGCAGGCGACCCTAGCTGGAACAGCCAATACGGCGTAGACTCCAAAGGCAATCTTGCATCCAACGGTGGTGACATCATCGCCGCAAAGACCGGCACCTTCACCGTCACCCTCGACCTGAGCCAGGGCGCAGGCAATTATACGTACTCGGTTAAATAAGACACATGAGGTTCATTTTCATTTTACTTATCGCCGCAACCACAGGCTGCGGCAAAAACAGCGGAGGCGGTGGCAACCCCACCCCTCCGCCATCTACAGTCGACACGCCCAAGCCCACCGCCGACACCCCCATTTTCAAAGGCGCCGACGTCAGCTGGATAACCCAAATGGAAGCATCCAATTACAAGTTCTATAATTCCTCCGGCGTCCAGCAGGAATGCATGCAGCTCCTCCAAAGCCTCGGCATGAACTCCATCCGCCTCCGCGTCTGGGTCAATCCCTCCGACGGCTGGTGCAGCACAGCCGACCTCATTGCCAAGGCCGTAAGAGCAAAGGCCCTCGGCATGAGAATAATGATCGACTTCCACTACAGCGACGTCTGGGCAGACCCGGCACACCAGACAAAACCTGCCGCCTGGACCAGCTACGACTTCACCACGCTTACCAACACCGTCAACACTTATACAAAAACGGTCCTCGATTCCCTAAAAGCCCACGGCGTAGTCCCCAGCTGGGTACAAATCGGTAACGAGACAAACGACGGCATGCTCTGGCCCGACGGCCGCGCTTCGACCAATATGGCCAACTTCGCCGCCCTCGTCTCATCCGGCGCCCGCGCGGTCAAGGCCGTCAACGATTCGATAAAAGTCATCGTACACATCTCCAACGGCTACAACAACAGCCTCTTCCGCTGGATGTTCGACGGCCTCCAGGCCAACAACACGCAATACGACATCATCGGCATGTCCCTCTATCCCACCGCCTCCAACTGGTCCTCCTATAACGACTCCTGCTTCGCCAACATGAAGGACATGGTCACCCGCTACAACAAATCCGTAATGATTACCGAGGTAGGCATGGCCGCCGATCAACCCGCCGCCTGCCAGTCATTCCTCACCGACCTCATCCACAAAGTCAAAGCAGTCCCCAATGGAAAAGGGCTAGGCGTCTTCTACTGGGAGCCCGAGGCCTATAACTGGCAAGGCTACGGCCTGGGCGCCTTCGACAACTCCGGCAAACCCACCGCCGCACTAAACGCATTTCATAACTAATAAATCAACTCTTTTGAAAACCTTGCTCCTTTTGCTTGCTTTAACACCACTCTGTCTGTTCGCACAGCGTCAACATATTCCCTTCGATCAAAACTGGAAATTCCATTTTGGAAACGCATCCGATCCCTCCAAAGACTTCAATTACGGCACGGCAGCCATTTACGTCAAATCCGGCAAAGCCAAAAACACCGCCATCGACCCATCCTTCGACGACCACGACTGGCGCCCCCTATCCATCCCCCACGACTGGGCCGTCGAGCTCCCCTTCCAAAACTCCCCCGACTCCGACGTCATGTCCCACGGCTACAAACCCGTCGGCGGCCTCTACCCCGCAACCAGCATCGGCTGGTACCGCAAACATTTCAACCTATCAAAAGCCGACTCCGGCCGCCGCATCGTCATCCACTTCGACGGCATCTACCGCGACAGCCGCGTATGGGTCAACGGTTTTTATCTCTGTAACAACGCCAGCGGCTACACCGGCTTCAGCTGCGACATCACCGACTACGTCCGCTACGACCACGACAACGTCCTGACCGTCCGCGTCGACGCCTCCCAATACGAAGGATGGTACTACGAAGGCGCCGGCATCTACCGCCACGCCTGGCTCGACATCTACGACAATGTACACATCGCCGAAAACGGCCTATTCGTCTACACCACAACCTCCACCGTAAACATCGAAACCACCGTCATCAACGAGTACTCCCACCCCTCCACTACCACGATAACCTCCTATCTCACCGATCGCGAAGGCAAACAACTCGGCCGCACTACACCACAAATCATAACTCTCGCCGCAGGCGAACAACGCACCATAAAAAACACGATCCCCATATCACACCCAAAACTCTGGTCCCCCGACAACCCCTATCTCTACCGCGCAAGAACGCAAATAACTCACAACAGCTCCATCGTTGACGAACAAAAACTCCGCATCGGCATCCGCACCATCCGCATCGATTCTTCCGGCCTTTATCTCAACGGAATCTACACCAAAATAAAAGGCGTCAACAACCACCAGGACCACGCCGGCGTCGGCTCCGCCATGCCCGATTACTTACAATATTATCGCGCCCGCCTCCTAAAACAAATGGGCGTCAACGCCTCCCGCACCAGCCACAACCCTCCCACGCCCGAATGGCTCGACGCCTGTGACAGCCTCGGCCTGCTGGTTGTAGACGAAAATCGCCTGCTCAACAGCAGCTCCGAATACCTCGAACAGCTAAAACAATTGATCTACCGAGACCGCAGCCGCGCCTCCGTCTTCCTCTGGAGCATCGGCAACGAGGAAAACGTCGTACAAACCCGGCCCGTCGGCCGCGCCATAGCCTCGACTCTCATCAAAAAACAAAAGGAATGGGACCCGACCCGCACATGCACCTACGCAGCGGACCTGGCCAACGTCTACCACGGCATCAACGAAGTGATCCCCATAAGAGGCTTCAACTACCGCATAAATGCAGTCGACCCGTATCACAAAGACCACCCCGACCAACCCATCCTCGGCACCGAGATGGGCAGCACCGTCACCACCCGCGGCATCTATACAAAGGATACCATCAACGCCTACGTCCCCGACCAGGACATCGAAGCTCCGTGGTGGGCCAATACGGCCGAACAATGGTGGTCTCTTGCAGCCACCCGCCCCTGGTGGATGGGCGGCTTCGTCTGGACCGGCTTCGACTACCGCGGCGAACCCACGCCCTATCAATGGCCCAACATCTCCAGCCACTTCGGCGTCATGGACGTCTGCGGCTTCCCAAAAAATCTTTTCTATTATTATAAATCCTGGTGGACCGACGAAGACGTCCTCCACATCTCCCCACACTGGAACTGGAAAGGTAAAGAAGGACAGAGCATCCCCGTCTGGGTCAACAGCAACGCCGACAAGGTCGAGCTCTTCCTCAACGGACAAAGTCTCGGTAAAAAAGACATGCCCCGCAACCGCCACCTCGAGTGGTCCGTTCCTTACCAACCCGGCACCCTTAAAGCCATCGCCGAAAAGAAAGGAAAAGTCATCTCCACTCAAATAGAAACCACCACCGAACCATTCGAAGTCGTCGTCATTCCCTACAAGACAACCATGGAAGCCGACGGCGCCGAAGCAACCGTCGTCAACATCAGCGTAGTCGACCGCCAGGGCCGCGAAGTTCCCGACGCATCCAACACAATCACCTTCCACGCGACGGGAGACCTGCACATCATCGGCGTCGGCAACGGCGACCCCAGCAGCCACGAAGCAGACAAAGGCCAGGACACGACCGCCCAACGACGCCTCTTCAACGGCCACTGCCAGGTGATCCTCCAATCCGGGACCAAACCCGGTATGTATCACTTCCAGGCTACCTCCCCCGGTCTTCACCCCGGCTCGACCGACGTATCATTAGTAATATCCGGCACACCCCATTCTGTCAACCCCATCGCAACAAACACCCCCATCCGCCCCATCACAAAAATGCTCGGCGCCGACATCTCCTTTCTCCCCGAGTTGGAAAACAAAGGGATCAAATTCTCCGACAACAAAGGCGAACGCGACGCCATCACCATCCTGAAAGACCACGGTTTCAACTACATCCGCCTCCGCATTTTCAACGAACCCGCCCGAGACAGCGGCTACTCCCCCGGCAAGGGGTTCTGCGACCTAAACCACACACTAGAAATGGCTCGCCGCGTCAAAAAAGCAGGCCTCCAGCTCCTGCTCGACTTCCACTATAGCGACTACTGGGCCGACCCCGCCAAACAATATAAACCGGAAGCCTGGCGCAACGCCCCCTTCCCCATACTCCTCGATTCTGTGTATGCCTTCACCAAACGAGTCATAGCCGCGCTCAAACAACAAGGCACCCTTCCCGACATGGTCCAGGTCGGCAACGAAATCAACCACGGCATGATCTGGCCCGAAGGCAGCATGCGTCACCCGGACAGCCTCGCCTCCCTCATCTATGCCGGCATCCGCGGCGTAAAATCCGTCGACCCCGGCTGCCCCATCATGCTCCACATCGCCCTCGGCGGACAAAATGACGAATCTCACTTCTTCCTAAACAGCATGCTCAGCCGGAAAGTACCCTTCGACGTCATCGGACTCTCCTACTACCCCCGCTGGCACGGCACCCTATCCGATCTCTCCTATAACGTCAACGACCTGATCCGTCAGTACAACAAGGACCTCATTATTGTCGAATACACCGCCCTCAAACGCGAAGTCAACAATATCATCAATGCCGCCGGCCCCAAAGGCAAAGGATCCTGTATCTGGGAACCCCTCAATACCTGGGAGCAGATTTTCAACAAGGACGGCAAGGCAAACGACCTCCTTTACCTCTATGACGATATTAGCCGTACCTTCGCACCATGACCCTCCATATCAAAAACATGGTCTGCGACCGGTGCATTATGGTAGTCCGCCAGCAGCTCGACTCGCTCAACCTCGACTATAAAAACGTACAGCTCGGCCTGGTCGAGCTCCGCTCGGAACCGGACCCCAAACAGCTCGACACAATCCGCCAACGGCTCGAAGCAAACGGCTTCGAGCTCCTGGACGACAAAAAAGCCCAAATAGTGGAGCGCATCAAAAACGTGATCGTTTCCCTTATCCACAAAGACTCCGACGAAACAAACCTCAAGCTTTCCGCCTTGCTCGAAGACAAGCTCCAGCTCGACTACCACTACCTCACCTCCCTGTTTTCTTCCGTAGAAGGCGTAACCATCGAACGCTACGCCATCCTCCACCGGGTCGAACGCGTAAAGGAACTCCTGATGTACAACGAGGATAGCCTCAGCGAAATCGCCCTAAACATGGGCTACAGCAGCGTCCAGCACCTCTCCCAGCAGTTCAAAAAGATCACCGGCCTAACCCCCTCCCAGTTCCGCGAGCTAAAAGAAAACCGGCGCAAGCCTCTCGACAAAGTGTAGCCCCAAAATTATATACACCTCCCCCATAATCTTATAACAATCCTCTCTACAACTCATCGGAAATTTGTGGAAACAATAGAAAGATGCCCACAATCACCCGAGATACCTTCCCCGTCCTGGAAATGACCTGCGCCGCCTGTGCCGTCAGCGTCGAATCCATGCTCAAATCGGAAAAAGGCGTCCAGGACGCCGGCGTCAACTTCGCCAACCACGAAGCCTGGGTAGAATACAACCCCCAGCTCACCTCACCCGAAAAGTTCCAGCAAACCATCCGCTCCATCGGCTACGACCTCATCATCGAAAAGGAAAACACCGACGAGCTCAAAGAAACCGCCCGCCAGAAACACTATAAAGACCTTAAACGCAGAACCATCGCGTCTATCGTCCTATCCATACCCATCGTAGTAATCGGCATGTTCTTCATGAACATCCCCTACGCCAACTACATCATGATGGCGCTCGCAACCCCCGTCGTCTTCTACTTCGGGCGCAGCTACTTCCTAAACGCCTGGAAACAGGCCCGCCACAAAAAAGCCAACATGGATACCCTCGTGGCCCTTAGCACCGGCATAGCCTACCTCTTCAGCACATTCAACACCTTGCTCCCGGACTTCTGGCATCGCCGCGGCCTCCACCCGCACGTATACTTCGAAGCCGCTGCCGTAGTAATCGCCTTTATCTCCCTTGGCAAATGGCTGGAAGAAGCCGCCAGCTTCCGCACCGGTTCCGCCATCAAAAAACTCATGGGCCTCCAACCCAAAACCGTTACCCTCTTACAACCCGACAACACGACAAAAGAAATCCCCGCCAGCCAGGCAAAACCCGGCGATCACCTGCTCGTCAAACCCGGAGAATCGATCCCCCTCGACGGCGCCGTAACAACCGGCTCCTCCTACGTCGACGAAAGCATGGTCACCGGCGAACCCATCCCCGTAGAAAAACGCCCCGGCAGCAAAGTCTTTGCAGGAACCATCAATCAGAAAGGCAGCTTCACATTCACAGCGGAAAAAATCGGCTCCGATACCCTCCTCGGCCAGATCATTACAATGGTCCGCACAGCCCAGGGCAGCAAAGCTCCCGTACAAAAGCTCGTCGACAAAATCGCCGGTATCTTCGTTCCCATCGTCATCGGTATCTCCGCCCTCACCTTTATCGTCTGGATGCTCTCCGGTACCGACAATGCCTTCACCCACGCCCTCCTCACATCCGTCACCGTCCTGGTCATCGCCTGCCCCTGCGCACTGGGACTCGCAACCCCCACAGCCCTCATGGTCGGCATCGGCAAAGGCGCCGAAAACAATATCCTCATCAAGGACGCCGAAAGTCTCGAGCTCGCGCATAAAATAAACGCGATCGTCCTCGACAAAACCGGCACCATCACCGAAGGCAAACCTACCGTCACCGATCTGCTCTTCGCCAGAAACACAAATGAAACAAAACTCAAATCAATCCTGCTCGGCATCGAACAACATTCCGACCACCCCCTCGCCGAAGCCATCGTCACATACCTAAAAAACCAGAACGTCTCTCCCGCGGCTGTAGAAAACATAGAGAACATTCCCGGCCAGGGTATCAAAGCAACACATGAGCAAACACCCTACTTCATAGGAAACACATCCCCGACCAGCGAAGTAACCCGCCTTCAGCACGAAGCAAAAACCGTAGTAACGCTCGTCGAAGATCAATCCCCAGTAGCCATCATCGCCATATCCGACAAGATCAAACCCACCTCGAAAGCCGCCATCCAAACCCTCCTGCAGCAAGGAATCGAAATATACATGGTCACTGGCGACAACCCGCACACCGCCGCCGCAATCGCCAAAGAAGCAGGCATCGAAAACTACAAAGCAGAAGCGAAGCCCGACGACAAAGCCGCCTTCATCAAAGAATTGCAGGCCAAAGGCCAAAAGGTAGCAATGGTCGGCGACGGCATCAACGACAGCCAGGCCCTCACACAAGCCGACGTCAGCATCGCCATGGGCAAAGGAAGTGACATAGCCATGGACGTAGCCCAGATGACCCTGATCACTTCCGACCTCAACGCCCTCCCCAAAGCGCTGAAGCTCTCCCGGAAAACAGTCGCCGCCATCCACCAAAACCTCTTCTGGGCCTTTATCTATAACATCATCGGCATCCCCATCGCCGCCGGCATCCTCTACCCATTCAACGGATTCCTCCTTGACCCTATGGTCGCGGGCGCCGCCATGGCACTTAGTTCCGTAAGCGTAGTAACCAATAGTCTTCGTCTCAAACTCATAAAATAATCGAAAATGAAAAAGCTCAAATTCAAAACAACTATTAAATGTCTGGGCTGCGTAGCCAAAGTAACCCCCATACTGGACGCCATAATAGGCGGACAAAACTGGGAAGTAGACCTCACATCCCCCGACCGCATCCTCACCATCACCGCCCCCGAAACCCTGGCCGACATCGAAATAATAACCGCCATCGAAAAAGTCGGCTTCAAAGCCACCAAGCTCGCCTAAAACGCTCCCAACCAACAGGTATGAAAATTGATTACCTTACCGTAAATATTCAATTCAATGGACTCCGAAACCATCGTATCCCTTCACTCCGCCCTCCTCAACTCCTGGAACCGCCGTGACGCCCACGCCATGGCCGCACTGCTACGCCCCGACGCCAACCTCATTGGCTTCGACGGCAGCCAGCTAAACGGACAATCCGCAATCGAAGCCGAGCTCACCAACATCTTCAATAACCACCAAACCGCCCCCTACGTCTGGAAAGTAGAGGAAGTCCGCTTTCTCACCAGCGACTGCGCCCTCCTGCGAGCCATCGTCGGCATGGTCCCCCCTGGCAAAGACACCGTCAACCCGGCCGTCAACGCCATCCAATCCCTCATCGCCATAAAAGAGCCCACCGCAAAAGAGCCCGAAACCTGGAAAATCGCCCTTTTCCAAAACACACCCGCCCAGCTCCACGGCCGCCCCCAGCTAGTAGAAAACATGACCCAAACCCTCAACTCCCTTCTCACTCAAAGATCCAGCTGAACATCCGTCTTCGGTACCGAACAACAAATAAGCACATTCCCCTCCGCCGGCTGATCCAACGGCTCGGAAAAATACCTTACCTCCCCCGAAAACACCGTCGTCTCGCACCGGTGACACACGCCCACCCTGCACGCCCAGCTCACCGGCACATCACAAGCCTCCGCAGCCTCCAGCAACGAACCAAACCGCGGATGCCACCTGAACCCAATCCCACTCTTTGCAAACGTCACCATCGGCCCTTCCCCAACCACCCCGTCAGGAACATGCGGCGCCTTCCCGGAACCCAAAGTCCCCCCAAACAGCTCCTGCCTGATCGCCTCATCAGAAATGCCCATCTCTTTCAACGCCGCACTCATCTCCCCCATAAACCCCAGCGGACCACATAAATAATAATCGCCATCCACCGGCAGCCCAAGCGAGACAAGCTTCTCCCTCGTCAACCTCCCATCACCCGTCCGCGTAAAAAACGTATAGTTCCTGGAACCAGCAACCCGTAGTACCTCTTCCCTAAAGGGATAGTGCTCCTTATCCTGCGTCGTATAAATCCACCATACCGGCCTCTCCACATCTACAGAATACAACATCGCCAGCAACGGCGTAATACCAATCCCCGCTCCCATCAGCACCAACGGTCGCCTACTCTCCACAAGCCTGAAAACACCACGAGGCGCAGAGATCTCCAAACTATCCCCCACGCGAAGCCTATGCATATACTCACTTCCCACTCCATTTGCCTCCGCCTTCACGCCGATTCGATAAAAACCAGAGCCCCCCGGCCCGCACAGCGAATACATCCGAATTACCGAAGAACCATCAGTCCCGGGAATCTTAACCGCAATATGCTGTCCCGCAACGAACCCCGGCAATCGCCGCCCATCCGCAGGAGCCAGCTCAAACGCCAACACATCAATACTCTCCGAAACGATCTTAACTACCGTAAACACCGCCCATCCCTGCCACGCCGCCACCATGCCGCCCGGCGCCAATCCCGCATTACCCGATACCATCCCCGAAACCGCCGCGTCATACAACGCCTGAAACGAACCTCGCCAGCCCGCACTCAACGCTTCGATCCCCAATACCTCCCGAAGCCTGTCCACCGGATGAGCATTGCTATACAGCAATCCGTCCACCTCGACAATCGTCATCCCTCCCTTACCACTCGAAATCCGCACGATCTCATCTCCTACCCCGATCTCTCCCTCGACAAGAACCCGAAAATAAAAACCCGGCCGTTTATGCTTGACCAAGAGCGCAGGCATCTCCTCGACACCCGTACTAAAAGCCACTTTATAACACGTAACCCGCGGCTGTGTAACTTCAAAAACCGCCGTCCCGATCCGAAACCGGTCCCCGATACAAACCTCATGATCAGCCAGCCCTTCCACCGTCAGATTCTCTCCAAACTGCCCATAACACAACCCCGCCATCCCGAGCTCCTTCCGCCAATACTCATAAGACTCCTTTTGATAGACGAATACCGCCCGGTGCTCCCCCCCGTGAGCCTGCAGATCGGCCTGCCCGTCTCCCTCGATGTTCAATCTTCCGACACGCCGCCTCCCCGTAACAGGCGTCTTGAAAATCGACGTCGTTATCTTCCGGCCATGCCAGTCCACCTCTTTCGGCAGCGACACATTTATAGAAAGTACTTTCATACAGCTTCCCATAGCACATCCACAAACCACCTGCGATTATCATAAAATCGCTCCACCGGCCTGAACAAAGCCTCACCCGCCAGCCGGTCCACCTGCCCGATCGTATACTTCTGCGAGATCTCCATAAAAATCTCCTCGTCACGCATAAACACGATCCGCTGCTCATCCCCATTGCACCGCAGCGTAACCACCTGGTCGGCCAGACTTATCAGGTAGCTCTTACAAGCTCCCGAAAAAGGATCATAGACCGGAAAATGCCGGAATCGGGTAACATCGAAATCCGCACTCAGCTCCCGGTTGATCCTCGAGAGCAGATTGAGATTAAACCGCCTGGTTATCCCTCCTCTGTCATTATATGCAGCAAGTATAGTCTCAGGACACTTCTTCAGATCGAATCCAATCAGCACAGAATCCCCAACCTTCAAATGAGCACGAAGCCTCCGGCAAAATACCCTGGCCTCGATAGGAGACATGTTCCCCAAATTCCCTCCCAAAAACAGCACCACCTTCCTCCTCGAAGAAACATTCGTCGCTTCCGTAAGCATCGGCAGATACTCTCCGTTCAATCCGCTGACCTTTAGTCCCGGAATCTTCAAAGGTAGCTGCTCTTGCAGACAGTCGATAATGTTGGACGAGATATCGATCGGCACATACGTAAAATCCGCACCCGCCAGAACCAGCTGCCGCAGCAAATACGCCGACTTCTTACAATCCCCCGCCCCCAGCTCGATCAGGTCGAACGCATCCCTATGCCCCTCAATCGCAGCCGCCAGCTCCGCCGACCTCTTCCGGAATATTTCCAGCTCACACGCAAACGGATAGTACTCATTACAATGCATGATTTCCTGAAAGATCGCGTCCCCCTCCTTGTCGTAAAAATATTTAGCCGGCAGATATTTTGACGGCGCCGTAAGCCCTTGCAATATCTCCATTGCAAACTGCATCGATTGTGCTATTGTTTCCATAATCCTAACGTAAATATTTCCTTGTCAAAATGTAATATCCCGTCTGTATCACCAAATATAAAATGACTGCCGTCGTCACCAGCGTCATACCCACCGCCAACATCCTATGCACCACATCCGGCCGGCTCAAAGAATACCGCAGACAAGCAATCGACACCGACCCCAGCGGAAAACTCACCGACCACCACGAAACCTGAAAAGGACAGCACCGCGGCAGCATCACCACCTTACTCCCGAATAACAACAGTAAAAAAAGGGTAAAATAAAAAAAACAACTCCCCGCCAAATCATACCCCCCGATCAATCCCACATATCCATTAAACGCAAGAGCAAATGGAGCGACCAAAATCATCAACGAAGGCCGCAGCCCCTCGCTCAAAGGAGTCTCAAAAATAAGCCTTGCAAAAATCAGCGTCATCATCACCACGATGAAGATGATGCCAATCCCGAAAAACATCACGCAGATCTCACGTGAGCCCGGAAACCCCAACGCGTTCCCCGCAATCGGCACATTCAAAGTCCCCGTAACAGGCAGCACCCAGGCCGGAACCGCATTCTCCCACGACTGGCGCCCGGTCGTCCACTTCCGCATCACATACCATGCGGACACAAGCGTTATGACAACCCCTATCAGCCATATCACATCGGCCAAAACCACCGAGTATGGCACCAATATCCCCGGCATCAGCAAAATAGAAATGCTCACCGTCGAAAAGAACCCTATTGAAACCGAATTCCCAAATTCCCGCGCCACCAGCGCCGGGTAACGCACCCACTTGACCCCATAGGCAAAGACAAGAAGAATAAAAACCGCAATCGCCAAAAATCCGATCACCTCCCCGGCCAAAGACCCCACCCGCCAGATCTTATCCACCAGACGCCAGACAAAACACAGCGCCGTCAACCCCATCACCGCTCCAAAAAAGCTGACCGGCATAAACTCGAAGAACGATTTTTCCCTTTCCATATCTTAATAATGCATCTTTTGTATTCCCAGTCTTTTCAGCTTCGAAGACAGCGTGCTCGGCGGTACCCCCAAAAACTCCGCCGCTCCCCCATACCCCGCCACTTTGCCATTGCAGTGCCTGAGCACATTGATGATATGGTCCCGCTCATTCTCCTGGATCGTCTTCACCGCAAATTCCTCCGTACGGACAGCCACCGCATTCAACCGTACATCCGGCAAATACACCTCCTTTAAAACACTTTCTTTATTCAACAATACACTCCGCTCTATCACATGCTCCAGCTCCCGTATATTCCCCGGCCAATCGTACCTCGTAATCTGATCGACAACGGCCTTTTCCATCTTCACAACCGGTCTTCCCGCCTTCTTCGAAATCTTTTCGATGAAATGAGCCGCCAGCAGCGGAATATCGTCACGACGTTCCCTAAGCGCCGGAATACCGATCGGAAACACATTCAGCCGGTAGAATAAATCGGCCCTGAACCTCCCCTCTTCCACCTCCTTCATTAGATTCCGGTTGGTGGCCGTTACAATCCGCACATCGACTTTTATCGTAGTGCGTCCTCCCACCCGCTCTATTTCCTTTTCCTGTAAAGCCCGCAGCAGCTTGACCTGCAATTCCAAAGGCAGCTCCCCGATCTCATCCAGGAAAAGCGTGCCCTTGTGCGCCAGCTCGAATTTCCCAATCCTTCGGTCCACAGCCCCGGTGAAACTCCCCCGTTCATGACCGAACAATTCAGACTCGATCAGGTTCGGCGGCAACGCCGCACAGTTCACCTTGATCATCGGCTGATCCTTTCGCGACGACCCATTGTGAATCGCCCTGGCCACCAGTTCCTTCCCAGTCCCGGTCTCTCCCAATATCAAAACCGTACTGTAAGTTGGTGCAACAATCGAAATCAGCTCTAACGTTTCCCGAAGCTCCTGGCTCCGGCCGATAATTTCAGGAAAATGGCGGTTGTTCCCCGCATTTTCTCGGTGGCTCCCCGCATTTTCCTTAAGCCAAATTTGTTCTTCCTGGATCCGCATGATCGTAAAATTTAAAGGTCAAAATCCTAAGTTTTATTTTTATGAGCAGTACGTTTTTACCAACTACGACCCACGCTATCGGCATACCCCTAAAACACTTCTTTAATGTTTCCTGCAAAGTCGCATTTCTCACATCGATAGAAATAGGCCCCACCTTCAGATCATCCGGATCGTATAGAAAAACATATCGGGTTTGCCTTTCTATAGCCGACAACACCCTCTCCACCGGGGCATTCTTTTCCTTCAGCGTGATCTGTCCATGCCCGACGGTACATATGTGTACGAGGACTATGACCAACACCAGCGTTGTCGATTTCATAATCTGCCGTATCGGGTTTATTTAATGCCCTATTAGTAAGTAAGCTAAAGCAGACCCTTGTGTAAGAAGAAAAGAAAAAAAATATTAAATGCTCACGGTTATAACCCGGCCTTCGATCTTGAAGTGAGCGCCGAAATAAGACAGGATATTCAAGGCTTCGGCAATGTTGATGTTTCGATACACCTTCCCTTTGAACGTTCTTTTTGTGACCTCTCCTTTATATATGACCTCTACATTATACCATCTCGAAATCTCACGCATGACCGTCTTTATATCTGCCCGGTCAAAATAGAAATACCCATTCTTCCACGCCACGGCCTGCTCCGCATCGATTTGCCTGACCCGAAACGAGCTGTCACCCTTCCCCAGCAACGCCTGCTGACCCTCCAATAAGATAACCAGTTTCTTGTCCTTCATTACTTTTACACTGCCCTCCAGCAAGGTCGTGCTGACGACTGGTTCATCGTCATAGGCATTTATATTCAAATGCGTACCGATATCTTCCACAACCTGATTCGGAGCCTCGATCGTGAATGGCTGCCTCGGGTCGTGGACGATTTCAAAATAAAGCTCCCCAGTCATCCTGACCCTGCGCTCATTACCCGTAAATGCCACCGGATATGTTATCGACGCGCCCGCATTTAACCATACCTTCGTACCATCCGGCAACACTACCGAATAATGTTCTCCCGGCCGGGTAGTCAGCGTATTATAACCCGCTCCTCCTCCCGCACTATACATCAGCTGTCCATTCTTCGAGCTGACAACCGCCCCGCCCTGCATGGCCAGGTTATCCCTGCCCATACTATCCAACGGAATCGTTCGACCATCCAGCAGCGTTAAGGTCGCCCTGGTCCCCGCCGGCAATATATCGGTTGCCAGCGGCTGCCCTTCATCCACACGCTGCGTCGGCTTCTTCCTGAAAATTAAAAACCCACCTATCGAGATGACTATTAAAATACAAGCCGCCGCCGCAATACGCGGCCAAAGCCTGACCGGAGACTTGATAACCGGCCGTAGCTGCCCCTCCTGCTCCGCCCGGAGCGCCCCCAGCATCTCATTCTTGATCTTTTCATAATCGGGCACGCTAGCCACATCCGGCTGCTTTTGTCCAATTTCGATATACCAGCTCTCCAATAAAGCCTCTTCTTCCGGTGTCGCAATCCCCTCCAAATATTTCCTGATCAACTCTTCGGCTCTTTCATTGCTCATAGTAGTAAGTAAGCTAACTCGGGCCTTTGTGTAAGGCCAATATGAAAAAAGTTAAAAAAAGGTGCAAAGGTTAGATGTTAATAGAAAAAGAGGTCGAAAACGACACCCAGGCGGGACCGGAGAATCTTCAAGGCATTGGACATCTGCTTCTTCACAGTATTGTCGGAGATATTCAGCCTTTCGGCAATCTCCCGGTAGTTCAAATTCGCCTTCCGGCTCAATTCGAAAACCTCCCGCATCTTCGGTGGCAACGCCGCAATCTCTTTTTCGATCAGCTCCTCCATCTGCTTTTCTCTCACCCGGTACTCACCGCTGTATTCATTCTTCTTGATAAAATCCGCCAGCGAGGACAAATAGTTACTCCTCACCTTTTTGCGGTCAATCAGGTTGAAGACTTTGTACCGGACTATGGAATAGAGATAAGCCGAAAGTGTAGTCTGAATTTCAAGGGATGGCCCGTCGAGCCAAAAAACGGAAAATACATCCTGGACGAGATCCTTCGCGTCCTCATCGCTTTGAACCATCCGCCTGGCATGATTGAATAGCACCGCCCAATACCGATGGTAGATCTCCTCATAAGCGCTCCTCTGACCATCCTTAAACATGGCTAATAGCTCCAAATCGCTCAAAACGTCCAGGGATGTTGTCAAATGGTCTTAATATTCAAACGAATATACTTAATACAAGTCTAAATCCAAAAAACACCGTCCATCGTAATCGATTTTCGCCATTCTACGACACATCGTAGTGCCGCCAAAAACCTTACATCCATAATTCACTGAAAAAAATAGAGTTACACAATGGCACGCAAATAGTCTTCTCCTCTGTCTAAAAAACACAAATCATGGAATTGAAAAAGATTTTATTCGTGGTGACAAGCCACGATCAGATGGGCAGCTCAGGCCGCAAGACAGGAATTTGGATCGAAGAATTCGCCGCGCCTTACTACACCTTTCTGGACGCCGGCAAAGAGATCGTGATCGCCTCCCCCAAAGGCGGGCAGGCCCCCATTGATCCTAAAAGCAACGAGCCCGAAAACAGAACCGAAGCCACCGTCCGCTATTATAACGACCCCGAGACGATCAAACGCCTGAGCAACACGGTTAAGATAAGCTCCGTCTCCGAAAAGGACTTCGACACCGTCTTCTACCCCGGCGGCCACGGCCCCATGTGGGACCTCCCCGACAACGAAGATTCCATCAAGCTCCTCGAAAGCTTCAACCGCGCCGGCAAAGTCATGACCCTGATGTGCCACTCCCCCGTCGCGCTAAAAAACGTAAAAGGCCTCGACGGCGACTGGCTCATCAGAAACAGACGCGTGACCGCATTCACCAATGGCGAAGAATCCGAAGCCCAGCTCGACCACATCGTCCCATTCCTGCTCGAAGACATGCTGCGCAGCAGAGGCTCCAACTACCAAAAAGGCGAGAACTGGCTGCCCTTCGTCACCCGCGACGGCAAGCTCATCACCGGCCAGAACCCCGCCTCCTCCGTCCTCGCAGCCACAACGGTAATCGAACTGTTCAAACGCATGAAATAAAATAACACTCCCAAAACAAAAAAATGAAAAAGACTAAAAACATTATCGCAAGCACGATGGTAGCCGGGGCCATGGCTTTGCAAAGCACGCCGGGCATCGCCCAGCCCTATCAGCCAGGCACACCCGCATCCGACGAGGCCCTTCGCCCCTTCACCGTACACGTCCCCGACGCAAAGCTAACCGACCTCAAACATCGCATCCTTGCCACCAACTGGCCGACAAACGAAACGGTCAACGACCTCTCCCAGGGCCTGAAGCTCGAGACGATGAAAACCCTCGCACACTATTGGGCCACCGGCTACAGTTGGCGCAAGATGGAAGCCAGGCTGAATGCCGTCCCTCAATTCCTCACCAAAATCGACGGCATCGACATCCACTTCATCCACGTCCGCTCGAAACACAAAAACGCCCTGCCCGTCATCATCACCCACGGCTGGCCCGGCTCCATTATCGAACAGATGAAAATCATCGGCCCCCTCACCGACCCCACCGCCTATGGCGGCAGGACTGAAGACGCTTTCGACGTAGTAATCCCCTCATTGCCCGGCCACGGCTTCTCCGGCATACCGACCGAGCTCGGCTGGGACCCCGTACGCATCGCCAAAGCATGGATAGTCCTGATGAAACGCCTCGGCTACACCCGGTTCGTAGCCCAGGGCGGCGACTGGGGCGACGCCGTGACCGAACAGATGGCCGTGCTGGCCCCGCCCGAACTCCTCGGCATCCACACCAACATGGCAGCCACCCTTCCTCCCGAAGTCTCCAAAGCCCTGGCCACCGGCGGACCCAAGCCCACAACAAACATCTCGACTCCCGATGAAGAGCACGCCTGGGAACAGCTCGACAGCTTCTGGAAACACGGCCTCGGCTACGCCCTCGAAATGTCCGCCCGTCCCCAAACCCTCTATGGACTCCAGGATTCCCCCATCGGCCTCGCCGCCTGGATGATGGACCACGACATCCGCAGCACCGAGCTGATCACCCGCGTCTTCGCCGGCCAGACCGAAGGGCTCACAAAAGACGACATCCTCGACAACATAACTCTCTATTGGCTGACAGGCACAGCCATCTCTTCCGCCCGCCTCTACTGGGAAAATAAGCTCGCCTTCTTCGATATAAAGAATATCACCATCCCCGTAGCCGTGAGCGCCTTCCCCGACGAGATCTACCAGGCCCCCAAAACCTGGGCAGAAAAGGCCTTCCCCAAGCTCATCCATTACAACAAGCTCGAGAAAGGTGGCCACTTCGCCGCATGGGAACAACCCGTCGTCTTCACCCAGGAGCTCCGCGAATCATTCCGCTCCCTCCGCTAAAATCAACGCACATATGAACGCATTCAATACCGAAGCATTTAAAAAATACGGCTACTATAACACGTCCCGTACCGGCATCCTCCTCGTCGACCCCTACAATGATTTCCTTCATCCCGACGGCAAGGCCTATGGAAGATCCAAAGAAGTCATCGAAGGCGTCCACCTCCTCGACAACATGGCCCGCGTCATACAAACAGCACGAGATCTGAAGATGCAAGTGTTCTTCGTACCCCACCATCGCTCGGAACCGACCGATTTTCAAAGCTGGAAATACCCCAATATGCTCCAGCTCAAGACAAAGGAACGGCAGACCTTTGCCAAAGGCACATGGGGCGGCGAGTTCCACGAACGCTTCCGGCCCGAACCCGGCGACGTGATCATCAAAGAACACTGGAGCTCCAGCGGCTTCGCCAATACCGACCTCGACGAGCAGCTGAAACAGCACGACATCGACCGGGTTATCCTCATCGGCATGATCGCCAATACCTGTATCGAAGCCACCGGCCGGTTCGCCATGGAGCTGGGCTACCACGTCACCCTCGTGACCGACGCTACCGCAGCCAACAGCTGGGAAAACATGCACGCCGCCCACGAGATCAACGGCCCGAATTTCGCGCACGCCATCCTCACTACCGGCGAGCTGACCGGCATTCTTCAGGAAACCACCGTTATGTAAGCGAATAACAAAAAACGAAAACAATAATTGTATGAAAATTGCAGAACAAATTGTCGACTCCAGCTTCACCGCCATCATCAATGCTCACATAGAAAAAATTGACATCCCCGAATGGGCCTTTAACCTCTCCGAGGCAGAATACCAAAGCTGCTCGCCCGCTCACGTCTCCGCCGCGAAAACCGTCGGAACCGACGGCCGGCGCATGTCCATAAACGTGGAGCTCATCGGCGGCAGCCCCATGGTGCAGCACTACCAGGAAGAAGTCTCCGAACCCCACCACCTCATCCTGACCTCCTTCTCCGACGTCTTCGGCCCGACCGGCCGTTTCGTCATCCACGTCCACTGGGAACTCTCCGTCCGCGCCATCGATGACAACCGCTGCGAGTTCACCAATCGCGTCATCTCCCACGCCACCGATGGGATGATGAAGGCGCTCGACCAGCAGGGCGTTTCCTTCGACGCCTTCCGCGCCCAACGACAGCCCCATTCCATCAACCACAACCGTTCGGAAACGCCCCTCTTCGCGGCGAGCATAGAAAGGGCCGCAAAAGCCGCATCCGTTCCTAAATTAGCGGCCCAATAAACGCATATGTACAAAATCGTCGCTCTTATCCTCACGATCAACACACTGGCAGTGCACGGACAGACAACATCATATCGAACAGTCAAGGTCGATGGACTAAACATCTTCTACCGAGAAGCCGGTCCAAAAGATGCGCGCCCCATCCTATTTCTACACGGATTCCCATCCTCCTCCAGGATGTTCGAATCGCTGTTCCCGTTACTGTCCGCCCACTACCACCTCATCGCGCCGGACTATCCCGGCTTCGGATACAGCGACGCCCCCGACCCGAACCTGTTCCATTACACCTTCGATCACCTCGCATCCATCATCCGGTCTTTCACTGATACGATAGGTCTTACGCAGTATACTTTGTATATGCAGGACTATGGCGGGCCAGTCGGCTTCCGGCTGGCCCTCGCCAATCCGGAAAGGGTTAAAGACATAATCATCCAAAACGCAGTTGCCCACATCGAAGGATTGTCGCCCCTATGGAATACAAGGAAAGCCTTTTGGCAGAACCGCTCCGCACACGAAGACGAGCTCAAAACCAACTTCACCTCCCTCCAGGCCACCAAACAACGGCACATCGGCAATACCCCGCACCCCGAACACATTAACCCCGACACCTGGAACGACGAATACGCATTCCTCACCCGGCCCGGAGAAACCCAAATCCAGCTCGACCTCTTCTACGACTACCAAACAAACGTGACCTCTTACCCAAAGTGGCAGCAATGGCTCCGCAATCATCAACCCCGACTACTAGTACTCTGGGGCAAATATGACCCTTCGTTCACGACAGCCGGAGCCCTCGCGTACAAAAAGGACGTACCGGAAGCCCAGGTCATCTTGCTCGACGCTGGACACTTTGCCCTCGACGAAGCCACAAACCCAATCGCCACACACATCTTAAACTTTTTAAACAAAAAACATGAGTGACAAACTAGTATACCTGACCAAGGAATCCCCCGCACTCTGGCGCGTAACACTGAATAACCCGCCCGTCAACATCTTCGGCCCCAAAACAATCCCCCAGCTCAACGAAATCATCACGGCCATAGAATCCGACGAAAAATTAAAAGTCGTCATCTTCGAAAGCGCCATCGAAGGCTTCTTCATGACCCACTACGACTTCCTCTCTCCGGCCGAAGAGACCAACAGCTTACCTCCCGGCCCCACCGGCCTCCTCCCACTACCCGACATGCTCGTCCGCCTGAGCCGCGCCCCCGTCGTCTCCATCGCCAAAATCCGCGGCCGCGCCACCGGCGTCGGCAGCGAGCTCTCCCTGGCCTGCGACATGCGCTTCGCCAGCCGCGAAAAAACGATCATGGGACACTTCGAAGTTGGAGCCGGAATAGTTCCCGGCGCCGGCGACATGGCCCGCCTCCCGCGCCTCATCGGCCGTGGACGCGCCATGGAAGTATTCATGAGCGCAGACGACTTCCCCGGCGACATCGCCGAACGCTACGGCTACGTCAATCGCGCCCTCCCCGACGCCGAGCTCGACTCTTTTGTCGATACGCTCGCACGTCGCATCGCCTGCTTCGACAAACAAGCCCTCAGCGAAACCAAACGCTTCGTCGACATAGCCAGCCTCCCTCCCGATTACGAAGTCGGCGCAGAGATGATCGTCTGCTACGCCTCCATCGGACGACCGGCAACACAGACCAAAATAAAAAAGCTCCTCGACCGCGGGCTCCACACCGCAGGCGATGCAGAAACACGACTGGGATACCACGTAGGACAAATCAACCAATAAAAATAGTAGTATGAATATTTCACTCGAACAAGCAGAAGCAGCAATAACAGCAGCAAAGGAAAAAGCGAAACAGATGAACGTCCTGATGAACATCGCTATTGTAGACGCCGGTGTCAATCTCGTCGCCTTCGCCCGCATGGACAACGCATGGCTCGGCAGCATCGACCTCGCCCTGCGCAAAGCCAAAACAGCCCGCTATTTCAACATGGAATCCGGCGAAATCGGCAAGCTGTCCCAACCCGGCAGCCAGGCCTGGCAGATCGAACACTCCAACGGCGGACTCATCACCTTCCCCGGCGGCATACCCCTAAAAAATAATAAAGGAGAAATCATCGGCGCAATAGGCGCCTCCGGCAGCACCGTAGACAACGACCACGCCGTCGCCCGGGCCGGCGCCGACGCCATAAAATAGACGCCAGCCTCCCATCCAATCGGAAGTACCTTATATTGGAAAAATATGTATTCTAATTATCAATCCCAAAATGACTAAATTTAATGAAAACAAGAACATATGAAAAGAGAGCGTTCTTTCCTATTCGCAGGGCTGTTGCTGCTCGGCCACCTGGCTACCCATGCAAATGATATCCATAACCCCGCCACACCTGCAAAAGACACCCTCCCCCCAGTAGAAACAAAATCCGGCTTCGCCAACTATAAACCCGCCTTCGCCGGACAAACCCGCATTGCCGGCGCTAAAACCACCACACCCTTTAAAGTAGAAAAAATCGCCGTCCGCCTCGGCAACCCCTTCGCCATCGTACCCATGCCCAACGGCCGGCTGATGGTAACCCTAAAATCCGGCGCCATGGAAATCCTCGACAAAGACGGCGGCCTCATAAAAAAACTCACCGGCTTGCCCGAAGTAGTATACGCCGGCCAGGGCGGCCTCCTCGACGTTACTTTCAGCCCTAACTATTCCAGCGACCATACGATGTATTGGTGCTATTCCGAAAAAACCGACGGCGGCAGCATCCTCGCCGTCGCAAAAGGCAGGCTCGACGAATCCTCCGGCAAGATCGACAACGTCACCATTATCTTCCGCGCAGCCCCCGCCACAAAAGGCAACCTCCAGTTCGGCTCCCGCCTCGTCTTCAACAAAACCGGCGAGCTCTACGTAAGCTGTGGGGAAAAATTCGCTCCCGACATCCGCATACAGGCTCAAGACCCCAAATCCTATCTCGGTAAAATCATAAAGCTATCCAAAAACGGCGCCGCCGAAATAATCTCCTCCGGACACCGTAACCCCGAAGGCCTCGATATCGACCCCTCCACCGGCGAGCTCTGGGAATCCGAATTCGGTCCCCACGGCGGCGACGAAATCAACCTCATCCGCCCCGGCAAAAACTACGGCTGGCCCATCATCACCTACGGCCTCGAATACTCTAATGACAAAGTCGGCGACGGCATCCAGCAAAAAGCCGGCATGGAGCAGCCCGTCTACTACTGGGATCCCGTCGTCTCCCCCAGCGGCATCTGCTTCTACACCGGCTCCTCCATCCCCGAATGGAAAAACAATCTTTTCGTAGCCTGCCTCAGCGGCCAGCACGTCGATCGCCTCATCATAAAAAACAATAAAGTAGTGGGAGAAGAACGCCTCCTCACGGAAACAAAACAACGCTTCCGCGACGTAGCCTCGGCCAATAACGCCCTCTATGCTATCACCGACGACGGCGATATCTATCGAATCACGAAACAGTAATCTTTACCTCCACATAAGAATTCATAAACAGAAAGCGATTCAGCTTTCTAACCGCCTTCTTCCCGGCATCCGCATCCATCTCGACAATTCCAATACCGAGAGACCGCCCCGTCCTGTCATCCCAGAAAACCCTGGACAGCCGTACATTACCGAAAGGCAAAAAAAGCTTTGCCAGATGATTCGCAGTAGTCACCTCATTTAGGTTGCCGATATAAATTTGCATACAAACGATTTTTATTTAACCCTTATACTCCTCATTTTGCATAAACGCATCGAAAGCCGCACGCATCTCCAGCAAAATCTCCCCTGGAAGCCCATTGACCTTCAGATGTTCCCAGGAAATCGACTCCGGCAGGAACCGCGAAAGACTTTGATGATGATTCCTGAGATAATCACGCTTCTCCGACGGCCATCGCGCATCCCTTTCCCGAAAAAAATCCATAAACTTAGCTTCGACCCGGTCGAAGTTCTCCTTTAACAACTCGATACCCATACTTTTTTTAACCATAATATTTAATACAATTCCGTAGGAACCTCGCTTACCGAAATAATCTTTCCATCAAATATCGTTTTATCCAAAGACACTATTGCCTGCCTGGCCTGCGTCTGCACCGGCATACTTACTTCTCCGCTCTTCAACGAGCGTCCATTCAAAGAATTCCTGTGCACCATCGCATAATCGACATTGCCATATTGAACAAACAATTTCCTCAATTCGGAGTCGGTAGTATTCAAGCTGATATTGGAAACCTTGATATTCATACATACTATATTTAGCTGTTCGATGCAAGCCTGACAAATTCCCCGCCATTGAAAATGCGGGACAGGTTTATGTCCTTCGACCGCCGGTATTCTTCCATCCTGTGCGCAGCCACGATACGCCAGAAATTCTTCTTCTTCAATTCGGCATAATCAGGAGCCTTGATAAACATGCCCTCGAATGTGCTCCTTGTCTTGAAAAAAATCCTGGCGGAAGAGTCCGCATCCGTCCCCACGAAACGCTCGATCTGTTCTGTAGTCATATAGATTTTTAGGGGGTCAATAAAAAAAGCCGCTTATTTTCCAAGCGGCTTTTTGATCATATTTACTAAGCTTAATACCTGTTTTGATTATAGCTCCTGGAACTGTTGAAATTCCTGTCGCGGCCGCCGCCACCGCCAAATCCCTTATCTGCTTTAGGCTTAGCCTCATTGACATTGAGAGCCCTGCCTTCCATGTCGGCGCCATTCAGCTCTTCGATAGCCTTCTTGGCAGCCGCATCATCCGTCATCTCCACAAATCCGAAACCACGAGACCTTCCGGTTTCCCTGTCTGTGATGATTTTAGCGGAGCTGACTTCGCCATAAGGAATGAAAAAACCCTTCAGATCTTCGTCCTGCAGATCGAAGCTTAAATTCGAAACATAAATGTTCATAAAAAATAATTAAAAATGAAAACTGATGAGAAGGCAAGTAGAAAAAACTAACTAGAAGAGGGGACGCTTACTGGATAATTGATAATAGATGCAGACTCAAATAACACGTCAAATATACCACTTTATTTGACAATATCTAATAATATCTTTCCCGCTCACCTTCCCACCTGCCTTTCCGGACCCAAAACCCGATCCGCCTACCCTAAAACTCCCGCACCGTCGGCACTCACCGCAAACTTCGTCCCACTATACACCGTCCCCCCGGGAGCAAACACCTTCACCCCCGCAGCAATCCGATAAAGCACCCCCTTGATATTGATGTCGATCATAGCATCCCACTCTTCCGTTCGCACCTCAGCCATAGGAGCTATCGGCATGATACCCGCATTGTTGATGATCACATCCACCCTGGCGTAAGTAGCAACCGCCTTATCCACCAGCGCCTGCACATCCCCTTTCCGGGTAACATTCATAACCTGGTAAATAGCAACGCCTCCCCCAGACCACTGCTGGCGCCCGTAATAACGATAACCTTCCCTTTGATTGAATTCTCCATAAATTTTTAAAGACAAAGCTCAACCAAATGACATCACCCCTTCTATAAGAATTATAGGAACACCTATCACCCAAGCTATTTTAAACATCCACCACACCTTCTCAACTTCGTAGAAACAAAAGAATCATGAGCATAGCATCGATCAACCCCGCAAACGGCCAAAAGATAAAAGACTATCCCTCCCACACCCCACAACAAGTATCCGAAAAAATAACCGCCACCCATAAAGCCTGGCAAACCTGGAAATGCACCGACCCCTCCACCCGCGCAGAGCTCCTAAGCAAAATGGCAGCCGCCTTAAGAACCCGGAAACAGGAGCTAGCCGAGCTCATGGCGGACGAAATGGGCAAACCCATCACCCAGGGCCTGTCCGAAGTCGAAAAATGCGCCGCCTGCTGCGAATACTACGCAGCCAACGCAAAGATCCACCTCGCAGATACCTCCATCCCCACCGAAGCCTCCCATAGCTACGTCACTTTCCAACCCCTCGGCGTGATCCTGGCCGTCATGCCCTGGAACTTCCCTCTCTGGCAGGTCTTCCGCTTCCTGGCGCCCGCACTCGCCGCCGGCAACACAGGCGTCCTCAAACACGCTTCCAACGTCCCCGGCTGCGCACTCGCCATCGAATCGATCGTAAGAGAAGCAGGCTTCCCCGACAACGTCTTCCAGACACTCCTCATCGGAGGCAGCGCCGTAGCCAGCGTCATCGAAAACCCATATATAAAGGCGGTCACACTAACGGGAAGCAACAACGCCGGGATCGAGGTAGCCCGCAAAGCCGGCTCCGTCTTAAAGAAAGTCGTATTGGAGCTTGGCGGCAGCGACGCCTACGTAATACTGAAAGACGCTGACCTCGAGCTCGCTGCCGAAGTCTGCGTCAACAGCCGCCTGATCAACAGCGGACAAAGTTGTATCGCAGCCAAACGATTCATCGTCGAAGCAAAAATAGAAGAAGCCTTCACCAAACTATTTCTCAAAAAAATGCAGGCCAAGACCATGGGCGACCCCCGCAAACCCTCCACCGACGTCGGCCCCCAGGCCCGAAAAGACCTCAGGGACCAGCTCCACGAACAAGTCACAAAATCCATCGCCAAAGGCGCCAAAAGCATCCTCGGAGCAGAAGTGCCCCCCGGTGACAACGCCTTCTATCCCCCCACCATCCTCACTAACGTCAAACCCGGCATGCCCGCCTACGACGAAGAGCTCTTCGGCCCCGTCGCATCTATCATCACCGCCAAAGACGAAGAAGACGCGATAAGAATCGCCAACGACAGCGAGTTCGGTCTCGGCTCCGCCGTCTTCACCACCGACACAAAAAAAGGCGAACACATCGCAAAATATCACCTCGACTCCGGCACCAGCTGCGTCAACGCCCGCGTGATATCCGACCCCCGCCTGCCCTTCGGCGGCGTCAAGAACTCCGGCTACGGCCGCGAGCTCAGCTCCTTCGGCATCCGCGAATTCGTAAACGTCAAGACCATCTATATAAAATAAACGCACAAGTCATGAAAAAGAAAATCCTCTTTCTCGTCTCCAGCTCGAGCCACATCGGCCCCAACAATCGCAAGACGGGTAATTTCCTCACCGAAACGGGCCATCCCTACGTAACTTTCAAACAACGCGGCTATCACATCGACATCTTTAGCATCAAAGGCGGCGAAGCTCCCCTCGACGGATGGGCAGATAAGAACAACGAGCTCAACCAGATCTTCCTCAACGGCACCGGCATGATGCAAATGAAGGTGACACGCCCCATCTCCGAGGTGAGCAACCTCGACCAGTACGACGCCGTCTTCGTCCCCGGAGGCCTCGCTCCGATGGCCGACATGCCCGAGAACGAAAAAGTACACGAAATTATCAGAACGATGTGGGAAAGCGGTAAAATAGTCAGCGCAGTCTGCCACGGCCCCTTATCCCTCCTAAACGTAAAGCTGAGCGACGGCTCCTGGCTCATCGATGGCAAGAACATCACGTCTTTCAGCAACGCAGAAGAAGAAAACTACGCAAAAGCCGACGGACGTCTGGTCACCGGTCAAAACCCCGCCTCCGCCCTCGGCGTAGCCACCAGAGTCGTAACCCTCCTCGAGCCCCTCGATTAAAAACCTACGCATGTCACCAATCCACGTATTCGCAAAATGGACCATCATCCCAGGTCATCTGGAAAACGTCCTGATGATGCTAAAAGAGCTGCAAGCTAAAACCAGGGAAGAAATGGGAAATCTCTTTTTCGACATCCATCAGGATAATGCAGACCCCCACACCCTGGTCTTGTTCGAAGGTTATAAGGACGCCTCCGCACAAGCCCTGCACATCAATTCTGCTCATTATATATCGGTGGTTGTAGAAAAAATCCGCCCTCTCCTTTTGGAGAGGGCTGTGATTTTAACCACGCCGATAGAAGTCTGAAATTTCATACAATTGACGAAATCCCAGAAGTCGCCAAAAACATAACCGGCTTAAAATCAAACTACAACAAACAGGAATAGTTCTTGGTATCCCTAAAGAATGAGTAGCCAAATCCTGCTTTCCTTCTGCACCGAGCTGGCATCCGTAAAGGATGCCGGCGGCCTGCAGTACATCTTGAAACAATACCTGAAACAGCTCCTTGGAATAAAAGGATATAGCCTATCCATCCGGAACTTCACCGACAATACCTATATACCCTTCCTCCACGACCTGCCAAATAATCCAAAAGTTCTCCCCTACCCCGAGCCCACCGCATCGCTGCTTCGTTCAGACAACCCCATCGTATTACCCTCCTCCTCCTTCTGGCGAATCGGCATCAGGCTGCACGTAGCCGGAGACCCCGTCGGCTTCCTCCTGATAAATACAGAAACCATCGACCAGCGCCTCCTCAAAGGAGTTTCCGCCCAAATCTCCATCGCCATCTCGAACGCCCTGCACATAAAAGAAATCGAACGCCAAAAAGACGAAATCCGTCGCCACAAAAAGTACGACCTGCCGGAAGAACCTCCCCCCTGCGACAACAACCTCGAGCTCATCGGCGCCGGCCCCGAAATGCAAAAAATCCATCAGGCCATCGACCAGGTCGCCTTCTCCGACAGCAGCGTGCTGATCATGGGCGAAACAGGAACCGGCAAAGAGCTCATCGCCGCATCCATCCACACCCACTCCAACCGGAAGGACAAGCGAATAATAAAAGTAAATTGCGCCGCCCTGCCCGCCGACCTCGTCGAGTCGGAATTGTTCGGTCACGAAAAAGGCAGCTTCACCGGCGCCATCGACCGAAAAATCGGCAAGTTCGAGCTGGCCAATAACAGCACCCTATTCCTGGATGAAATAGGTGAGCTCCCCCCCGACCTCCAGGTGAAGCTGCTCCGGGCCATCCAGGAACGCGAAATCGAACGCATCGGCGGTAAGAAAACGATCAAAGTCGACGTCCGCATCATCGCCGCAACAAACAGGGACCTCCAGAAAGAAGTCTCCGAAGGACGGTTCCGGGGAGACCTGTTCTATCGCTTGAATGTTTTTCCGATCTTTGTCCCGGCCCTGAGAGACCGGCTGGAAGATATCCCGCTCCTGGTCAACCACTTCATAAAAAAGCTGGCGGCAAAGACCGGGAAGAACGGAACAGGCATTTCCGTAAAAGCCCTGAACCAGCTGATAAAACACAACTGGCCGGGAAACATAAGAGAATTGGAGAATTGTATCGAACGATCGCTGCTGATGAGCCCACAGCCCGTTATCGAACAGGTCGAGCTCCCAAGTTTCAGAGGTTTGCTGTCGAGGACCCTCAGCCAGGCTCCCCTCGACAAATCTCTCCGCGACAACGAGCGCGACCACATTATCGCCATTCTCCGAAAATGCCACGGCAAAGTCGGCGGAACCGGCGGAGCAGCAGAAATCCTGGACGTCAACACGTCTACCCTGAATTCTAAAATGCGGAAACTAGGCATCAAAAGAGGCCGGTTTATTACACAAACAGAACATGAGTAAAAAGATCCTGATCGTCGAAGACGGAATCGTGGAAGCAAACAACCTCCGGATCATCCTGGAGACCGCGGGCTTTACAGTATCCGGAATGGTAGACTCCTATGAAAAGACCATCGCCTTCCTCGAAAACGAATCCCCGGACCTCGTACTCCTGGACATCTTCCTGACCGGCGTAAAAACAGGAATCGACATCGCCCGGATTCTAAAGGAAAGAAACATCGCCTTCATCTACCTATCCGCCAACTCGAACAAGGAAATACTCGAAATGGCAAAAGTCACGGAACCCTATGGCTTCCTGGTAAAGCCATTCCGGAAGAAAGACATCCTCATCGCACTGGATATCGCCAATTACCTCCACGAGCAAAAACAAACCATCCGCGATCGCGAAACCTTCCTGGCCACGTTTGAAAAGCCGTCGACATTTACGGGAATCATCGGCAGCTCCGCCCCCCTTCTCAAAGTGCTGCACCTCGTCAAAGTCGTGGCCCCCACCGATACTTCCGTCTTGATCCTCGGCGAAAGCGGTACCGGAAAAGAAGGCATCGCCGAAAATATCCACGCCACCTCCGCCCGAAAGAACAAGCCGCTGATAAAAGTAAACTGCGCCGCCCTGCCGGCTAACCTGATAGAAAGCGAGCTATTCGGCCACGAACGCGGCGCCTTCACCGGCGCAAACGAACAACGCATCGGAAAGTTCGAACAAGCCCAGAAAGGCACCATCTTCCTCGACGAAATAGGAGAAATGCCCATCGATCTCCAGGTGAAGCTCCTCCGCGTCCTCCAGGAACGCGAGATCGACCGCGTCGGCGGAAAAGGCAGCATCAAAGTCGATATCCGTATCATCGCCGCCACAAACGTCGACCTGGAAAAGGAAGTGCTCGAAGGCCGCTTCCGTATGGATCTCTATTATAGGCTCAACGTTTTCCCCATCCAGATGCCGCCGCTAAGAGACCGAAAGACCGACATCCCCGAGCTTGCCGCATACTTCCTCGACCGTTTTTCCCGGCTCAACAGCCTCCGGCCAAAAAGGCTCTCCGAAACAGCCATAAATAATCTCCTGTCCTATTCCTGGCCCGGCAATATCAGGGAGCTCCAGCACCTGCTGGAACGAACCGCCCTATTGACACCCGGCGATACTATCACCGAAATCGCCCTGCCCCATAACAGCCCCGGCCCGGTCAACATACCCGCCCCCGCCGCCCCCGGCGTCATGACCATCAAAGAAATGGAAATCGAGCACATCAAATCCGTACTCCAGCTCTGCAACGGTAAAATCTACGGCCCCGGCGGCGCAGCCGAAATCCTAAAGCTCCCCTACAGCACCCTGATCTCCCGAATCAAGAAGCTGGGAATAAAAACTGAGAAGTACTATCGCTAATCGGCGAAATATAACAGGCAGAAAAAACCAATCCATCCGCTATTTATATGATCATCAATGGAAATCCCACTGGCATACGAATTGTGCGCCAATGCGAAACCATTAAAAGATGAACCTCGATTTCACAAAATCCGTTAGACAATTCCTGCTGCAGCTAAACAAAAATTGGTCCCCCTTGCCGCCCTCATCCCCCGAACAAGCCCGAAAAGCATTTACTGCCCTGCAAAACAGCAGTAAGGTCGACGTCTCCGGTATCACCGAATTACAAAAGATCATTCCCTGCGATGACACCCACATCCTGTTGAACATCGTAAGACCCGAAGGTTCCAAAGGCCCGTTGCCCGTTTTTCTGTTTATTCCCGGAGGAGGATGGGTCCTGGGTGACTACTCCACACACAAGAGAATGGTGCGCGACCTCGTCGTCGCCACCGGCTTTACCGCAGTATTTATCAACTATAGCCGTTCCCCCGAAGCCCGATATCCCCAAGCGCTCAAAGAAATTCATACAGCGGCCAAATGGCTCTCGGAACACGGCGAAACAATCCAGGTACATCCGGAACGCATCGCCATCGTAGGCAACGGAGTCGGCGCAACCATGGCGGCAGCAGTTTCCCTCATGGCAAAAGCCAACGGCGGCCCTGAATTCAAGGCACAAATCCTGATCTGTCCCGCGGCCAGCGCCGGATTCGATACCGATTCCTGGAAAAAACACGATGCATTCCTTAGCACAGCCCTGATGAAATGGATGTGGGACCAGTACACCGCGGACCTCTCACACCGTAAAGAAATCTACGCATCCCCCTTACAAGCCACTCCGGAACAGCTGAAAGGACTCCCTCCCACACTCATCCAGACAGCCGAGAACGATATTTTACGGGATGAAGGCGAGGCCTTTGGCAGAGCGCTGGATAACGCAGGGGTCATGGCAACGACAATCCGCTACAACGGCGTGATTCATGACTTCGGACTATTGAACGGCCTGGCCGGCCTGCCTCAAACAAAAAGCCTCTTCCTGCACGCCGCAGCCGAGCTAAAGAATTATTTGGACTAACCGGCAACTTATAAAAAAAGTTGGGGTTCCTATAATTCAACTTATTTCTCCGGCATTTTTACTCTTCTCATCTTTACAACATGAATCTGCTTTCTTTCATATTAGTCATGAACATCCTACTTAACCCAGCCGCACGACTAACAAAATATCACATAAAGCCGCAATACAGCACGCAGTTCCGCAGCGCAATAAGCGCCTACATCTTCAAATCGCTGAAAGCCGAAGGAAACGTAATGGCAGAAGCCTACTTCGAACGGGAAGACTCCTCCACACTATGGATCATCGAACGCTGGACCAGCCGAGACCACCTGAGCAATAACGAAAAAAGCAGCGAAGCAAAAGCAATTGCCGTCCTATCCAAAACCGCACTGACAACCCCGCCCGAAACCATCTTTATCGAAGACCTTGAACCCCTTCCCAATGAGGCTTACCGGAAAGCACCCGCGCAACAAGACCATCCATTGACAGTAATGCTCTTCGTAGACGCCCAGGAAGGCACCGAGGATAAATTCAAAACGATCTACCATACCGCCATGCCGAAATTCCGTGGAGAACCCGGCGTCGTCACTTATCAATTGAGCCAAATCCAGGGCCAAAAGACAAAATTCGTCACCTATGAAAAATTTCGCGATAACGAAGCCTTCCAGTTCCACCTGAAATTCCCGCCCATCGATCCGGTTATTCAATACCTGCGCACCTCCATCAAAGAACCGCCATTTGAAAAAGGCATCCATAACCTGATCGAGTTCGCTCCACTGTATAGAAAATAACAAACATCATCAAAATGAAAAAACTACATCTTTATTTAACCAACGCCTTACTCTTTATGCTTTCCAGTCAATCCATCCATGCACAGAGCGATGCCACCAGAGAATTGGAGATCCTCAGACAGCTGTCCACCCCACCGGTCGTTTCAGGTTTGTCCGTACCAGCCATGCTGAATGCGCCTGGCAACGAAAAGCTAAAAAGCTTTTTCATGACTCCCGTATCCAACAAAGAACAATTGAAAGGAAAGAGAATTGCCGTCATCGCCGCAGACGGATTCGAAGAGATCGAAATGCTCGCCCCCCTCTGGTATTTCAAAGAATTGGGCGCACAAGTAGACATCGTGGCGCCAAAATATAACCCCGCCCCCGCCAGGTACGGCCTGACCATGCCCGAAATGGCCCAGAACCATATCATGGCTATTCAATATCTCAACCCCGTCGGATGGGTCAAGGTGGACCGCACCGCAGACCAGATAAAAGTAGCAGAATACGATGCCATCTTCATCCCCGGCGGCGCATGGAACCCCGATAACCTCCGGTTCGACAAAGACGTCATTAAATTTATCCAGGACTTCTACAAGAGCGGAAAGCTGACCGCCGCTATCTGCCACGCCCCCGTCGTGCTGGCCACAGCCGGCATTCTGAAAGGTAAGAAGCTCACCGGTTACTGGAACATCCACACCGACCTGGTCAATGCCGGCGCAACTGTCCTCGACGAACCCGTAGTCGTAGACGGCAACCTCATCACCAGCAGACACCCCATCGACGTGGCCGATTTTTCCCGCGCCGTCGCCAACTGGCTAAACAAACATTAAATAAACAGTAAATTCGTACATGCTAAACCTGGAATGGTTAAGGACATTCAAAGCTATATATGAAACCGGGACATTGTCGGCAGCAGCACAATTGCTACATCTATCCCAACCCGGCGTAAGCCTTCATCTGAACGCGCTTGAATCCTATACCGGATACCGGCTGTTCGAAAGGGACACCCGTAGAATGACCCCTACAGAAAGAGGCACCTTATTATACAACCAGATCATCCAGCCTTTGACCCAGCTGATAGAAGCCGAACAGCTCTTTCACCGGAACACAAAGCAGGGCAAACCGACCATCAGCGTAGGCATGTGCTTCGAGACCTTCCAGTATACCCTGGAAGAGCACATCGCACAGCTGCCATTCAATCTGATTATCCGGTTCGGAGAATATCCCCAGATGTTGCACGACCTGGACACCGGCGCCCTTGACCTCATCCTTACCCCTCAAAGGGGACAACAGCCCAACCTGGAATACACCCCGTTTGCCAAAGAACAAATTGTGCTGATCTGCGGCATCGGGTCCAGCACCGAAGAGCTGGATAGAATGATCGAAGCCAATGAAAAAACCGGAATCCGGGATTGGCTCAGAAACCAAATCTGGTATACTACCGCAGCCGACATGGAGCATTTAAGAAATTTCTGGCTCCTCAATTTCGGTATGCTGCCCGACTTCAAGCCGAACTTTGTCGTCCCTTATTTCAGCTCCATCATTCGATGCCTCAGCAGAGGAGAAGGCTTTGCGGTAATACCAAGCTTTTTATGCAGGAATGAGATCATGAACCGGGAGATCAAGCTCGCCTGGGAAGGAAATCCCCGGCTCGAAAATACCCTCCACTTCGGAAAAAGGAAAAAAACCA
Source organism: Bacteroidota bacterium (assembly GCA_018267545.1). Classification (GTDB taxonomy): domain Bacteria; phylum Bacteroidota; class Bacteroidia; order Chitinophagales; family Chitinophagaceae; genus Puia. The sequence goes on from JAFDYG010000537.1 coordinate 71,457, forward strand.
TCTACGCAAAGGAGATTCAACAGCTGGAGGAAATACTGGCGAAGAACTGGTTTTCATGGACCTAAAGCCTTTTCATCAGTCCCTGAATTCGAGCATAACCCGCACTCCTTCGCCCGTGCTCCGTATGGAAAAACGCCCGCCCAATTTCTGACCGATGCTTTTCATCAGCGTCATTCCGAGCGAATAGGAATCACTGCCCGACTCCGTAAGCATCCCCACTCCATCGTCGCATATTTGCAGCAGCACGTGCCCGCTGGGCAGGCGTCGCATGCTAACCTCGATATGCCCCGTCCGGATAGCATTCTGATCGGCGTTATCGGGAAAGGCATGCTTGAGGGCATTGGTGATCGCCTCGTTCAGCATCAGCCCGATCGGCAGCCCCAGCGAAAGGTCCAGCATGATCGGTTCGATGAATTGCGAGATGGTGATCCGGCGTTCACGCGCCCCCAGCGAGCTGGCAAGAAACGCACACAATTCGGCAATATAAGGAGCCATTTCCAGCGACGTCACATTGCTGGACCCGTACAATTTCTGATGCAGCAAAGAAATAGTTTGAATCCGGTTCTGGCTGTCCTGCAATACATCGCGCGCGGCCTGATCGTTGAGATACGCACTCTGTGATTCCAGCAGGCTCATCACCGTATGCAGATTATTTTTTACCCGGTGATGCACTTCCTGCAACAAAAGGTTTTTCTCCGCCAGAAGATCGTTCTTTTCACCAACCAGCTGCTCCAACGCCAGGTTCTTTTCATTGATCTCCCCCTGTTGCAAAATCAGCCGGTGAACATTCCTTTGCTTGGTCCGATAAGCATAATACATCCAGGCAGCCAGACCCAGCAATACGATGATACCGCCAAATTGGACCTTACGGGTGAGAGACGCCTGACTCAGCTGGTCCCGCTGCCGTTCACCTTCACTCCGCAGCAGCAGGATCGACTGCTCCTTTTCTTTTGCCTGATACTGCACCTGTAATGCCTGGAATTGCTGCATCTTTTCGACGTTGAAGACAGAATCCCGGATAGCAGTGTACTTCATATAGTGACCAAGCGCCGATCGCAGATCGCCGGTAGCAGAATCTGTTTTATACAACATCAGGTGGAGCTCGCTTCCGGCAGTGGACTGTTTGTCTATCGGCGCATCGGTCAATGCCTTTTGCAAAAAAAATTGGGCTTGCTGGTATTTGCCCCAGTGCACGTAAAACCTACCGGTATACAGATGGATTAAGAAGGGATTCAGCTGAGGGCGGCGAAAAATAACCGTATTTCTTTCCTTTTGTACGGCAGAGTCGAGGTTTGTCAACTGCCTGAACCAGGTGTCCGCCTTCCCGTAAAGGCCAAGCGCATCGTAAACAAGGCCGTAGCTATAAGCAAGTGACTCTTGCTGCTCCGGAAAAAGTGCCGGATGAGCCGCGTTGAATTCCTGCAAATACGTCAGCGCCTTCTCTGGCTGGTTTTGCTTGACGAGGGCGTCGACCACGAACGTGACAAAGTAGTGCAGCTCAGGAATTTCGAAACGAATAGCCTCTTCGACCGCCAGTCTTCCATAATACAGCTCCTCGGAAGGGACCCCGGTTTGCTGATAGATATGAGCCAGCCCGCCATACGGATACCGTCTAAAATAATTGTTCTTTCGGCCAGTCGCATTGAGGGACCTCAGGCAATAATCGAGCGCTTTATTGACATGACCTTCGTTAAGGAACAGGGAAGCCAGCTCATAGTTGGTATTGGCGGATGGCTTGGTGCCCTCTTTTGCGGTTTCCCTGAGAAATATCATAAACTCCTCTTCGGAAGAATCGTACTCGCAGGCATACCGATGCATCACGGCTAGATCCCGAAGGGAATAGAGCTCGTCATGCCGATCTCCCGCTTCTTTGTAAGCACGGATAGACTCGCGGCAGGCGAAAAGATGATAGGAAATAGTTTGGCTGGTGATAGGCATATAATAGCTCATTTCCGACCAATATTTGCCCACCCCTTTCTTATCTCCAAGACTCTCGCAGATTTTGATGTTCGTAAGTATGGCGTTCTTTCCATCTTCCAGATCGCCATGCTCGAAAAAATACTTGGCCTGAAGCATGAGACACTCCTTTTTCCACATGACGGAACGAATCGAGTCCGCAAGCTGTGTAGCCTTCGAGAGATAAGGCCAGGCCCTTTCCAGGAACCGGGCATCGACGGGTTGACGATTTACGTAGCCTTCTGCGATCCTCAGCAGCATATGGATACGCTGCTCACCATAGGCCATGGGTAACAACGCAGCAGCCGATGTAAATTCTCCTTTAAACGAGTAAACCTCGCAAATCCTTCCCAAAGCCTCATTGACTCCGCTGGTGTCATGAATCTCCTGAGCGATGCCGTGCGCCTCCCTTATATAGATCAGGCTGGTGTCGAGACACTTGCCCCTGCCATGATCCCGGTATATCTTGGCGATCGCAAGCAGCTGCTGTACTTTACGGGTACTCGAAGGAAGAGTCTCCGTCTGACGAATGATCTCTTCCACCGGAATGGAATCATCGAAGGTTGGGAGACTGTAAAACCAGCTCGCAGTCTGGCCGCGAGCCAGCAATACGTTTGCAGTAAGAAAGAGAAGAAGGAATATGAATTTTACCCGCACCATCTATTCCTAAAGATACGAAGATCTTCCCCTTCCACTACATGGGCAGAATACAGCTACGTCATTTCACAAATCAGTGATATTTGACAGGCACGCCTACCCACCCCCCTCGCCAACCACCTGATTACAAACACCTTAATTGTTGGCATCAAAATAGGGTCTTTCTTAATCAAAACGAACGCATATGTTGAATCTGGAATGGTTTAGAACTTTTAAGGCGATCTATGAAACAGGCAATCTCTCCAACGCAGCACAGGCGCTATTCATCTCCCAGCCCGGCGTAAGCCTTCACTTGAATTCCCTCGAAGCCTATACCGGCTACCGGCTTTTCGAACGCGAGACAAGAAAAATGATCCCAACCGAACGCGGCACCATCCTGTACAATTGTATCGTCGACCCGATGAACAGGCTCACGGAAGCCGAAGACGTCTTCTGCCGGAACTCGGACGCAGGCAAACCCACCCTCAGCGTGGGCCTTGGCTTCGAAACATTCGAATACTCCCTCGCCGAACACATCGCCCAGCTCCCCTTCAACCTCATCGTCAGATTCGGCGAATGCCCGCAAATGCTGCACGATCTCGACACCGGCGCCCTCGACCTCGTGCTGACATCCCAAAAAGGCCCCCAGCCCAACCTCGAATACACCCCCTTCTTAAAGGAAAAGCTCATCCTGATCTGCGGCGCCCGCACCGACGCACGAGAGCTGGACCACCTTATAGCTGCAGACAAACAAACCGCTATCCGCGAATGGCTGAAAAAACAAATCTGGTACACCACCGCAGCAGACATGGGCTATCTGAAAAATTTCTGGCAGGCAAACTTCGACTGTCAGCCCGACTTCAAACCCAACTACGTGGTCCCCTACTTCAGAGCCATCCTCCGCTGTCTTCGCAACGGAACCGGCTTCGCCATCATGCCCGACTTCCTCTGTAAAAACGAGCTGGAACAAAAAACAATACGCATAGCCTGGGAAGGCAGCCCCCAGCTCGAAAACACCCTCCACTTCGGAAAACGCAAAAAAACCAGGTACGCCCTCGAAATCCGCCAGCTGGAACAAATACTCAACAACTCCATAAACTCTGTCATATGCCCTACTTCAATATACAACAGCTAACAAAACAAAACGCCCCCTCCTGCACCCGCACGGCAACCCTCACAAACATCCGCGACGAGGTAATCGAAATATACCTCGTCTTCCAGGGCTGCGTCACCATCATAAACAAAGAATCCTTCGTATTCCTCGAAAGCAACAACCTCTACTGGGTCCACCACGACAAGCACCGCCGCATAAAAACCGACCCCTCTACCGAAGGCTACATCATTTCCTTCAACAAAACCCTGCTCCAAACCAACACCTACCTCCCCATCTCCTGCCCATTCCCCCAAACCGACGAGATCATCCGCACCGACGGCCTCCTCTGGAACCAGGCCCTATGCGAAATGATGCACCAGGAATTCGAAGGCGCCAGCGACCTCAAAATGCAAGTCCTCGGCGGCCTCCTCAGCGTCTTCCTCCTCCACCTGACCCGCCGCTCCAACGTCGTCATGTACATCCCTGCAATCCCCGCCTCCACCCACTCCCCATCCCGCGCCGGCGAACTCTCCGCTTTAGGATAAATGACCGAATTCATTTATCTTTAGTACAAACCACCCGAGATTCGCTACACCGCTGCCATATTGACCCTGATCACAGGATGCGTGATCACCATTGCCGCTTGCTTTCACTCTAAAACCGACAACGGCCGCCCCGACACATCCGGCGATGTCAGCTACAACTTCGACATCCGCCCCCTCCTCTCCGACAAATGCTTCAAATGCCACGGCCCCGACGCAAGCCACCGCGAAGCACACCTAAGACTCGACATAGCCGACAGCGCCTACGCCCCCCTAAAAAATACAAAAGGAGCCTACGCCATCGTCCCCGGCAAACCCGAACAGTCCGAGCTGCTCCGCCGGATCTCCTCACCCGACCCCAGCTACCAGATGCCGCCCACCGACTCCCACCTCGGCGCGCTTACCCCGCAGGAACAGCGCCTGTTCGAGAAATGGATCAGCCAGGGCGCCCGCTACGAAAAACACTGGGCCTTCATACCTCCCGTAAAAGCCCCGCTGCCCACCCCCAAAGATGCCCGATGGCCCCTTAACGAAATCGACTTCTTCGTCGCCCACAAGCTGGAACAGCTGGACATAAAACCCAACGAAGAAGCTGACAAAGAACGCCTCTTCAAAAGACTAAGCCTCGACCTCACCGGCCTTCCCCCCACTCTCGCACAAATGGACGCCTATATGGCCGACAACGGCAAAGACGCCTACGAAAAGCAGGTCGACGCCCTCCTCGCCACTCCTCAATACGGCGAAAAAATGGCGGTACACTGGCTCGACGTCGCCCGTTATGCCGACAGCTATGGCTACCAGGACGACAATATCCGCACCCAGTGGCCCTGGCGCGACTGGGTCATCCACGCCTTCAACACCAACATGCCCTATGACAAATTCCTGGTCGGACAGATCGCCGGCGACATGCTGCCAAACGCCACCAAGGAACAAATCCTCGCCACAGCCTTCTTCCGCAATCACAAATACACCGAAGAAGGCGGAGTCGTCCCCGAAGAATACCGCATCGAATACCTCGTCGACAAAACCCGTACTTACGGCAAAGGCATCCTCGGCCTAACCGTCGAATGCGCCCAATGCCACGATCATAAATACGACCCCTTCTCCCAAAAAGACTACTATTCCCTGCTCGCTTTCTTTAATAACACAAAAGAAATTGGCTACGAAGGAGACGTCAGCGTTTCCAAACCGGCGAAAATGCCAATCCTCAGCTTCAACGACTCTGACGTACACAATACACTTTCTTTTATCAATAAAAGAGACACCGGTGCGATGACCGTCTCCGTAATGGGCGAACGCGACACCTTCCGCACCACTTATCTCCTCTCGAGAGGCCGCTACGACGCACCCACCGACTCCGTTCGACCCGCGGCGCCAAAAGCCATCATGTCTTTCGACACAACCATTTTTCCCCGCAACCGCCTCGGCCTCGCCAAATGGACCGTCAGCCGGACCAATCCACTCACGGCTCGCGTATTCGTCAACCAGCTCTGGCAGGAATTTTTCGGACGGGGCATCGTAAAAAGCGCCGGCGACTTCGGCATGCAGGGCGACCTGCCCACCAACCCACAGCTCCTCGACTGGCTCGCCGTGGATTTTATGGAACACGGCTGGGACATCAAACGACTCGTAAAACAAATCGTTACTTCGAAAACATACCGGCAATCGACCCGCGTCACCCCCGACCAAAAAGAAAAAGACCCCGAAAACGCCTATCAATCCCGCGGCCCACGCTCCCGGCTCCCCGCAGAATTTGTCCGTGACCTCGTCCTCTCCACCAGCGGACTACTCGTGCCTACCATCGGCGGCCCCAGCGTAAAACCCTATCAACCGTCAGGCCTCTGGGAATCCGCCACCTCGGGAAGAGGCGTCCTCGCCACCTATAAACAGGATCACCACGACTCCCTCTACCGCAGAGGTATGTACACATTCATAAAGCTCACCGTCCCTCCCCCAGGGATGGGCATCTTCGACGCCAGCAACCGCGACCAGTGCGAAGTCCGCCGCGGACGCACCAACACCCCGCTGCAAGCCCTCGTCATGCTCAACGACCCCACCGTCCTCGAAGCCGCCCGCGTCCTCGCACAGCGCCTCCAGGCCGAACAGACCTCCTCCGACGAAAAGATTACCAAAGCATTCCGAATCATCCTCTGCCGCAAGCCAACCGCGACAGAACAAAAACGACTCACCGACTACTACAACGACGAACTGGCAACATTCAAGAACAGTCCAGCCGCCGCCAAAAAGACGCTGGCAGTAGGCGAATACCCACAGCAAAAAAACATCGACGCCGTCATCAAAGCCGCGCTCATGCGCCTCATCGATACCCTCTATAATTTAGAAGAGACTATTACCAAGACCTGATACACATGGAAAAAGAGCTATTACAACGCCACCTGCACTTCAACCGCCGCCGCTTCCTAAAGGGGCTGGGCTTCGGCATCGGCGGCATGGCCCTGGGCTCACTGCTCATGCCCGACCTGTTTAGCAAAGGCGAGGAAGAGACAGCCGCGCTCGGCCTCCCACACTTTGCACCAAAAGCAAAACGCATCATCTATCTCTTTCAAAACGGCGCCCCCTCCCAGCTCGACCTCTTCGACTATAAACCACTGCTCAATAAAATGCAGGGCGAAGACCTGCCCCCTTCCGTAAGAAACGGACAGCGCCTTACCGGCATGACGGCCAACCAAACAAAGTTCCCCCTCGCCGGAACATACTTCCAGTTCGGACAATATGGCCAGGCCCGCACATGGCTCAGCGAGCTGATGCCCTACACCGCCAAAGCCGTCGATGACCTCTGCTTCATAAAAAGCATGTACACCGAAGCTATCAACCACGACCCAGCCCTCACCTTTATGCAAACCGGCGCCCAGCAAGGCAACCGGCCCAGCATGGGGGCCTGGCTCAGCTATGGCCTGGGCAGCGAAAATAAAAACCTGCCCGCCTTCTGCGTGCTCCTCTCGAAAGGAAAAGGCAACGGACAGGGCGTCTATTCCAAACTCTGGTCCAACGGCTTCCTCGACTCCATCCACCAGGGCGTACAGTTCAGCAACGGAGAAAACCCCGTCCTCTATCTCTCCGACCCCGACGGCATGGACCGCCTCTCCCGAAGACGCATGCTCGACGAGCTGTCCGCCCTCAACGCAGAATCCTATAAAGAATTCGGAGACCCCGAAATCAATACCAAGATCCAGCAATACGAAATGGCTTACCGGATGCAAACGGCCGTCCCCGAAATAACCGACCTCAGCAAAGAACCCGAAGACATCATCAAGCTCTATGGCCCCGAATGCCTCGTACCCGGCACCTTCGCCGCCAACTGCCTGCTCGCCAGAAAGCTCTCCGAAAGCGGCGTCCGCTTCATTCAGCTCTATCACCAGGGCTGGGATGCGCACGGCAACCTGCCCCAGGAAATAAAAGGCCAGTGCAAAGACGTCGACCAGGCCTCCGCAGCCCTCGTCCAGGATCTCAAACAACGCGGCCTGCTCGACGAAACCCTGGTCATCTGGGGCGGCGAATTCGGCCGGACCAATTATTGTCAGGGTAAACTAAGCCCCGAAAACTACGGACGCGACCACCATCCCCGATGCTTCACCATCTGGATGGCCGGCGGCGGCTCAAAACCCGGCGTCTACGGCGAAACCGACGACTTCGGCTATAACATCGTCAAAGACCCCGTACACGTCCACGACTTCCACGCCACCGTCCTGCACCTCATGGGCCTCGATCACGAAAAACTAACGTTCAGGCACCAGGGCCGCCGCTACCGCCTAACCGACGTAGCCGGCAAAGTCGTAGATGGTCTAATCGCCTAACTCCACAAACACCACAATCTTATGCAGCGCAGAAAATTTATCCGCAATTCCTTCCTTGCCGTCAGCAGCGTTACCCTGACAAAAAACCTGTTCAAAAAACCGCAGGAAAAATCCTACGGCTACAACGGCATGCTCTACACCCTCGATACGGCATGGAGCAAATGCAGCAGCGCCCAATACCCCGTCAACGACTGCCACGAAATGGTCCAGGATTCCAAAGGCAGAATCCTCCTGCTTACAAACGAAACCCATAACAACATCCTCATCTACGACACCGATGGAAAGCTGATCGATAGCTGGGGACACGACTTCCCCGGCGCCCACGGCCTAACCCTCCACGACGAAAACGGAACCGAATTCCTCTACATCACCGACATCGAACGCCACCAGGTCTACAAAACAACTCTCGATGGCAAAGTCCTCCTAACCATCAGCGCCCCCCTCGACGCCGGCATCTATAAAGAAGCAAAAGAATTCGTCCCCACCGAAACCACCATCGACAACAACGGCGGCATCTTCATCGCCGACGGCTACGGAGCCCAATATATCTTGCACTACGACAAAACCGGCAAGCTGCTCAACTACTTCGGCGGCCGCGGCGACGGCCCCGAACACCTCGACAACGCCCACGGCATCTGCTGGGACACCCGGTCTACCGACCCCGCCCACAGCACTCACCGCGCCGGCCACTCACTTCTAATCACCGACCGCACCCGCAACTGCTTTAAACATTTCACTAAAGAAGGAAAACTAATAGACATAATCGACCTCCCCGGAGCCTGCGTCTGCCGGCCCGTCATCCACAAAGACCACCTCTACGCCGCCGTCCTCCGCTCCCCCGACCTCAAAGCAGAAGGCACCGGCTTCGTCACCATCCTGGACAAACACAACAAAGTCGTCAGCAACATCGGCGGCAGCGAACCCCAATACCAGGACAACAAGCTCCAACCCATGCACCAAACCGACAAGATCTTTGTCCACCCGCACGACGTCTGCGTCGACCGCGACGAAAACCTCTACGTCGCCCAATGGGCCTCCGGAAAAGTATACCCCTACAAACTCAAGCGCGTCTAACCCATAACCCATGACGAAAGAAAAGTCCGCCCTCACATATGCCCTGATCGCACTCAACACGATGCTGCTCTTCCTCGCGCTGCTGGACAACCACCTGCAAATCCCAGCCTGGCTCCAGGTAACAGGGAGACTACACCCCATGATCCTCCACTTCCCCATCGTGCTCATCATCGCCTACGGACTCTCTTCCTGGTTTGCCCCTCATTTCTCCCGTCCCCTCCTTCTCGCGTCAGCCATCACCTCCGTCATCACCGCCCTCGCAGGTATCCTCTTATCCAGAGAATCCTCCTACGAAGGCTCCGCCCTCCAAATACACAAATGGCTCGGCGCCCTCACCTCGATCACCCTATTATTACTCTACATAACATCACCCACTCCTAAATGGCTATCCGCCCTCCCCCTCATCACCATTATCCTCACCGGCCACCTCGGCGGCGACCTCACTCACGGCGCCGGCTACGTGCTCGCACCCCTTCGCCCCTCCATCCGACCAATCCCCCCCTTCGACCAGGCCCTCGTCTACGAAGACCTCGTCCAACCCGTCCTCGCCGCCCGATGCATCCAATGCCACAGCTCCTCCACCACAAAAGGCGGACTAAACATGGAAAACCCTCAAGCCTTCGCAAAAGGCGGCCGAAACGGCGCTCCCTGGGACGTTCTCCTTACCCGCATCCACCTCCCCCTCGACGACCGCAAACACATGCCCCCCACCAATAAAACACAGCTCTCCGACCAGGAAATAAATATCCTCACCGCCTGGGTCCACGACAAAGCCCCCTTCGACTTGAAGATAACCGACCTACCCCCCTCCGACACCCTAAGAATCATCGCCGCCACCCTGCTAAAATCCGACGAAAACGAAAACTTCGACTTCCCCTCCGCGGACGAAAAGAAAATCGCCAGTCTCCGCACCAACTACCGATCCATCACCCCACTGGCGACCAGCTCTCCAGCCCTCGCCATCGACTTCTACGGTGCCAGCTCCTTCAAATCCGAACAGCTAACCGAACTCTCGTCGATAAAACAACAAATCGTTTCGATCAACCTCAACAAAATGCCGGTTACCGACAACGACCTGTCCACCCTCGCCTCCTTTCCCAACCTCCGCCAGCTAAACCTCGACTTCACCCAAATCACCGGAACGGGCATCTCCAAACTGACAAAACTCTCCCACCTGCAAAGCCTAAGCCTTTCAGGAACACAAATAAAAACAGGCGACCTCGACCTCCTGGCCTCCATCGCCTCTCTAAAAAAAGTATATATCTGGAAAACCGGCGTCACCGCCAATGAAATAAAAAACCTCCGCCAAAAAAGAAACGACCTCGGCCTAATCACCGGCTTCAACGCCGACACCGTCCGGATAAAGCTAAACCCTCCCCGCCTCGAAACCGAAGCCCGTATCATCCACGACACCGCCATCCTCATCACCCTACACCACTTCGTCCCCGGCACCACCATCCGCTACTCCCTCGACGGCTCCGACCCCGACAGCACCAACCACAATTACACATCCCCCTTCCCACTCACCACAAGCGCCCAATTCAAAGCCAAAGCCTACAAACCCGGCTGGCTCGCCAGCGACCCCATCACCACCACCTTCTATACCCAAAAATATCCCCCCGACTCCATCCACCTACTCCTGCCCGTCGACTCCAACTATCTAAAATACCAGCCCTCCATCCTCATCGACGCCGACAAAGGCGACTACAGTTTCGGCAGCGGTAAATGGCTCGGCTTCCACAAAAACGACTTCCAGGCCCTCTTGTACTATCACAAACCCACCACCATCACCAACCTAATCTTCTCCAGCGTCATCAATACCGGCGCCGAAATCTTTCCTCCCACCCATCTCGAAGTCTGGGGAGGCTCCGACCAAAACCACCTGAAACTCCTCGGCACACTCCTCCCCAAACAACCCGAAAAAACCGATGCCCCATCCATGACCAACTACCGCATAACCTTCCCCGCCATCACCGTCCGTTGCCTCAAAGTCCTCGCCGCCCGTGTCAAAAACCTCCCCCCCTGGCACCCCAACAAAGCAAAGCCCGGCAAGGAAAAGCCGGGCTGGATCTTCTTCGACGAGCTGCTCGTAAACTAAGCGAGCTCCGGACAATATTTAAATATCAACCTCTTCTCCTCCTCACCCAATTCCCTCAACAAAACCGGCTTATCCTCCGGCCTCAACCCCTTCTGGTTAATCCGATTGATCAACGACCAATCCTTTATCGGCTTCGCAGGCGTCGCATCCCCCGGCTCCCTCACGGCCAAATCATACCGCGTAAAATCGATCACCATCTCCGGCGTCTTCTTATGCCAGTCATGAAGCAACGCCAGCCGAAACTCCTTATTCATAAACCACCGTATCTCCAGGTTGTTATAGGAATCCCCCAACCCCGAGCCCCTCTCCACAAACTTGTAATTCCAATTGTCATTATTCTTATAATGCGCCCGCCACAAATTCCCAAACTCCCCAAACGTAACAAACTTCACATCCGGCCACCGCTTCAACGTATCCGTCACCCACATCCGCAGAGCGCCAATAATCAGCTCCTTCCCAAACTCATAATACATCTGCGCCTCCCAAATATTGGTCACCCACCCAAACCCATTCAACGCAAATCCCTTATCGAAGTGGATCGACTGCGTATGCATCACCTCCCTGTTCCCCAGATCCAATCCCCACCCCTTATACGTCTCTATCGGCCCAACCCCTCTCCGGCTATTATACCCCGTAATCTCATGCCCATTGGCCCCGCTCTGCCGGGCACAAATAAAATCCATCGTCCAGCCATCCAGGTTCACACAATCGACAAAGTCACGCGCCCCCTGAGCCGGCTTGCAAAAATGCTCAGTAGAAGGATAATACGGATAAGACGGCGAACCATCCGCGCCGCCTCCATCGATATTATGCTGACTCCAAATCACCGCCTGCGCCACATGTATCCCTTCCTTCTCCGCCAGATACTTCAAGCTCTCCGCCGGTAGAAACCCACCAATAATCGACTGCGGCTTATATCCCCTCCCCACGAACCCGGAAATAATCCCAATCGCCTCCGACATCTCCTGGTTAATACGAGTACGCGGCAGATACATCGCCGGAAAATACCCCGGAAAATACGTCACCTCATCCCCATACTTCGCCTGGCAAGCCGCCGCATACTCCCGGATTTGAACATAATTAATCCGCTTATCCTCCAACGCATTCATCGTAAATCCCCACGTAAGCCTTCCACCTGGATTCCCCTCCGCAAACGCCTCCCGCATAGCCTTCACCCCCTCCAACGTATGCCAACTCCCCTCCTCCCGCGGATGCAGCTTCACATCCCTCGATACCTCCCACGGCGTCGTACGAATCATAATACAAAGCGTAACAAACCTTCCTCCCATCAGCGCCATCGGCGCCACGCCTACCATCGGCATCGACTTCACCAACGCAGGCATCCCCAACATTCCAGCTATAAACGAACGTCTTTCCATAATTTGTGTTTCTCGATTAATACCCGATCTGCCGCAGGCAGATCACCCAATGGCACAGGCCGGTCTTGCTTCCGTATCCCTTTTTGATTAATAAAACCCATCAAGCTCCAATTCCGCGTACTCCCCGACACCGGCTCGCGCGCAGAAACATCATACCGCGTAAAATCAATCACCTTCTCATCCGAACCATCGACCCCGCCCAAAAGCGCCAGCCGAAAATCCTTATTCATCACCCACCTGATCCGCTTGTCCTTATCAGAACCCCCAATCCCCGAACCCACTTCCTCAAATCTATAATTAAAACTATTCGATTTATAATGACGACGCCAAATTAACCCAAACTCACCCTGCGTTATAAACTTAACCCCCGGCCATCTCTTCCTGATCGCCTGCACCCACAACGTAATATTACTAACATCATAAGGCAGCGACAGCTCCCAGCAATTCGTCACCCACGCAAATCCATTCAGCTCAAAACCCTTGTCGAAGTGAATCGCCGTCGTATGCATCATCTCCTCCAATCCCACCTTCTGCCCATGCTTCCCCAACGTCTCGATCGGCCCCACACCCATCCGGCTATTGAACCCTCCAGCAAACCCCGCCCTTCTCGCCGCCAGAAAATCACATGTCCACCCATCCAGATTCACACAGTCGATAAAATCGCCAGCACCACCCGCCGAGCCCGGCCCACTCTGTGCAGGCTTACAAAAATGTTCAGTAGAAGGATAAAAAGGATAAGCCACCGACCCGTCCCCATCCTGGTTATCTATAGAATACTGACTCCATATATTCCCCTGACACACATGAATCCCCTCCACCTTCGCCAGATACTCCTGGTTCGGCGCGGCCAAAAACCCCGCGACAATACTCAACGGCCGATAACCGCGACCGACCATCTGAGAAACACTCACCAGCCCCTCATGCAGATCATTATTCACCTGCTCCGTCGAATTATACGCATTGGCAAAATAAGCCCCCGGTATAAACGTCACCTCATCCCCATACTGATAATGGTAACCCGCAACCGTCTTCCTGATCTGCCTATAATTCTCCGTAGTGTCATGCAAGGCCAGCCAGCTAAGGGCCCAGGTGATCCTCGCACCTGGGAACCCCTTAGCAATAGCTTGCCTGAAATTTACAACCCGTTCCGGCGTATGCAGCGAGCGCTCATCCTCTCCCACATTCCGATCCCTCGACACCTCGATCTGATTGACGCGAATAACCGTATTGAACGTCAAAAACCGATTCCCCATCAATGTCTGCGCCTGAAGCCAGCCTGCCGGCATCAAGACCAAAAATAAAAATAGCGCCCTCATTACCACCCCGGATTTTGTGCAAGTTTAGTATTCAAAGTAATCTGCTTCGTCGGTATCGGCAGCAAATAATTCTTATTCACATTGAACGACCGCTGACTGCCCGACTGCAAAATCTTATATCCATTCTCCAGCTGACCCGCATCTACATTATAAAAGAAGCTATTATAGCTATTCCCATCGATGGTAATAGTCTTCGAAGCCCACTCCGTCCCCGTAACCTTGATACTCAATATAGACTTAGGCAACACCGTCTCCGCCGTCTTCCACCTGCGCAGGTCATCCCACCGGAACCCTTCAAAAGCCAGCTCTACCGTCCTTTCCCGGCGAATCTCCGTCTCCATATCCAATCCATTAGCCGTCACCAGCGTATTGGTCAGGTGAGGCATCCCCACCCGATCCCTTAACAGATTAACGGACAAGTCCAGATCAGCATCCGAAATCGACCCGTTCCTTTCAAACTTAGCCTCCGCATAAATCAGCAGCACCTCAGCATACCGGATTACATTCCAGTCGAACGCACCACCTCCATCGCCAGGAGTAGCCATCTCTGAGATATGCTTGTACAGCATATAACCCGAATTCTGATTTCTGTTGTTGTCCACACCAGGCCACTGAGGTCTGTACGTATCGTACTGGGGTCTGATAACCTTCGTCGCAGGAACAATCAACGACTGACTCATCCGGGAATCCCTATTGTAAAACTCCGACCGGCACGAATCATATCCCTTGAACAAAGGACTCTTCGAAATCGGCAACCCATCACTACACAAATACATATCGGCCATCGCCTTCGTCGGATTCAAATTCCCCCAGGAAACCCCATACGCCCATCCATTCACATTGATATTGGTCCGGTACTTTTTTGAAATAATCGTCTCCGGATTGTTCATGCTCGTGACGTCGATAAACATATACCGGTAGCTCGACGCCCCCTTCCCCTGATACAACGTATACGATTTGCTGTCGATCACATTCCTGGATTCGGTAACCGCCTGGTCCAGCAACGTATTCGCATCCCCCGAAGCATGGAACTTTCTCCAGGTGCCTTCGAACAAACATACCCGAGCCTTAAACGCCTGAGCCGCTTCCTTACATATCCGTCCTGATTCCGCAGCGCTCTTTACCGGCAGATTGGCAATCGCGCTATTCAGGTCGTTCAAGATAGAATCCAGCACCACATCCCTCGAAGCCCTTGCGGTAAAAACTTCCGGGTCGCTCGGCAGCAGCACCTTGTTAATGATCGGAACGCCCCCATAAAGTTTAAGAAGGTTGAAATAGCTAAAAGCCCGGAAAAAGTAACCTTCACCCAGAAAAGGCTTGACGTCGTTACCAATAGTGGACGACTTCCCTTCCTGGATCAGCTTGTTCGCATTCCGGATCGCGCTATAGGCGCTATCCCAGTTATCGTCCTGCTCCGGCGCCACATAGGTCCCGGAGCTAAGCGTATTGATGCTCGTAGCAAACGCGATATCCGACGTATTATCGTCGTTATTGTTGCCATCATAGGTCGGATTGGGAAGCGTCTGATTATAAAACCAGTTGGCCGCAAGCCGGAAATCATTGGCCGTCTGCCAGTAGGCGGGGTCCGTAATTTCGGACTGAGGCGTTAAATCGAGATATTTCTTACAACCCGTCACCGAAATCAAAACCACGATGGCGAAGGCTGATATTTTTGACATTTTCATTGATAGTCTTTTAGAAGTTAACATTCACGCCAAAGGAGAACGTGCGGTACATCGGATAGTTATTCTCGTAATAATCGAAATTGTTCGCATCCTGCCCAATCGCCGGAACACGCGTTTCTTCCGGATCATACATTTTGTCCCAGGTTCCTTTTGCAAACTCGAACAAGTCCTGACCGCTCACATAGATCCGAATGCCATGGATCTTGAAGTCCTTTATCTGCAGCTCGTTGAACGTATAGCCCAGCGTCAGATTCTTCATCCGCAGATATCTCGTATTCTCGAGCCACCGGTTCGAAAAGGCGTAGTTGTTGTTCTTGACGGTGGAGTTGTTCGAGATCCGCGGATACATCGCACCCGTATTGGTCGGACTGAATACCTTCCCGTAGAAATAGTCCAGCGGCTGGAACCAGGAATGACTCAACGGCACCCCGAAATTCCCGTTGCCTCTCCAGACATATTTGTCCCCCGTACCCTGCAGGATAAAGGAAAAGTCGAATCCCTTATACTTCAGTCCGCCCGTCACGCTATAGGTGATCTTGGGAATCTGCGACCCCAGAAATACCGCATCACCGTTCTTCCCCTTCGTCTTGTCGCCATACGTAGTGATCTGACCGTCTCCGTCGATATCTTCATACATCATATCCCCTACACCCAGACCGCCATAGCCATTCGGCGTCGTAGCAGGCACAATCCCCTTTCCGGCATACTTGGAAGCATAGGCGTCGAGCTGAGCCTGGCTGCGGATAACCGAGCCCTTGTATCCGAAATAAGAGTTGAGCGGAAAACCCTGTCTAGCCTGCGTCAGACCAAGGTTATATGTATCCTGCCCTTGCAGATCGGTGATGGTATTGGTATTGTAGTTCAGGATAACACCCAGATTCCACCGGACATTCCCGATCTTGTCGTTCCACTGTCCATTGAATTCCCAGCCCTTGCTCAGCAGGCTGCCGGCATTGGAAGTAGGAGCGGAAGCGCCCAGCGTAGAAGGGTAAGTAATGCTGACCAGCATGTTGTTGTTATTCTTCCGGAAGACGTCGAAAGAAACGCTAAGCCGCGAACGGAACAACGACAGGTCTACACCCAGGTTCTTCGTCTCGATCGTTTCCCAGGTCCGGTCGGGCGAGGCGATCCCACGAAGCGAAGCCAGCCGCGAAACGGTCGAACCATCGATCGGATACTGCCCGTTGATATTGATCAGCTGAATATAATCGAAGAAGCCCAGGGTGGGAAGGTCCTGGTTCCCCGTCTTGCCCCACGAAGCCCTCAGCTTGAAGAGGTTCACAATGTCATTGCTAAGCAAATTGCGGAACCACTCCTCGCCGGAAATCTTCCAGGCCGCAGAGACGCTGGGGTAGATTTCGCTCCAGCGTTTGTCCGGAGAAAACTTCGAGCTCCCGTCCTTCCGCAAGGTACCCTCGATATAATACTTGCCATCATAGGAATAAGCAGCCCGGCCAAAATAAGACTCCAACGCCCAGGGATTGTTATTCCAATAATTGTTGGCGCCCGCCCTTAGATTCCTGGCGTCCGACAACGGCAGGGTGAAAATGGTATTGCTCGAGAAATCCGCCCCGTTCATCTGCTCTTCCTGCCGGGTGAATTTTTCCCTCGAAGCACCCGCCATGACCCGGATATCGTGTTTGCCAAAGGTCTTATTGTAGTTGATATAGGTGCTGAAGTTCTTATAAACCGTCCCCCAGTTCCAATAGCTCGCCTTGTTCGGGTTGTTCCGAATCAGCGAGTTGGGCGTATTATCCCAGTTGTGCTCGATATTGGTTGGAAAATTGGCGTTGTCATCGAACCTTTCGATATTGATCCCCATCTGTCCTGTCCATACCAGCCCCTTGATCGGCTCGAAATCCAGCTTTATGTTATTGGACCACCTGGAATCGACGATCGTCTCGAGACCACCCATCGTCAGCTCCTGGAAAGGATTCTCGTAGCCCTGGTAGCCATAGTAGTTACCGGCAGGATTATATACGGGCAGGTACGAGAACATCTTTACCCCATTATTGATCGCGTCGTTCAGCTGCGAAGGCTGCTTGATATTCAAATAGTCGTACGCAGTATTGAGGTCCAGCCGGAGATTCTTCAAAAGATTAGTCTGCAAATCGATTCTAAGGTTGTCCCGAACGGACGCGTTCGGTCCCTTGGAAATGTTTCCATTGTCCCGCGTATCGCCAAACGATACCACATAGGCAGAATTCTCTCCCCCGCCCGAAACGCTGACATTATGCGTAGGCCTGAAAGAGCTCTTGAAAAGACTTCCGTACCAGTCCCTCGACTGGTAGAACATTGGGAAAGACTGTACTCCCCAGTTTTCACCCGGCCCTACACCCGGGTCATTGGCGGCGACCTTCGCCAGCGTCTCATCCGAGAACGTCTGCGGATCACCGTCGTTCTTGTTCGCCTCATTGAACATCTTTACGAAGTGATCGGTCGACGTCGCCCTCTTCATCATCCCCGGCTTCTTGATCGCCCCATTGAAGCTATAGGCAATATTCGGCTTGCTTGATTTTTTACCCCTCTTCGTCGTCACCAGCACCACGCCATCCGCCGCACGCGCGCCATAGATAGCGGCCGTAGCATCCTTCAACACCGTAAGGTCCTGGATGTCCTGCGGGTTGATCAGGCTCAGATCGCCGGGAATCCCGTCGATCAGCACCAGCGGTACGTTTCCGTTGATCGAAGACGCACCCCTTATCGCAATCTGAAAACCCTGGCTACCCGGCTGCCCGCTCGAACGGGTCACCTGTACCCCGGGGACCAATCCCTGTATCGCATCCAGCGTACCCGTCACGGGACGATTCTCCAGTTTGTCCCCCCCGAGTCTTGCAACAGAACCCGTCAGATCCGCCTCCTTTACCCTCGTGCCATAACCCACGACCACCACCTGGTTCAGCGCATTCGAGCTTTCTTTCAAAACGATCTGAAGCATTGCGCCGGAAACACGGACTTCCTGGCTTTGATAACCGACGCTGCTGATCTCCAGAACGGCATCATCGGGAACATCCATTTCGAAATGTCCCTTTGCATCCGTCTGTGTCCCGCGCTTTTGTCCGGCGATGGTGACGTTGACGCCCTGCAAAGGCTTGCCCGTGCTGTCGGATACATTCCCCTGAACATGGATCGTCTGCATCATCTCGCCCGCCGACGTAACGGCTATCACCTTATCGTTGATAACTTTATAGATCAAACCGTTGTCCCGGATCAATTTATCCAGCACATCGGCAATGGGTATATCCTTCCCGTGAAGATCGACCCGGACGTTCTCGGGTATGGTATTCGAATTATACAGAAACCTGTACTTCGACCCCTTTTCGATGATCTCAAAAGCCTTCTTGAGCTTGACACTGGATAGGTCCAGCGTCAGCTTCAAATCCTTCTGGGAATACGCTTTATTAGCGGATACCTGTAGGCAACCAACCACTAATAAAACTAATGTCAGTTTCATAATTAGCAGCAATTTTCGGAGCGCAGGATACCCAGCTCCAAATGGGAAAAAATTTTTTCCGTACATTTATAGCAAGTTTAATTGTTACAAGAAACCCTCCCCTGACGTAAAAGAGTGAAGGTTTTTACAATTGAATGATACAGCGGGGAATGTTAGCGCATTTCCCGCTTCTTTTTTTATGAATTTTTAGGTTGTTGGAAGGGTCTATGTCATAAGCGTTGTTTTGGTTTAGTATTGGAAAGACTACTCTATATAAATTTGATTACCCTCCCGCCGATAAGCGAAAGGGGCGATAGCCTGCAGCTCCTTCAAGGCCTCGTCGATATTCTCCTCTTCGAACCTTCCGGCAAATTTGTAGTTCCGCGCCTTCTCGTTTCTAAAAACGATCACGACGCCATAGCGCCGCTGCATCTGCGTCGCCAGATCGTAAAAGGTCTCATCCATAAAAATCAGCTTATTCACCATCCACGCCGTGTCCGGCGCAATGCTTACCTGCGGGTTAAGCAGGATCGGTCGAATCTTCGGCTCCACCGCCATCGTATCCGTCCTCGACGCCGTTGCCCCAACCTTCTTGTCGTTTTGAATAATAATCCGCTGATTGGGAACCAACGTCAGCTTCCTGGAATGCCCCCCCTTCGTTATCACCTCGATAGAACCGCTGATCAACGAAGCCTGCCCGTTCAGATCCTCCGGATAGGCCGACACATTGAACACCGTCCCCAAATCCTTCACATCGAAGTTTTTGGTATGAACGACAAAAAGATGAAGGGAATCATGCCGTACCCTAAACATGGCTTCTCCAACCAGGGAAACCTCTCGCCTGCCGCTATTGAACTCCGCCGTAGAATAAGTAAGAGTAGAGAGAGAATTCAACCACACCTCGGTGCCGTCCGGGAGCACCACGCTCGTCTTCGAGCCCGCAGGAGTATATATCCGGCTTATTGTCTTTGCATCCTCGGCCTTGCCGCCCCCACCCGGCCGCGTAAAGTAGTAAAGACCCGCAAACACGACCGATACGACGGCCGCGACCGCCAGGGCCCGTTTCCAAAAAATCCTTCGCCCGACGCCAACCTCGCCCCCACTTTGAAACATCCCCCCCTGCTCGTCGATATGCAGGTCCGAAATCACCTCCGAATCCAGCGATTTATACATTTTCTGCATATAACCGCGGACGGCCTCCTCGTTATCCTCCGCCTTCAAAAGCTGCATCAGCTCCTCGAATTCATCCTTCGAACAGGTACCCAGGACATATTTATCCAGCAAATCGTTTAGACGCGGCATGCTAATAAGACGGATGCCGGGAAGAAATCTACTACTCTAGTCCGTATTATTTTTTAAATAAGCGACAATATTTTCTATCGCCTTTACCAGTTGATTCCGGACCGTATTAGGGGAAATTTGAAGAAGCGAAGCAATCTCTTTCTGCGGCTTATCCTCCGCCCGGCTCAGCAGGTACACGGCCTTTCTCTGCGGCGGGAGCTGCTCGATAGCCTGTTGTATAATAGCATGATACTCCTTTCTTTCCACGTCGACCGCGGCATCCTGCTCGTGGCTCCGTTCCAAACGCCTCCACAAGGCCTCCTTCTTCTTCTGGTCCGAAGCCGAAGCGCGCAAGCTGTCGATTACCTTATTCTCGGTGAGACGATATAAAAAGGAAGAGATATTTTTTATTTCGGAGAGCTGATCCCGTATCAGCCAAAGCTTCAAAAAAACGTCCTGGATGATATCTTTCGCCGCCGTCTCCGATTTTAGCAACTTTAAAGCAAACAAATACAAAGGATGCTCATACTCCCGGAACAGTTCGTTGAAAAGCTGTTCCAGCATGTCTTTCGAGCTACTATGGCAATCGTCATGGAGCATTCAGGTGAGCCTTTTGATTTGACAAAGTAATAACATTTTTTGTAAGTTTATGCCCTCACTCGAATAATTGTCATGAAGAAACACATCAGCACCGCAGCATTTTTCTTATTATTTCTCTCCATACAATCTCTCGCTCAGTCTCCCCTTCTCCCTACCCGATGGACCAGCGAAGCCCTTGCTGCAACGACGCCCTTCCCCGACTATCCACGTCCCCAATTACAACGCAGCGAATGGCTCTGTCTCAATGGCAAGTGGGACTATAAAGGCGGCTCAAGTTTAGCAGACGCGCTCGACCCCCGGAAGCCAATCTCATTCGATAAAAACCCCGAGCAGATACTCGTCCCCTACTGCCCCGAATCATACCTTTCCGGCATCCAACGCCCACAGGAAATCAATATGTGGTATCGCAGAAAATTCACGATTCCATCAACCTGGAAAAACAAACAAGTCATCATCCACTGCGACGCCATAGCCCACAATGCAACAATATTCATCAACGGCCACAAAGCAGGCTCCCACGCCGGCAGCTACGACGCCTTCAGCTTCGACATCACACCCCATCTCATCAACGGAGAAAACACCCTGATCATTGCCGTCCAGGATCGCAACGACGGCCGCGTTCCCTCCGGCAAAAGCGGCCCCCGCGGCGACTATACCTTCTGCTCCGGAATCTGGCAGACAGTATGGCTCGAACCCGTCAGCAAAAACTACATCGAAACTATTCGCCTGCTCCCCGACCTCGAAAACAGCCGCCTAAAAATATTCGTAACCTCACCCTCAACAACAAAGGTTACCGCAATCGCATCCAACGGAAGCCAAACACAATCCACAACAAACGGCTACTTTTACCTCCCCATCAAAAACCCGAAACTCTGGTCACCCGACTCCCCCTTCCTATACGACCTCGCCCTCAAGCTGGAAGACGCCAAAGGCAACACCACCGACGAAGTAAAAAGCTACTTCGGCATGCGCGACATAAAGCTGGGAAAAATCAACGGCGTCACCCGTCCCCTGATCAACGGTAAATTCATCCTTCAGCTCGGCCTCCTCGACCAGGGCTACTGGCCCGACGGCATCCTCACCGCCCCCACCGAAGAAGCCATGAAGTTCGACATGCAGTTCACAAAAAACGCCGGCTACAACCTCATCCGAAAACACATGAAAACCGAACCCCAGCGCTTTTATTATTGGGCCGATAAGCTCGGACTCTTCGTCTGGCAGGATATGCCCGCGATCTGGTTTCAAAACGACGACACCGCCACAACCCGATCCGAATTCAGAAAAGAGCTCAAAACCCTCATCGACCAGCACTACAACTCTCCATCGATCATCACCTGGGTACCCTTCAACGAAAACTGGGGCGCCTTCGACGTGACTCCCATAACCGACTGGCTCAAACAATACGACCCGTCCCGGCTCGTCAACGGCAACTCCGGCTTCAACAACAATCCCCCCTATCAAAAAGCATACGGCGACCCCGGCAACGGCGACTACGTCGACACCCATATCTACGTAGGCCCCTACGGCGCATCACAACCCGACCAGCACCGCGCCGCCTCCCTCGGCGAATTCGGCGGCGTCGGCCTCTTCGTTCGCGACCACATGTGGCCCGTCCACAACAACGCCTACGACTACGAACCCACCAAGGCAAGGCTCACCGACCGCTATGTCTTTTTACTAGATGAAGTCGAACAGCTCGTCAAATACAAAGGCCTCAGCGTAGCCATCTACACCCAAACCACCGACGTCGAACACGAAGTCAACGGCGTCCTCACCTACGACCGCGCCGTGCAGAAGATGGACCTCGACAGAATAAAAGCCGTCAACGAAGCCGTCATAAAGGCCAAAATACCCTAGCCTCTTTCTAAGAGTTTACGCCGGCGACAAGAAAAAGCCCTTATCTTTATAAGACTGACAACCAAGCTACATGCCGATGAAACCTTTTTACACAGCCCTGTCGTTCTTAATCCTCTCAATACTAACGAGCCGAACCTTCGCCCAAACCGCCACCCAGCTCGCCATCACTACCCAGCCCGTCCTCGGTAACAACGGCGGCTCGCTGTCCGTACAGCCCGTCGTGGAAATCAGGGACGCCGGCAACGCCAAAGTCACCAACAGCACCGCACAGGTCCAAATCGTCATCGCCTCCGGAACCGGCGGAACCCTCGGTGGAACAACCACCATAAATGCCGTAAACGGAGTAGCCACCTTCACCAACCTGACATTTACCGGCACCGCCGGTCAGAACTATACCTTCCAGTTCAAAAGCGAACCCGTCCTCGCCTCCGAACCATTCGCCTACACCGCGGGCAGCACCCTGACCGGCCAGACCGGCGGCTTCGGCTGGTCCGGCGCATGGCTCTTCCCCAATGCGGCTAATGGAAACTTCGACCCCATGACCATCGGCACGAACCTCTCTTATACAGGCTTCTCCACCAGCGGCGGAAGCGCCGCCTATATTTCATTCAATAACGGCGCCGACGGCGGCCGGGTCCTGGCAGCTGCTTCAAACGCAGCCTACAACGTAGTCTGGCTCTCCTTCCTGGGCAGCTATGACCGGGAAGGCGGCGGCTTCAACAGCTTTCGCCTGCTGACAAACGCCACCTCCGCCGTCAACGGCGGCATTGGCGGCAATAACAACTATGCCAATTGGACCATCCTCGACAACAACCTGCAGGCTACGACTTTTTCCTCCGCACCAATGGACGGAACAACCCGCCTCGCCCTGCTAAAAATCGACTACACCGCAGGCACCTCCTCCCTATGGATGGACCCGACCATCGCGACCTTCGACGGAACACAAACCCCCTCCGTCACCGCCAGCTTCGCACCCGTCTTCGACCGGATCGATTTCTACAACCGTTACGACAACGTAGCAACGGACGAGATCACCCTCACCTCGACCTATAAAGCAGCGCTTCACCTCGAATCCAATTTAACGCCCGCCACCTCGGCCATAACCGTCCTCCCCGTCTCCTGGACCTCCTTCACCGCCACCTGCAAAACCAACCAAACCCTGCTCCAATGGAGCACAGCCAGCGAATTCAACAACAATCGATATATCGTTCAGAAAAGCACCGACGCCGCCACCTGGCAATCCATTGGAAAAGTAAAGGGAGCCGGCAACAGCTCCCTAAGTCAGTCCTATCAATTCATCGACAGCATACCTTCCGCAAAATCTTATTACAGACTGGAACAAGTAGACATCGACGGCAACTCCCGCTTCTCGACCATCATCTCTTCAAATTGCAACATCACCACCCTCAAAATCTTTCCCAACCCTACACACGACGTCTTATACTTCAATGGAGCACAACCCGGCCTACCCTATCAACTAATCGATGCAACCGGCAAAGTCCGCCGCACCGGCTTATCTCAAGCTGGCACGAACACCATTCCTCTAACCAGCTTACCCGCCGGAAACTATTTCCTAAAAGTAAAAGGTAACGAAGTCCAAACAATACAGCTTAGATAGGATCACAAATAACCGCCGCCTGCCCAGCTTCCCGTTTCTCCGGATCGGTAATGAACGTCAACCCCAAAGAAACCAGCAGCAACGGTACCGTCATCCAAATAACTGCATGAATCCCGTACCTGGCAATAACAAACCCGCCCAGCAACGTCCCAATCGTAATCCCCGCATTAAAGAAGGAAGGCAATAAGCTATTGACAAAATCAAGCTCCGGTTCCCTTATATCATGTGTAAGATGAAGATTCGCCACAAGGAACCCGCCGGTATGTATAAAACCCCACACAGAAAGAATAATCACCATCGGGATAAAGTACCCCCCGAACCGATACGCCAGCACATGCATCACCACCAGTAAAACAAGCGACCAACGCACCGTCAGCATGACATTCTTACTAAGCGCCCTGCCCGTAACCCAGTTACCGAGAATCCCCGTCCCCCCAAACACCAGCAACATCACACTGATCTGCGCCCCATTCATATGCGATACCTTATCCAGGTACTCCGCCAGGTAACCATAAGTCGCAAACATCCCGGCCAATATAATCGTCGATGCCAGCAGCTTCACCCATAAATGCAAATTCTTCAAGATCTTCACCTGGCTGGCCACACTCGCCTGACTCTCGTTAACCGGCATGGACGGTGCAAACAAATAAAGCGCCCCAAACGCCAGCAGATTGATCACCCCGGAAACGATAAAAGACGCCCTCCAATTAAAAAGGTCAGCCATATACGTCGTCAGCGGAACCCCCAGCACCGTCGCCACACTCAGTCCACCCATCACCACCGCTATCGCCTTCGGCGCATCCTTAGGCCCGGCCTGCTTCGCCGCCGCAGTCATCGCCACCGCCCAAAACACCGGATGCAAAAACGCCGGCAAAATCCGCGCAATCATCAGCACCGTAAAATTCGGCGCAAGAGCCGACAGCAAATTCGAAACGACGAAAATCCCCAGGACCAGGCACATCACCAGCTTCCGGTTCAGCTTCGCCGCCAGCATATTCGTAAAAGGCCCCGCCAGGGCTACCGTCAAAGCAAACGCACTCAGCAGCCACCCCGCCGTATCGATGGATATATGAAACTCTTTCGCCAGATCCGGCAAGATGCCGATAACCCCAAATTCAGTAGTTATAATACCAAACGCTCCAAGCGCCATGATGTAAATAGATCTCTTCATACCACAAAGGTACGAAAACTATCTACATATCGAAATATTTCTATTAATGAATAAGTAAACTCACCTCTTCCGCAAGTCCGTACTGTCCTTGTTGCTCTTTCCGATATTGCAAATATTACAAAGCGTCTGATAGTTATCCAGCTCGTCCTTCCCGCCCTTCGACCGCGGAAGGATATGGTCCGTGTGCAGAATGATATCGTCTTCACTCCGTCTCCCGCAAGCAACGCATTTCCAATTGTCCCTGGCAAAAACCTGCCACCGCAGCCCCGGAGCGACCTTTATTTTCAGACTGGCCTTATCCAGGATATCCGCCATATCCTCCTCCTCACCGCCTACTCCCTGCACCCCACCCGTAGTTTCAATACCATATCGCTCATCATACTCCTGCAGCCTCGACTTGATCGCGTCGATATACGGCTCGATCTCCGGCTGCTCCCCCAGCGATATTTTAATAAAACAATGAAACAAAGGAAACAGAAGCACATGCGACAACATCAGCTCCTCGATCTGCTCCGACGAGATCGGATACTCAAAAGTCCTGGACGTAAGTATAATATCATAGTCGGAATTATTGAACTTGCCGACAAGGTCCTCTTCTATATCTATGGCGTCTATATACTGAAAAACATACGAAAACTTGGACCGATGAAACAAGCCATTAAAAACCGCCAGATGATCGATCAAAAACTTGAAAAATTTCTCATAGGTTTCCGCAGTAAATCCACTCGGGTAGTTGAAGTGAAAGTAGCTGAGCATCCCCTCTTCGGACAAATTAATAGATAGATTCGCCGGCGCAATCTCCGGCAGCTTGCCCGTCCCCTTGTCCAAACCATGCCACTTACCCGGTTTCCGCTGTCCCGTCAAGGAATAACCGCAGTAGGTATAGTCCCGCTTTACCGGTTCTTTCCGTTGATTTTTCGAGGTCCTGAAATGCGGAGAGAAAGCCGTAGAACAGTGTTCATGATAGTTGATATCATACAGGAAATCGATCCTCGAAATCAATTCATTCGCAATAATCTTCAATTTAGGCAGCGTATAATTCCGCAGCGCTTCGGCTTTGAGCTGTAAATCACTGACCTGGAACAGGTTCTTGTCTTCCAGGTCGAAATTGATTTCTTTGATAGAAGGGGTCATAGCTAATTTAAAGAGCTAATATATAAAAAAAGCCGGCCCTATCCTATTACTGTAGCCCCACCGAGCTCACTCCGGTATTCAAGCTCATGCTGGCCTCCACACCCGCACTCGCCCCGACCGGACCACCAATCCCGGCGCTTACTTCCGCCCCCGCCTTGACCGTCACATCCTTCACCCCATTCCTGTCGATCTCGATATCCGCCCCCAGTTTGCCCTCTACCCCAACCTCCACCGGCCCCATCCCCGCCTTCATCCCCATCTTCGGCCCCACACTGACGGTACAGCTCTTGAACGAATCGCCAAAACCCGCATGATCCAAATCCTGGTTCAGCGTAACCCCCACAACCAACGCATTGAAGCTCGTAGACATTCCACTACAGGTGATCTGCATCCTGAACCCCAGACCGCCAAGACCCAGCGTCTGGCTAAAATCGCTGTTGAGGTCGCACTTTGGATCCTTGAATTGCGACAGCTGTCCCCCCTTTCCACCCGAAGCATCTTCACAATCGTACTTCGTGATCGATTCGAACGTGAGGTCCATCACCGACAGATCCCGCAGCCACTGGATCTGAAAACCAGTATTTGTCATCGCCATCACATCCGGCCAGGTCGTATATAGATTGGCCCACGCTGTTTCATTCATAATCTGCTTATCCGCCTGCAGGTACTCGAAGTACAATCCTTCAAATACAGTATTATAGGCCTTCAGGAATTCGTTCGCGGCCTTTACATATTGGGGACAGTATGCCCCCGGGTTCACCGTCTGACTCACACTCTTCTTTTCGTCCTCCTTCATCTGCTTCAGGATCGCCTTCTTCGCATCTTCATACTTCTTCCGCATCGCCGCCCCATCCCCCGCCAAAAAGTCTTTTACCTTCTGACCGACCGCATCCCTCTTCTTCCACAGATTCTGCAGCACAATCGACTCCTTCATCCCGACTGTCTCTCCATAAAAAGGCAGGTTGAATTGGTCCAGACTACTCCGGTCAATCATCCCCCCGCTCGCCAGGGTCTTATCCCTCAATGCTATCCCTCTATTTATTCTATCCTGCATTAAGTTGACCGATTCCTTTGACTGCTGTTCCGAAACCTTCTTAAGCTGGGTAAGCCGCTTGTCGAGGTCCGCCCGGAACTGCTTCCATATCGGCTCCAGCGCCTTCGACTCAGCCACCGATTTGGGAAATGAAGGCATCGCCCACCCGCCCAGGTTCAGCAAGTCCGGCGTCTGCTCCGGCTTCGGAACCGGATAATTATAGTCCCCCGCATCCGGCTTGTATCCCAGCTTCTGCAGATTGTCCTTCTTATCTCCGCTATATCCCTGCTTGAACGCAGCCTTCGCATGCGCAACCGCCGCGGCTTTATCCCCCTTGCTCTGATCGATCAGACACTGGGTCTGGTTGGCCTGGGGATGCCCCGCCGCAAGCCGCAAGGTGCTATCCAGGTACTTCCCCGCCTTGTCGATCTCGCCAAGCGCAAACCACGCCTGCCCAAGATTATTCAGGATCGTGCTGTTCTTTTTGAATCGCGCGTTGAGATTCTCCAGAATAGGAATCGCCAGTTCCGCCCCACCCATCATCGTCAGCATCGAAGCATAGTTGTTGAGGTTATCCGTATTGGACGGGTCCGCGCCACAAGCCTGGGACAATATACACATAGCAATCCCCGTCCTCCCCTGCACCCAAAGCATCGCAGCAGCATTCCCGATCTCCGTGCTCGTCGCCCCCTTCGACTGCAAACCCTTATAAATCTCCCCCGCTTTCCCCTTCGCCGCCGATAAAACCATCCCACCCACCTTTCCATTGACCGTCGAGATATATCCCCCCATCCCACTCGCAGAAGGCGTCTTTGCAATGGACGCAATCTTCTTCGCATCCTTCGCCGGCACAAGCGTAGCCACCCCCTTCGCCGAAGAAGCGCCCGGCTTATCCGATATTTCACTGTTGGCCTTGTCGATCCTGGCCCCCATCCCCACACTATTCAACATACTATCATAACTTTTCCTGGCCGCCGGACTCATCCCCGCCCGCTGTGCATCCAGCTTCTTCATCGCTTCCGCATACTTCTTCTTGTCGGCTTCCATCTGTTCCTTGCTGGGCCGCTCCTGCGCCCGCACACCCAGTGCAGACACAAAACACAAAATCAATAAAATATATTTCATTCTAACATTTTTTGAACCGCCGTAAAATCGAAATTCTTCGTAAAATTCTCCACAAGCCGCTGCCCCGCAGGCACCTTGGTATAACGATAGGCCAGCTCCACCATCCTCGGCTTCGCAGCTGCCCCCACGCCCGTCCCCGAAGAACCCGCGCCCCCTGCCGCATCCTTCGAAAAATAAGCGGGACTGAGCTTGTATAAAACATCCCCATTCTTATCATCCCAAAACTCCACCGCCACACTTGCATCGGGCTTCTGACTCCTCGGGTCCACAACCGCCGGTTTTGCCAGCCACCCCTCATCATGCTCCTTCAACGCCTTGTCCACAAGGGCCGTCCCCAGCTTCGCCCGTTGATAATATTCCACCAGCGCCCGTAAATACTCTCCCCTGCTCACCGGAACCAGCACAGGCTGCCCCGCCTTCGTTATATACCAATGACGCGTTATATACACACTCCTGTTCCCCTGTTTCACCCCTTCATCCCGCACATCCTGGTAAAATCCAATCCCGCTATTCATAGCCTCCAGCAGCCGTTTGTCCTTGACGCGATAGAAGTAGTGCAGACCGATAAATTTCCCATCGTACCTCCCAGCCGTCAGAAAATAGGGTGCCTCGGTCACATCGAAAGCCCCTTCCACATCCTTAAAAAGATTCACATAAACCCGCAGCACCGTCTGATATTCACTGTTCGTCATGATCTTCTTGTTCACACAGATATATTCGTAGCAGCCAAGCTGCCAGTCGTAAGGAGCAATTGTGCTCCCCCCATTGACATAATCAAGGTTCCTTCCCGAAAAGGAGCTCTTCAGCACCACCCCCTTCAAATCGAACCCCTTCCGGCTATCCCTTTCAATCCCCTCGATCTGCGTAAGCACCTTACCAGCCATGCTAATGTTCGCCTGCGTCTTCAGATCATTCAACCACGACGCCCGCTGCGCCGGATATTCGCAATGAGCGGCGTCGATATACTTCCCCGGCAGCGCATCCAGCTCCGCAGACGTCTGACAAGCCTGCGCGCCCGTCCCCTGCGCCTGCGCACCTGCTACCCTCAAAAGCAAAAAGAAAAAAACAACCTTTTTCATAACAAAAATTAAAAGCCTTTAATACCTCCCGACATATTCCCCGAAACCAAACTGATCCGCCCCGAAGCCGTGATATCCACACTCGGATTGCTAACCACCCCCGAAGGATCACTCACCGTATTGGACCCAACCGTAACCGATGCCTCCCCCGTCACATAGACGTCCTCTACGCCATTCCGGCTGAATTCCATTCCCATGCCCGCCTTCATATTGGCGCCCACCTGCAGCGGCCCCATCCCCTTCTTTGCCCCCACATCGATAGCCGTAACCTCGACGGTTCCGTTCGTAAACCGATCCACACCGGTATTGTCCGTCTTGAAATTCAATTTACCGCTGAGCTTGCCCGCGCTGAAGTCGACATACGCACTGTTACAGCTGAACACCTGTCGCCCAAATCCAAAATCGAGCGTGCTGGAAAATTTACAATGCATTTCGTCAAAATCCCCCAGCTTATGCGTCTTGTTCTTATCCGGCAGGTCCGTATTACAAACATTGTTTTCCGTGATATAGGCGCTCTCCAGGTACCTTCCCCCTCCAACCGCAGCCAGCCATTCCTTTTTCGCCGTGAGCTTCGTCACCTCGAATTCATTGTCGTCCTGTATAAACTGCTTCCAGTACAGCTCCTCCGATATCTTTAGATAATATTGGTGCAAATAATCCTTATACGCTTCCTCCAGACTCCGGTTGTAATTCTTGTATACCCAATCCGAAAATTCGACCTGCACCTTGCACACATCATAACCCAAATCCTCCCCTTTTTTGGCCAGCTCCGTTTCCTGCTCCGCCTTCACGCTGTTCGCCTTGATGAGCCGCTGACGCGCCTGATCCTTTTCAGCCTGAAAACTCTTTACCAGCTCTTCTATCTTCTTTTTAGCCGCCCCCAGCCTGTACCCGAGCCCCCCATCCTTATTCATGTCTTCCAAATTCTGTGTCGCGATCTTCTGATAAACACGCCTGGGCCCCGCCGGAGTAGCAGAAAGTCCGCTTACTCCCTTGGCGGAAATGATAGTATAAGTCTGCTGCGCCTTTTGGGCATTTTGCATAATGTACGGCTGCAGCTGCTTGTTCAATACAAGCATTTGATCCGCTATCAGCTTTTCAAAATTGTTCCATTCGTATTTAAGCCGCACCTCCTCGCTATAGGTCTTCGGAAAATCCGGCCGGGTAAACCTCCTCAGGCCCAACGGGTCCGGATCTGGCCTGAACGGCCGGCGCATCTCACTTCCCTTTACTTTATAGCCAAGCTGCCTCAGCTTGTTATATTTATCCAGAGAGTAACTATAGGCGAGCGAATGCTTCATCTTCTCGATCGCCGCCGCCTTATTGCCTTTGCTTTCCAGAATAAGACATTGGGTATAATTAGCCTGGGGATGATACGCGAACAACCGAACCGTCTTCTCCAAATACATATCCGCTTTCTCTATATCCCCCAGGTAGAACCAGGCCTGTCCCAGGTTGTTGAGAACCGTCGTATTATCAGGATACGCCTGATTGAGATACTCCAATATAGGAATCGCCTGCTGCGGCGCACCCGCCATGCTCAGCATCGCCGAATAATTACAAAGCATATCCCCATCGGGCGTACCCACCCCGCCGCAAACCTTCGTCATCACATATACCGCCGGCTCCAGCTTCCCTACCGCCCACAAACCCGCCGCCACATTCGCCATCTCCGCCTGGCTGTACCCGTTCTCCATCAAAAGCCCATAAGCCTTCTGCCCCATCGCCTTCGAATCCGCCGACAAATGCGCCCCCACATAATCACCCACCTTCTTTATATATCCCGGCAACGTCACCAAATCGAGCTTGACCTTGGGTATCGCAGCAATCAACGCCTCATTCTTCCTGGGCACGCCGCCACTCACACCCCCCACAGCCATCGACACCTGTCCATCTGTCATTCCCGTACCTGGCTTCCCATCCGGAATCTTGATCCCCATCTGCTCCATCATCTTCCTCTGCTCCGGAGACAATGCATCCAGCGCCTGCTGCGCCTGCTTCTGACGCGCCTCTACCTCCGCCTTGCTTTGGGGATTACCACTCTGGGCATGTAGACAAAACCCCCACTCCAACGCCAGCAAAAACAAAATATAAATCTTCATAAGCTAAGTATTTCAATCGAGCATCCGCCGCTTCGCCCTTAATCCAGCATCTTCCGCAACGCTTCAAAATCATAGTTCTTCTGAAAATTCTTGAACAGCTCCTCCGAAAAATACCGCCCCATCTCATACCGGAACTCCACCCGCATAAACATCGGCTTCATCAGCGTCTTCTGCTCATTCTTAAAATACTCCGGGTTATATTTATAAAGCACATGTCCCTCTTCAGGCCGTTCCATAAACCCCTTGAAGTCGAGCAAGCCGCCGGTGGCCTTACTATAGTCGTTATCCCGCTTATCCCTGCTTTTTATAATGGCCTGCTTACCCAGCCAGTCAGCCCCCTGCCGCTCCAGCAGTCCCTTCACAACAGCCACCTTCGCCTCATAAAACTTCGGATAAGCAGCCTTATCGGCTTCATAAATAGCCAGTCTTTTCTTCGCACCATCGCCCCCCGACCTCGTATCGTCCCTTATCTTAAGCCCCATCACCTGCTCCAGATTCCTCTTCTCGATCTCATAATACTCCAGCAACGCCTCCAGGTATTCCTTCCTGGTAGCTGGTACAAATAGCGGCAGGCCCTTTTTGGTGACATACCAATACCTGTCTAACCATTGGTATTTCTTAGGGTCACTGCCGCCCATTACATTTTCAACCCACCCCGACCCGTTGTTGATCTTGTCGAAATCACTCTTGCTGCTGGCCACCTGGTCCTGCGGGACCAACTGAGAGATCCTGCTGCCGGGATGCGTCTGGAGATATCCCGCATTGATCTGCTGCAGATCGGCCTCTACAGACACGTCGTACCGAACGCTCTTATCCGTAATATAGAAGTCCTCGCTGCCTCCATGGAACGTACCGAAATTATTATTATTCACATCCACCCGGAAAACCGTCCGGTATTCGTCTACTGTCTTTACCACGTGCTGCGTTATATGGCAGACATTCATATAAGCCGCCAGCTGATACCCATACACCGGCGCAGCATAAGTCCCCAAAAAATAGTTCTGACTACCGCTGAAGCTGGTTCTCAATACACAGCCCGTAGCCTGGAAATTGCTCCGGCTGGCCTCTTCCACTTTTTCAATGGCAATGAGCCGTTGCAGCTCCACCGCCTTTTCCTGAGAGGAATAATGACCCAGCCCCATCGCGTATTTCGGCTTCGTATGATCGGTATATTTAGCAGGCATCTTTCCCACTTCATCATCGTCCTTACAAGGCGTCTCCTGCGCATACAGTGTACCTGCAGCAAGCACAATCGCCGCCGTCAAAGCATATAATTTCATATTGTTCTTTTTAGTAAGCCTTGCCCGCATTCAGCGACCCGTCAACCCCCATGATATAGGTGTTCTTCGTTCCCGAGCCGCTGACTAATAATTTGGGAGTGTTGAATGTGATGGTTTTATTATTATACACCGGATGCGGCGCCCCCGAACCCTTCTTCACCTGAAACACGACCTCCACCTTGTCGATCTTCCACGCGTCCGTAAGCAGATTGGGGAAATAGCTGACTTCCAAAACCAGCCCTTTACTTTGAATATCGTTAAACCATAGCTTCCAGGGCTGATACTCACTGTTAGACCCATTGAACAGCACATAAGGTGTCTCCAGCGTAACCGAAGTCATATTGTTGGACTTATATTCCTTCTTCCTTTGGTCACCCTGACTTTCATTGCTATACAAATACAGACCCGGGCTACTCGACCCGCTCGGAGACATCACCCGGATATTCACGCTGGAAGGATATTCCTTGTTATCATTCCCTGTATAAAACCGAACAGTGACACCCGTAAGATAATAGCCGTCATAACAGGTAAGAATTTGCCCGTCATTGGTATGACCAGGAAAAATGCATGCATTGGTCGGAAACAAACCCGCCGGAGCAGCAGCCGAAGTAGCCGCAGCGGGAGCCGCCGCAGGCTGCGTAGCCGGAGCCGCTGAAGCCGCCGCCGGAGCCTGCGCAGCCGGCTTCACCGCATTATTGTTTACAATCGGCTGTACCGCAGCGGGAGCCGAAACAACCTTGGTCGCCGGTGCCGCAATAACCTTAACCGCCGCCTTGTTCATCTTAACCGAATCAATCCTCGACTGAGCCCATCCAAAAAACGGAAAAACTATAAATATCAACAGTTTAGGGATTATCTTTATCATGAGTGCTGGTTTAGGACATAAAAGTAGAATCCCCAATCCCCCTAATCAATCGTTAAAAAGAATGATTTCTCCACCCCATTTCAATAATATCATTAAAAAGAGTGATAGGAATTCCCCCCGCATTTCCCTTTTTTTGTATCCAATGCGGAACATCATTTTTACGATACTTCTCCTGGCGCCGGCATATTACGCATCCGCACAGAAGTTATCCGGAATAGACAGCCTGCTGCAACAATTACCCGCAGCAAAGGAAGATAGCAATAAAGCAAAGCTCCTCATCCGTATCGCCAATTTGTACGGCGAGCACGACATAAAGAACTCCGAAAAATATTGCGTGCTGGCCAATAATCTAAGCCGGAAAATCAATTATCCGGAAGGAATGCTACACTCCTATGCAGGCTGGTCGGATGCGCTTAAATCGGAAGGTCTTTACGATTCTTGCCTGGCCGTGAACCTCGAATCCGTTGCTTACAGCAGAAAGATCAACAATCAGCTCTACCTGGGTTATTCCCTGTACAACGCCGGCATCTCCTATATAAAGCTGGGCCAGTATGAAAACGCCATTGGCGCCATCGAAGAAAGCAGAGCAATTTTCGAACGATTGAAGGATAAGGTAATCGAAGGGAACATCTATAATTTCCTGCAGGTTCTGGCTACCAATATGCATCAGTACAGAAAAGCAGTCGGCTATGGCCTGAAAGCAATAGAGATCCTCCAGACAGGTAATGACAGTGAGACCTTGTGCCAGAGCTATAACAATCTCGGTTTGAGCTATATCTACGTCCAATCCTACGACTCGGCGAAATATTACCTTGGAAAAGGCTACGAAATTGCACAGGCGTCCAACATAGAATTGGTAAAGACGACGTATAACATCAACCATGGACTCATCGCCCTGCGCCTGCAAACACCCGACAGCCTGCGCTACTATGCACAAAATGCCCTGGAGCTGTCCCATAAAAACGGCATGCACGAATATGAAAGTCTTGCCCTTTATGGATTGGCCAGCGCTTACCTGTCCAAAAAAGACTATGCCGCTGCAAAGCTCTATGCGGATTCCTGCAAACAGCTGGCCGATAGATACAACCTGCAGCAGGCCAAACCGCTGCTTTATACACTCCTGTCTAATTATTATTTTGCCGTCCAAAACACCCGCCTGGGCGACTACTACTCTCAGCAGCAGGAATTGCTGAAAGACAGCATTTTGAACGAGTCTATCACCAAAAACACGATAGACATCGAAAAGAAATACGAGACCCAGCGAAAGGACGACCAGATCCGTCTCCAGCAAAGCCGGCTAAAGCAACAGGCCATCCTGAATTATTTTCTGATAGCAAGCGCCATCGGTCTGGCGATCATCTCGATGCTATCTTACCGCAACTACAAAAGCCGCCAAAAGCTCCAGCAGACGAAGATCGAAGAGCTCGAAAGAGAACGGCAGCTGAGCGCAACCGAAGCCGTACTGAAAGGGGAAGAACAGGAACGAACCCGCCTCGCCAAAGAGCTCCACGACGGCCTGGGAGGAATGCTCAGCGGCATAAAATATTCTTTCATCAACATGAAAGAAACCCTTCCGCCGGAAAACACCCAGGCATTCGAACGCAACCTCGACATGCTCGACACCAGCATCCGCGAGATGCGCCGCGTAGCCCACAACCTCATGCCCGAAATTCTGATCAAATACGGACTGAACGCCGCCCTAAAAGAATTTTGCAATGAGATCAGCCGGAGCGGAGTGATTGCGATCGTATACCAGCCGATGGGCCTGGAAAAGGAGAACATTGATCAAAGCACCTCCCTGGCCGTTTACCGGATAGTACAGGAACTGGTGCACAACGTCATCAAACACGCAGCGGCAAAGACGGTGCTGGTCCAGATTCACGCCTCTCCACAGGATGGAATCCTATCGGTAACCGTAGAAGACGACGGCAAAGGCTTTACCCCCGCTACCCTGGACAACAGGTCCGGCATCGGCTGGATCAATATACAAAACAGGATAGACCTCTTGAAAGGCAGGGTGGACATTAGCTCTGCCCCCGGCGGTGGAACCTCCGTCTTAGTCGAAATCGATATTAAATAACTATAACAAGCAATGTGATGAAAGCAAGCCTATTTATCGTCGACGATCATTATATGGTAATCGAGGGAATCCGTTCCCTCCTGCAAAACGAAAAGGAAATCATCTGGATGGGCCACGCCACCAATGCCGCTTCCTGCCTCAGCTTCCTCAAACAGCAACAGCCCGACATCATCCTGATGGACGTAAACCTGCCCGACATCAGCGGCATCGAGCTATGCAAAGAAGTACGCGAAAAATACCCCTCTACCTACGTCCTGGGCCTCAGCACCTTCAACCAGCAGGCCATTATCCGCAATATGATGGACAACGGCGCCTCAGGCTATATCCTAAAGAACGCCGACAAGACCGAGCTCCTGGCAGCGATCAAAGAAGTCGGACTCGGCAAAACCTACATGAGCGATGAAGCCTCCCTATCCCTAAAAGATTCCAGCAGCGAGGTCACCCTCATCACCCGCCGCGAAAAAGAAATCCTCAAGCTCATCGCAACCGGCCTCACCAACGCAGAAATATCCGCCCAGCTCTTCATCAGTATCCCCACCGTCAACACTCATCGCAAAAGCCTCCTGGAAAAATTCGAAGCTAAAAATACCGCCATCCTCATCGGCAAAGCCACCAAACAGGGCCTGATCTAACCCCCTTTCACACTCCATTCTTCAGCACATTCGTCTCCGTATACGCCGAAGCCCCGACATAAACAAACCGTAAGACCCATCCGCCCCAAACCTTCCCCGCCAACAAAGAACCAGCCGCGCTCCCACCTGCTTTCCCTCCATCCCTCCTCGCCCCCGGCGGCCAATCGATAATCGGCTTACCCGGAGTATACGGCGGCTTGTAGCTCCACTTAGTACCACTTCGCCCATCCCGCTCCGTATTCTTATCATACGTCAAATCGAGATACGTCTGATTCATACCCGAATAATAATGAAATTCAAAAGTATAGCTGACCTTCTCCAGCTTCCTCGCAGTCGACTTCTTCAAACTCCCCCACTCGCCCGAGTTGCCGCTCGCGCTCTTGCTCCAACTTTCATTTTTCCCCTCCACAGGCGTAACGACCAGCTGATTCCCCACCACAGCCCAGGTCCCCGCCTCATGCGCAAAAAATATCTCCGTATTATAAGAGGAAAAATCCTTTTCCAAAAACACATAGGTCCCATCCGACTTAAAAGTATATGCCTTCCTGAAATACCCCGCCGTAAGCATCGGCGACCCATTCGCAAACTTCATCCCGCTTGTCTCCGACATATTACTCTCCCATATCCCCACAACCGTATTCCCGTCAGCCCCAGCCGCCCCGGCAACCTCCTCCATCTCCACAGACTTCAAAAATCCCACCATCTCCCCCTGATACTTATCCGTATTCGCCATCAAAACAATCGCCGCAATCTTTCCACCCCCCGTAGCCGTAACAAGCGTCACCAAACCCTTATTCCCACCATCCGTATAATACGCCTGCCCCGAAACCACATCCCACCCCTTCCCCTTCGAAGGCTCCCCCATAACAGGCTCGCCTGAAACTGTCACAGTCCCCTTCACCAATTTCTGCCACAACCCAGCCCACCCCTCACCCGCAGCCACATCCGTCGCCGAAGACTTGATGATCAACGCCACCGCATACTCCCCGGTCTTCTCATTCCCGGTATAAATCTGCACCCCATTTTCTTTCACCTCCTTCTTCCATCCCGCCGGCAGACTATAAAAAACGACATCATACTTTTCCTTTTGCGCAGATGCGCCCGCATTTTGCGCAAACGCAACCGTGGCAGCAGCCATAAAGACCACCGCCAACACCAAAAAAAA
Organism: Bacteroidota bacterium; assembly: GCA_018267545.1. Classification (GTDB taxonomy): domain Bacteria; phylum Bacteroidota; class Bacteroidia; order Chitinophagales; family Chitinophagaceae; genus Puia. The sequence continues at coordinate 109,506 of JAFDYG010000537.1, forward strand.
TGCAACTTGTTTCATGTAATAGGAACCTCCTTTCGACAAATGTACCCTTACCCCTACCCCCGGTCAATCATTAAAAAGAATGATTTTACCCAATAACCACAAACCCCCGGTCCACAAACCACTTCCCATAATCATACCCATATTCCCCGCCATAATTGATCGTAATCTCCGTATGCGCCGGAATATCCTGAAAAGCAGTATACGTCATCGCCCTCCGCTCCCTGTCTAATTCATAAATCGTATTGGGATACCTGGCATAGTTGTACATCGACCCAAACCCCATCACCAGCGAAAGCGTCCGCTCTTCTTTATTGAAGTAAAAGCTGTAATCGGCCAGCTTCGTCTCATCGATCGCCGCCCCGCTGTCCGCCGGCACGACGATCAACGGGCAGACTTCGATCGTATCTCCCACAGCAATATCCCGACTACAAAACACACCCCGCCCCTTCCCCTTTACTTCTTTTAAATAAAGCTTACTCATTCTCCGGAAAATATACAGGCCGCCCATCATCCGGACGGCCATTGTAATTAATAGTAATCTCTTCCCCAGCCCGAATCATCCGATACGCATAAAATTTTATCGTCTTCCTCCTCCGGCTAAACGCATAAAACGCATTGGCCCGCCCCGAATGATTATAAAACGAGCTATAGCCAAACCCAAACACCGCCGGATACTCCGCATCATTCACCAGGAAGTAATAGTTGAAAAGCGGACTATGCCGCAGCATCTCCTTCTCCTCTCCCGACAGAAAAACAGCAGGAGCCACCTCGATAATAGCCCCCCTGCGAATATCCGTCTTCGCAAACACCCCACGCCCATGCAGCGGACTATCCCTTACCTCGACACTATCCGGCTGACAAATCCTTCTATCGAAAAGCATCACTTCTGACCAGCAGCTTTTTTAATCTCCTTATTCGCAGGAGCCGCTTTATAAGTCGCCGGCGCATACTTTAAAGAAGCAGGAGCAAGCTTCGCTTCCTTCTGCTCCTTTATCGCCGCAGGGCTCTTGACAGCAGCGCCCTTCTTGACAAGGCTATCGGCCGCAGGCTTGACGGTTTCCTTTTGCGCATTGGGTGTCTGTGCTTTAAGGCCCGTGATGATCAACAGGCTGCTTAAAATGGCTAATGTTTTTTTCATACCCACAAAATACCCTTCCTCCCCGGTCCCTCCTATCCTTAAAAAAGAGGATTTTTTGATTTGACCGATCGCCTGGCTCTTTAAACTCCCAACGTCACCGACCCCTAATATCCGGGATTCTGCACCACTTTATTCAACGTAAGCTCCCCAACCGGAATCGGCAGCAGAAGCTGATCTTTATTCTTAATCCTCGGATTGATCGTCTGCAGCGTCCCCAACGGCAGCCTTCTCAACGCAAACCAATCCACCCCATTCTCATACGCAAAATTCCGCAGATTCTCTTTGATGATCTCCAGTTGTAACGCCTCCGCCGTCACCGCGCCATCCACCGCCGCAACCTCCGAAACACCCGCCCCGGCATGCGACATCACTGTCTTCAACAACGCCTTCGCCCCCGCCAAATCGCCCCCCGACATCGTCATCGCCTCCGCCTCCAGCAAATATGCCTCCGACAGCCGGAAAGCATAACAATTACTGCTCAACGGCGTCTGTTTAGGAGCGACAAAATCTCCCGAATAATATTTCGACAATCGATAGTCTTTCGAGCTACCATTAGGAACAATCTTATACATCCATTGATTCCTCGCATCATCCGCCAGCAGGTCGGGCAAATACCCTGTAATAGCATTCCTCGACCCCACATAGGCAGTGTATTTCCTGGTCTCTCCCGAATAAGGTTGAATCCCCAGCATAACCTCTTTACTATTGAAACCCTTGGTCAAAAAGATGTCCTTCAGGCTATCCTCCAAAACAAAGGGCCCCGTACTAATAATATCTTTCGTCAAGCTAATCACCTGGGCATAATCCCCCGCCGCCCCCCTGTTCATCAAAACCCGCGCCTTGAGCAATTTGGCCGTACCCGCATTCACGGAGTAAATGTTCGTGTTCAACGCCGGCAGTCCACCGATAGCCGCATCCAGATCCGCCAGGATCGACGTATAAGCAGCCGCAACACCCGTCCGTGGAAGCGTAATGTCGTCCACATTGGCCGACCTTTCCCGCAATATGATCCCATACGAGCTCGCCGGATCATAGTACTGACCAAAATAAAGCAGCAGCTCAGCGTTCGCAAAAGCCCGCATAAACCTCGCCTCCGCCAGCATTCGCTGCTTCACCCCAGCCCCCACCGACGTCACCGGCGTCATATTCTCGACAAATCCATTTGCCGCCTCCACCAGGTTATACCCATAGCTCCATATGCCCGGGTCATCAGTCGGCGGTTTCAGCACATGATTGTAAAAGCTGGCTATGGCGAAAACCTGGATCGCACCCGCAAGCACCGACGGGTCCTCCTCCTGTAAATAATACCATGTGGTAGAAGTGCCCGTGGAAGCGACAAATCTATAATAAACCCCATTCAGCACCTGCTGGGCGCTCACCTGATCCGTAATCAGATTTCCATCCACCAGCGAAGTAGTCGGATAGACATTCAGCTGCTTCTTGCAGGCCCCGAAAAACAGCCCCGCCGCCAGGAAGACCGATAAGCTAAGATGAGTGTGTTTCATTTTAGAATATTGCTTTTAATCCGAATGTAAATGTCCTGAGAATTGGATAGTTCGCGGCATCCACATACCCGCCGCCCACGAAATAAGGGTCGTCCGATACTTCCGGATCACTTCCCGGATATTTCGTAATGATGAAGATATTCGTGGCCGACATAAACAACCGCATCCCGCTCACACCAGCCTTCTTCATCCACAACGCCTCCCCGAACCGGTAATTGATCGTAGCGGTCCTTAGCTTGAAATAGGACGAGCTGAATACATCCAGGTTCGTAGCGGTGTAATTGACACTGGTCAGATCGAGCCGCGGCTGATTACCATTAGTCTGCCCGGCCGTGTATCGACCGAAGATCGAAACAGGGGCATTGAAGGGACCAAAGAACTGCGTCGCCGCTACGTGCTGCGCCCAAAGCAGATGACCCCCATGCGAAAAGGCAAAAAACAAGTCCAGGCCCCAGTTCTTATAGCTGAATTCCTGCGTCATGCCGCCATAATATTTTGGAGGCCCAACGCCGATAATTTGATTTTTTAACGGACCCAGATAGTTCGACGACGCCGGGTCGCTATCGATCCTGTACATTGGATCGCCTAACAACGGCGGGTAAAATCTTGCATAGATCCCGATCAACTTGCTGTAAGCATCGATATCCGCCTGCGTTTTGATAACCCCGGTAATATAATTGCCCGCCATCACTCCCAACGACTGACCTTTCTTAAGGATGGTCAGCTGCGGACGAATGCTATTGACCGGATTTGCCTCGATCCCCGACGGACTGGTAATCTGCGACAAATCTGCAATACTGTCCAGCCTGGTCACGATGGTCTTATTCCAGGTGACATTAATGGAAACGGTCCATTTAAAGTCCCTGCTCCGAATAATGTCCCCGCCGATACTCGCTTCATAACCCCTGCTTCGTAAACCCGCAACATTTTGCAGCAAAGAGGGGAAGGAATTGCTGACGGAAATCGGCAGCTTCAGAAGGGCGTGGTCCGTATTCCGGTTATAATAATCGAAGGTCGCATTCAACCGGTTGTCCAGCAGCGACACATCCGCCCCCGCACCGGCTTCCTTCGTACGTTCCCACCGGACGCTCGCATTACCCATCTGTACAGGAAGTAAAGCGGTCCCCCCCGTATAAGAAACAGTATTGTATAAAGCACGATACAGCTGATCGCCGATATTTTGATTCCCCACCAGCCCATAGCTTCCCCTTAGCTTGATATCGTTGATCCATCGCACACGTCTCAGGAAACTTTCCCGCGATACCCGCCATGCTACAGCCCCCGACGGAAAATAGCCGTACTTATTGTTAGGACCGAACTTGGATGACCCATCCGCCCGCCCCGTAAAGGTCAGCAGATACTTATCCATAAAGCTGTAATTGGTCCGTAGGTAGAAGGAAAGCAGGTAGCTCTGCGGCGAACGCGGCTCGTCCCCCGCAACACCAACCACCGTGCTTGCCGAGGACAGACCATTTAAAAAGTTGTCATTGGGATACCCCGACGCCGTCGTCCTGAACCAGCTGTATTTAGTCGTTTCATAAGACTGCCCTGCCACTACATTCACCCCGTGTTTGTTGAATTGCTGATTATAGCTAAGCGTATTCTCCAGGAACCAGTCCATAAATCGACTATTGGCCTCACTTCCTATCCCACCCGTGTTTGGACTATTGTTCCCGCCTTTTGCTTGATCGATATAGCTGGGCAGATAATTCCGCTGATTGTAATGCTGTAAATTCAGTGAAACCGCAGTCCTGAAGCGGAGCCTCCTGGTAAGATCATAGGTCCCCGAAAGAGTGCCCAAAAGACTCAGCGTCTTTCCATTGTTAGTAGCCGTCACAAGCGCCGCCGGATTGACAAGTCCACGGATCGAAGCGCCCAGCGCATTGAAGTTGGCATAGCGCCCCGTAGAATCCCTTGGCTGGATATCCGGCCTCGCCAGCATCGCCTGCATATAGGCGCCATTGCTGACGTCCTGGTTGACAAATCCTGCCAGCAGATTGGAGGAAATTTTCACCCTCGCCCCAACCGAAGTTTCCAGGTTCAGTTTAGCCGTAAATCGCTGATAGTTGGTCCCCCGCAGCACACCCGGGGTGCTCGTATAGGAAAAGGAATTGAAGTATCTCGACGCATGACCTCCTCCCGAAACAGATACCCCTGCATTATTCGAAACGGTCGTATGCGTCACCTGCCTGACCCAATCGACATTCGCCGTACCAAAGTAGTTCGGGCTGTCCACGATCGTAGACAGAGAGCTATAAGACGTAATCCCCTGCGACTTATAAGTGTCCATCCCATTTCTCGCCGCCTCCCGCAGGAGCATCATAAACTGCTCCTTATTCAGCAGCTTCGGCGACCTGAACAAGGAGTTGACCGTAGTAGAATAATCCACCGCTACCCGGGCCGGCGAATTGACGATCCCCGACTTCGTCGTAATCATCACAACCCCATTGGCCGCCTTGGACCCATAGATGGCCGTGGCCGACGCATCCTTCAGCACCGAGATCGACTCGATATCTTCCGGATTGACCCCGCCCAGACTATTCAAAGAATTTATAAACGACGCCGACAAGGCCACGCCGCTGCCCGAACCATTACCGGCCAGATTTCCATTGGGACTTGGAACGGCGAATCCCGGGTCGATAAAATTATACCGGACCTGCACCGGCACCCCATCGATCACATACAACGGGTCATTACCACCCAAAAACGAGCTCGACCCGCGAATCCTCACCCTGACCATCCCGCCCGGCGTCCCATCCGTCTTGGTAACCTCTACACCCGCCGTCTTCCCCGCAAGCGCATTATCGAAAGTATTATACGGGACTTCCCCCAGCTCCCGGACCCCAACCGTAGAAACAGCCCCCGTCAAATCTTTTTTCTTGCTGCTGCCATATCCGATCACCACCACCTGATCGGGACTGGCTGGATTGACAGCCAGCAAGACATTCACATACGCCCGGTCCCCAATCCGCACCCTCTGATCCCGAAATCCAACAAAACTAAAAGAGACCTCATCCCCCTTCCTACCCGTAATAACAAAGGCCCCGCTCGAATCCGTTTCCGTACCATTATACCTCCTCCTGTTCATGACAGTGACGCCCATCAGTGGCTGCCCACTCTCATCCACAACCCTTCCCCGCACCTTCACTTCGGAAACATCCGGAGCAGCCACCTGCTCTTCCCTCTTCAACAACACATTATTCCCCACCACCGTAAACACCATCGGCTGTCCGGCAAAACACTTTGCCAGCACATCCTGCAGCGTAGCATTCTTTACATGGATGGTAATAGGGCCCGCCTTCCACTCGCCCGCATCGTACAAAAAGACATACCTGGTTTGCTTTTCAATAGCCAGAAGAACCTTATCCAGCGAGGCATTCTTCTCTTTTAGCGTAATCTGGCCATACGCAGCCGAACTCACATACAGCAGAAGGATCACCAACGGGATTGTTGCCAATTTCATAAGCTGATAGTTTTTGAGTGAAATCGTAATCCAGGGTGGAGATAGTAAAGAAGTCAACGAATTTACCTAAAAAAAGAAAATTTTGCCAATTGTTCTTTATCTTATATGAATTATCATATTGTAATGACCCGAACAATACCAGGCCTGCTGCTTTTCTTTTTTTGCATTTCCGCTCACGCCCAATATTTCACCCGGGAAGAAGGGACCGCCCTTTTAAACCAACTAAAGTCCGCCCGCGAAGACTCGCAGCGAATCAGCCTGCTGATCAGCCTGGCGGAATACCATACAATCTCCAGCTACGATCATCCGACCAATTTCGATTCGGCAGCCCTCCTCCTTACCCAGGCCGAAGAGCTGAATAACCGGAAAAAGCTACCCTCCGCAGTCACAGAAATAATGATGGCAAAGGCATTCCTGCTCCGATACTCCGGCAAGACCGAAGAAGGGAGAAAGACCATCCTGTCCATAATCGACCTTCTGAAAGACGGCAGGGATAACCACTCCCTGGGAAAGGCCTACTACGAGCTATCGAATTATTACGACTATGACTTCAAGTACAATACCATCAGCCAGCGCACCGCCTATATCCACCAGGCAATAACAGCCTTCGAAAAAGCCGGCGCCATAAACGACCTGGGTAATTGTTACAAAGTACTGGCCGACCTTCATCATCTCGTCAACATGTATGACACCGCGATGAAAGAAATAGAGATTTCTCTCAAATATTACAAAATCTCCAACTACCCAAGACTCGAAGGAGTTTATGATATGTTTGGACAGCTCTATTACGCTCGCAGCAATTATCAACAGGCCCTCTCATACGAATTGATGGCGCTCAAAACAGCCAATGTCAACTCGAACGACGGCCTCCAGATCTGCGAAATAGAAAATAACGTAGGGCTCACGCTCTTCAAAATGAATGACCCGAAGGCCGCCCTGCCCCATTTTATGAATGCCCTTCGCATCGCGGAAAAAGAATCCGACAACGAGACCGTCTATGGACTGACGTCCCATGTCGTGGAAACATATATAGCCATGAAACAGCCGCAGGAAGGACTGAGCTTTTTAAAAGCGATCGTAAAGAAACACACGAAGCCCAATACGGACCGATTCGAAACGCAAGGCTATATCTACAAAACGTATCTCAATCTATACACCGTCCTCGGACAATATAACAACGGCCGTTTCTACTACGACCAGCTCATCACTAAAGCCAAAGACCCAAACCTCGACGTCTTTAAACGAAACGGCTACTACGAGGAGATAATAAAATATCTCATCGCCACAAAAGACTTCACAAACGCGCTAAAATACCTCAACGCCAACAAGACCCTCATGGAAAGTATCAATGATGATATCGGCCTGGCGCGCAACTACAACCTCTGGTTCTCCCTCGACACAGCACAAGGGAATTACAAGTCCGCCGTCGACAAAATTCTAAAAGAACGCCTGATAACCGATACAACCCTCAACGCCGCCAAAGCCAGCGAAATCAGACACCTCGAAGTCCAGTACCAAACGGAAAAAAGAGAAAACGACATCCGCGTAAAAGACCAGACGATCAAAGCCATGGTCCAGACAGACCAGCTCAAACAAGCCAACCTCGACCAAACCCGTTTCACCCGCAACCTGACGGCCATTACCAGCGTCCTGCTGCTTACCCTCGGAACTATTCTATACATCCAATACAAACAAAAAAGGAAAGCAAACATCCTCATCACCCAACGAAACGTACAGCTCAACCAGCTGCTCAAAGAAAAAGACTGGCTGGTCAAAGAAGTCCACCACAGGGTAAAGAACAACCTGCAAATGGTCATCAGCATCCTGAACATGCAATCCGCCTACCTGGACAACGAGGTAGCCATTTTGGCCATCCGCGACAGCCAGCGCCGTATGCAAGCCATGTCCCTGATTCACCAGAAGCTCTATCAATCCAAAAACGTCTCGGTAATCGACATGCAGAATTATATTACCGAGCTCATCTGCTACCTCAAGGATATCTATAACACCTCCGGCATCCTCTTCGAAGAAAACATAGAACCCGTTTCCCTCGACGTCTCCCAGGCCGTCCCCCTCGGCCTGATCCTGAATGAGCTCATTACAAACGCCATCAAGCACGCCTTCCCCACCGGCATCGGCAACGTCTCCGTATCCCTCCACTCCCCTTCTCCCCACAGCCTCCAGCTGAAAGTATGCGATAACGGCAAAGGTCTCCCCGAAAAATTCAACGCATTTGCAAGCAATTCCCTCGGCATGCGCCTCATCACCGGTCTCGTAACCCAGCTGGAAGGAACCCTCAAAATATCCAGCGACCGCGGCGTCAAAGTCCTCATCACAATCCCCTACTGAGCCGATAGCCGCAGCAAAACCGCATCCGCTACCACAGTCCCATCCGCCCCCTTATTGCTGATTTCCACAAAATTGTTTTTTCCTCCCGCCTGCAGCTCCGCCTTCCCCGCATATACCCACTGCCCCGTAGTCTGACCCTCAACCAACAACCCGCCCGTCTTAACCTTTAGCTCCTTACCTCCCGCCAGCACCGTCGTAAACGAGCTCATCGTCTTCAACTTCGGGATATAAATATACAGGTCGTACATCCCGCCCCTCACCACATCCACGGCGAAACGCACAGACCTGCTCTCCCCATCCGCCGTCGTATCCGCCAGCCGGGAAAATCCATAGCTGTCCTGTCGCTGCTTCGTCCAATCTCCCGTTACGGTTACACGAGCCTTGTCGTCATTGTCCACGATTATCTCCGGCGTGCTGCCATCCGCCAGCGGATTGTCCTTCAAGATCGCCCTGATCCGCCCGGCATCCACCTCCTGGATCCCCTGATGTCCGTCGATCGCCAGACCGGCCGCAATCGCAGCCGACTGCCCCAGCTCCATAAACACCGGTTCCATCCGGATACTACCATAGGCAATATGGCTGGCGGAAAGACAAACCGGGACGACCAGATTGCTGCAATCCTCTTTCTTTGGAATGATGGCCCGATAGGCGATAGGGTACGGCGGGAAACCTCCGATCTGGACATCCCCTTCGTTCTTGACCATCCCATTCACCACCACCCGCTGACAATTGTGAGAGTCCATGGTATAGGCCGCCAGACCGATGCCGTCTTCCACGCTGACCTTCCCTTCACAGTTTGCTTGCGTCATAACGTACGCGCCTACCATCCGCCGGGCTTCCCGGACGTAAATCTGCGGGGTCCAGTTGCCATTGTCGGTGTATTCATCCCTGGGATAACCCCATTCCAGCATCAGTTTCCGTAAATGCCCGGGCATCTGCGGATCATGCCCGATGAAATACAACAGCCCCTTCGTATAGTCGATATGCTCCTGCAAAATCTTCTTCCGTGTATCATAATCGCCTTCCGGGTAGTCATAGCTATTGCCGATCATATCCGTAGAAAACGGGCCGTTATTGTTGATGTCCGTTTTGTGGTTAGGCAGCAAATCGAATTTCAAAAAACCCCAGAGATCCCCCACAGGCTTCTTCGCCAGGTAGCGCACCAGCAATTGATACCGCGCAGCATCATACCGCTCAGGCTGGGTGATCTCAATCCTGTTCGCCGGGTCATTGGTCAGACAAATCCGGTAGTTATAGGTCTGCACTTTCTTATCTCCCGTACCCGCGGGATCCAATGTCTTCGGACTGACACCGTACAAAAGCCCGCTGGAAGGATCGCCCGGCGTCTTATACGGATCCACACCATCCGGAAACTGATGCTTTTCCCGAAGCTGTACCCCATTATAGGTTTCGCTATAGACACTATTGGCCTCGCGCCCTACCACATAGGATACACCCGCCTTTGCCATCAGGTCGCCCTCATAAGAACAATCGATATATTCCTTCGCCCTTATCTCACGCGCTCCCCCACCCCCATCCAGCCTCACACTTCTTATCACTCCACCGCTTTTCGTCGCCCCCGCAATTCGATATCCATACAAAACCTTCAAACCCGCCGCCTTTACATATTGGGCAAAAACATCTTCGGCCACATGCGGCTCGAAAATCCACTGCTCGAACGTACCATAGTGCTTTCCGACTCTCCGGTAGAAGTCCAGCGACAAACCCGATATCGCATATTTATTGCCGATATCCGTATACCCCAATCCCCCCGAGCTAAGCCCGCCAAGGTGCCGCCCAGGCTCGACCAGGATCACGCTCTTATGCATCTTCTGCGCCGTGTACGCCGCAATAACCCCCGCCGAAGTCCCGCCATACACACAAATATCATAGCCGTCCTGCGCCATCAGCCGGCCCGACAGCAAACAAACAAAAACAAAAATCATCCTTTGCATAGATTTCAAATTTAGTAGCCGGGATTCTGATCCGTTGCCGGATTGATCGCTTTATTATAATTGTATTCGGTCGTCGGAATGGGCCACAACAAATGTTTATCCGCTACGGCAATGCCCTTGATATCCATAATCACCTGCTTGGCCAGGCCAAGCCTTTTGAGATACAACCAACGTTTGCCCTCGGAACAATCCTCATACCCTTCCTCTTTCACAAGCAGATTGATAAAAGAATTCAAATCCGGATATCCCGCCAGCGGAAAGTCCACCGTCGGATCCGCCGTCAGCGGATTCTTCCCATACCCCCTCCGGTGTACCATGTTCAGCTTCTCCATGGCATCCGCCGTCGTTGCATTGTTTGCCCGCGCGTCCGCCTCCGCATAGATCATCAGCAAATCTGCATAACGATACATCGGGTAGTCGTTCCCCGCCGCCGTCACCGCGCCCTTGTCGATAAACTTCCGGTTCAGAACGGTCGTATTCCCCAGACCAAAAGTCTGACCGTACCAATTACAGCTGTACCGGAGATCGCTCCGGTTCCAGCCCGCCAAAACCTTATTGTTGACCGAATCGCTATAGAAAGTGTAAAACCCTCCCGGCGGATAATACCCGCTATTGGGATAGAAGGCATACACAGGATAATAGTTCCCTTGCAGGTCGGGAGCCCGGGCGAATTTCAAATAGAAAATCTCTTCGGTGCTGCCCGTAACGTCCGCCCCATACAATTTCGAATCGAAATCGGTGGCCGCCGACACGCTCACCAGTGAATATTTTTTGGACTGGATCACCGCAAGCGCCTCGTCACGCGCACTGCTATACTGCCCCATGTTCATATACACATCGGCCAGCACCGTCTTCGCCGACCATTTCGAAGGGGTGCCTGTCAGCCGCGGAACATCCGGCAGGTTGTTCTCCGCATATTGGAGATCGCTCACGATAAACGCAAAGACATCCGCCGCCGCACTCCTCTTCAGATTGATAGAGTCGATATTGGTCTCCGTTCTCAACGGCACCCCTCCCCAGTTGCGAACCAGGAAGAAATAGTCGAGCGCCCGCATAAACCGCGCCTCGGCAATATACTTCGATTTATCCGGGTTCGCGACCGATTTGGCCAGCGGAGCCTTTTGGATGATGATATTGGCGTTCCGGATAGAGGTGTAGAAAAAACCCCAAAATCCGGCTACACGGGTAATATTGGTATTGTCCAGACCCTGGTAGTTGTTGAGGACAGCATGACTGCCGCGGCCGTACATATAGTCCGCATAGCACTCCAGCTGCGTCTGGTAAAGCGCACCCAGGCTATTTTGGTCGCGCAATGGTCCATAAATGGCTGCAAGACCGGCTTCGACCTCCGCCGGAGTATTGTAAAAGGCTTCCGCCGCAATGGACTGTGGATGTTCTTCCAGTGCCTTCCTGCAGCCGGCCAGCGACAGAAAAAAGAAGATCGTTGCCAGGTAATATCTTTTCATATTTGGAAAGTAAAAGGTTAGAAATTAAAATCCGCAGCGAATCCCTACTGTCACGGATTTATAGGTAGGATAGGTGTAATAATCGATGCCCTGTGTTATGGAATTGCTGCCACCATACGTATTGACATCGGGATCATACCAGGAATACTTTGTAATGGTGATCAGGTTCTGACCGCTGACATACAGCTGGGCGCTCCGCCACCAGGCCGCTGCCTTGTTGACCGGAAAGTTATAGGCCAGCTGAATGTTGCGGAATCGCAGGTAGGAGCCATTCTCTACAAACCGGGATGACATATTGCCCGTTATCGATCGCGAAGGCTTAGGATATTTTGCATTGGGATTGGTGGGCGTCCAGTGATTGTAGAATTCGTCCACCGGTTCGTTCAATCCCATCCCGACGTCGAGGGTGCCCGCCTTGTTGAGATTGAAGATCTCATTGCCCTGTGAGCCCGCAATAAATACGGTCAGCTCGAAGCCTTTATACGACGTAACCGAATTGAACCCGTAGATGAAGGTAGGGTTGGGATTGCCCAGAAACGTTTTGTCCGCCGGCGTAATCTGCCCGTCCTTATTTAGATCGGCATACTGAATATTCCCCGTAGCAGTGTATCCTATTTCCTGGTAGCCATAGAACCTGCCCATCGGCTGACCTTCGCGGAGAATGTTGACATTGTCGTTCAGGTTGCCGGTATACAGGCTCTGCCCGAAAATATCCTGTCCCTGGTATAGCTTCACGACCTTGTTCCGGTTGAAGGAGATATTGGCCCCAACGGTCCAGTTCACCGGCCCTTTGAAGATATCGCCTTCCGCCGCGATCTCGAGCCCCTTGTTCCTGACCTGTCCGACATTCTGCAAAGTGGTCTTATACCCCATCGACGCCGGCAGCTGGACCTGGTTGAGCAAATTCCTCGTATCCTTCAGATAGACGTCCGCCGTCAGCCGCAGCCTCCCGGCCAGGAAACCGGCATCCACACCCGCGTCGAACTGGTTGGTCGTCTCCCATTTTAAATTACCGGGCAAGGTGGAACCCGGAGCATAGGTGGTATATAAATTATCGGCGCCAAAGATCGTGTTGCCAGAAGCAAGCTGGTTCAGCGTCGCATAGGGATTGATGGCCGTGCTTCCCGTTGCGCCGTAGCTGGCCCTGATCTTCAGGTCTGAAAGCCACTTGACGTCTTTCATGAAGCTTTCATTGTAAATCCGCCACGCAAGCGCTGCAGACGGAAAATTGCTCCACTTGCTGTTGGGCGAATAACGGGAAGACCCATCACGACGAAAGCTAACCGTCGCAAGATATTTGTCGGCATAGCTATAATTCAATCGTCCGATAAAAGAGAACAGCACCCATTTCTGATAAGAGCTGGAGGGTATCCCCGGAGTAGCCGCCGAGCTTAGGTTGCCGGTTTGAGTAACATCGCTGAGAAATCCCGTCCCCGACCCGCTCATCCCCGTCTGCACATAGTTTTGAACGGTATAGCCCGCCGTAACGGACAGACGGTGAGCGCCAAACCCTTTGTTATAGGTAGCGACGTTCTCGTTGAGAAGACTCGTGGTTTGAGTAGTGCCCACCGTCGCGCTGCCCACCTGGTTCGTGGACGGCTCTCTTTGATAGTAGGTATCCGTCCGGCTGTTGACGTTCTCGATTCCACCCGAAACACGGATCGAAAGGTCTGCAAAGGGCCTAATGGTCAATGCAGCCACAGAAAATACATTGTCGGCTTTAAAACCATCGCTCACCTTATTGATCGTCACCAGCGGATTGACGATTGCATTGGAGATAAATGGATAAGCGGTATTCAACCTCCGGTAGCTGCCGTCGGAATTATACGGACTCAAAGTCGGAGGCGCATCCAGCATCCCCGAGATAAGGTCCGCGCCCCTGTTGCCCGACCCCGAATTTTGATTGCGGCCCTGTCCCCGCGTCAGGTAGATGTTGTACGAGACACTGAAGATCTTGCTGATGTCGTGATTGATCATGCCGCGAAGCGTATACCGGTCGAAATTGCTGTTGCGGATGATCCCCTCCTGGCGAAAGAAACCGGCCGACATCGAAAAAGTCGTTTTATCGGTCCCCCCGCTGATAGTGACATTGTTGGTATACATGGGAGCTTTGTGCATCACCAGCGCCTGCCAGTCCGTCGAAGGCGCCTTGCTGAACGAATCCAGCTGCTGCTGCGTGAAATAGGGACTAAGCCCGTCGTTGGCCGCCTGCTCGTTGTAGAACTGCGCATATTGCCCCGCATTCATCAGCTTGATCTTCTTCATCGGTGACTGCACGGTATAGCCGGAGCTGACATCGACCGTGGTATTGCCTTTCCGCCCGGTCTTCGTTGTTATCAGGACGACGCCATTAGCGCCCCTCGAACCATATAAAGCGATAGAAGAAGCATCCTTCAATATCTCCACCGAAGCGATATCCCCCGGCTGGATAAAAGTAGGGTTGCTCGGATAAGGAAAGCCATCTACGACGTACAACGGCTCGTTGCTGCCCAGGATGGAGTTGGCTCCCCTTATCCGAACGCTGATCCCCCCGCCGGGTGCGCCGTTGTTCTGCTGCACCTGGACACCCGGAGCCCTCCCCTGTAACGCATTGATCACGTTGTTCGTGGGATAGGACGTGATCTCCGCAGGCTTCACCTGCGAGACCGAACCGGTCAGGTCGCTCTTCCGGACAGTCCCGTACGCCACGACGACGATTTCATTCAGCCCCTTCACATTGATCGCCAGCTGAACGGTAATATCTTTCCTGTTCTTTGTATCTATTTCCTGCGTCTGATAACCGGTAAAGGATATGACGATCACCGCATTTTCCTTTATGCCTTTCAAGATGAAAGAGCCGTCGGTCTCGCTTACTACACTCATCTTTCCGCCTTTTACGGTGATGGTCGCCCCGGCCACAGGATTTCCCTTTTCATCCAGCACCTTCCCGGTGACATCCTGCAAAGGCGGCGGCAGGACAGCCTTGGCCTCCGGTTTGTCCTTAATGATGACCAGGCGGTTCAATATCGTATAGGTATAAGGCTGGTCCTTCAGACAAGCAGCAAGCACCTCGTCCAGCGACGCATTCCTGACATGGATGGTCACCGGCCTCGCCCGTTGCAGGAAAGTTTCCGTGTAGATGAATTTATAGCCCGTCTGAAGCTCGATTCGGTCGAATACCCTTTCAGGAGAAGCTTCCCGTTCGGAAAGGGTGATCTTTTGTGCAGTGCTCCTGGCGCTTACCTGCAAAATGGAGACAAGTAGAAGAAAAGCAGTTAATTTCATCTTAAGGCAGTTGAATGATCGCGGTTTCCCACGATCTTGACAAATTGCAATCGATACCATAACTTTGTTTCGTTTGGATTAATAATAGCTACCCGCTGTCAGGCGGTGTGGCGATACACTGAACATGTTACATTGATCCGACAATGCCGGGTCCTGATGGCGTCAGGATTCCGGCTTTATAATAAAGCCCTACGGCAGAATTTTCACCGTCTTCCCTTCGATTTCGAAATGTACTTTTTCCGTCAGCGAAAAGGCGTTCAGCACCTCGGTCAGATTTGCGCTCTTCGGTATCTTTGCATAGAAACGCTCCGGAATATGCGTATTCCCTTCCACCCGGATTCCATACCAGCGGGTCAGCTGCCGCATAATTGAATTCATATCGGCCCCCCTGAAATAAAAAAGGTCATTCTTCCAGGCAATCACCTCCTCGGTATTGACGTCATCGACAACAGTAAGAGCCCCGCTGGCGTCGAGCCGGGCCTGTTGTCCGGGACGGATCAGACGCCCCCCAGGTCCACGCCCGAAACGAATGGAACCCTGCAGCAGCGTAGTGGTCAGCGCAGCTTCATCTTCATATGTGCTCATATTGAAACTCGTCCCCAGCACCTGCACCACTGCAGAGCCGTGTTGTACGACGAACGGGTGATTGGCGCTGGCCGTAACTTCGAAATAGGCCTCTCCGCTGATCTCGACTTTTCTCTCCTTGTTACCGAAGCTCACCGGGTAGCGGATGGAAGACTCCGCATTCAGCCAGACCCTGGACCCATCCGGCAGGATTAGCTGGTATTGATTCCCCGCATTAGTAGTGAGTGTATTGTAGGTAGACTCCGGGGCAGCACCGGCGGGAAGTCCCTGGTAGCTGAGCATCCCCTTCATATTGATAACCGTCACATTCCCCTGGCGGCCGACAGTCCCGCTCTGAGCGCTGTCGAGAAATATCTGCTGCCCACCCGCAAGCGTCAGCACCGCCGCATGTTTCCCCGGCGCAACGTCCTGCTTTGGGCCCCGATTATTGACGGCAAAAACAGCAGGCTTCTTCTTCCCCACAATCAGATACCCACCAAACGCCACCAGTAAAAGTAAGCACGCCGCAGCCGCCACCCTCCACACTGTCATCCTCCTCACAGGCGCACGCCGCCCCGCGGCCAAACCATCCGCGACCCTCCCCGCCTGCAAAATCCCCGAAAGCAGCTGTTCCGCCCTCTCCTCCCCCAATTCATCATCCCCTTTCCCGCCCTCACCAAAGGTCTGCTGAACAGTCTCCAGCAGCCATTGCCGCACAGGCTCCTCCATCTCTCCGGTACGAAGGATCTCCATCAACTCCGCCCGTTCCGCCGGTGTAGCCGCGCCATCACGATAACGTTCTAATAAATATGTCAGCCTGGGAGAGTAAGGAGCCATAAGATGATGTGTTTCTCCATCATAGACACATCAACCAAAAAGAAGGGGTATAAAAAAAGAAAATATTTTGCCGCTTTCCTGTATTTCATCATTTTCTCCCGAACGACGCGCAACGCCTCGCCGATATGTTTCTTTACGGTCTCCCGGGATATAACCAGCTTCTCCGCAATTTCCTCGTGCTTCAAGCCTTCCAGCCTGCTCAGCTCGAATACCTTCCTCTGCTGAGGCGTAAGCGTGGACAACACCCCTTGCAGCATTTCCCGCAGCTCCCGCAGCGACAACGGAGACAATACGTCTTCCGCTACCGCGTCCGGAGGCGCCAGCTGCCGTAGAAAAACCTCTTCATACGCCTGCCGTCGAAGTACGTTATAAAGGTGATTCCTCGTCACCGTATGTAGATAAGAAGCAAAATGTTGGATTTCCGGCAGCCGGTCCCGGTTCAGCCATATCTTGAGAAAGATTTCCTGCAGCGCATCCTCCGCCTGCGAAGAAGAAGACAACAATTTAAGAGCGACCGCATAGACCCCCGGACGATACGCATGGAACAAGGTGCGAAAGGCATTCTCATCGCCTCTTGCAACCCCCGCCAGCAGGGCCTTCTCCTCCTCATGTGTACAGATAATTTTCACAAGCAATTCGTTCAATTACTGATCTAATGTACACATTTTCGATCAATGCCGGCTCGCCCTCTTTCATCTCCTGCACGCCCAAAGCAGTAAAATAGACGAAATTGCAATCGATTGCAGTATCAAAAAAATGCCTACATTAGAAATATGAAAAACACGATGCTCGCCATATCTGTGATCTTTTTTCTACCCCTTCTCTGGGCCTGTAAAAAAGAAAACAAGGAACCCGATTGCAGATTTTCTGCCATTACTTACGTCGGAAGCACAACAAAACTTCCCGTTACTTATCTCCCCGGCGACACCATCGTCAGAGTAGGCGAAGACTATCCCGGCTATACCTTATTTTTCGACAAACAAAAAAGACTGCTCCGAAAAGAAGAGCCTATACTAAATCCGTATTACCGCTCAGAGCTCGAATACAATTCCAGCGGACAGGTAATTGCACTCAACTTGGGCGCCAGCAAACTAATATTTACTTATGACAAAGGAAAGCTCACCAACATAAGAGAAGAAAATGCCGCAAGCCAAAGCGGTCATATCTATGACCACCAGCTTACCTGGCAGGGTAACGATATTCAATCCGTAGAGCACCGCCTCAATCAACAGCCCATATGCAAAACACAATTCAGCTATGAAGGGTCGATGCCAAACCCCATGCGAAGCTTTAATTTCCTGTATTATGCCGACGGAGACGCCAACTATGTATACTACAAGCTTCCCTATTATTACAGCGAACACCTCCTTACCAGGCAGGAGAGCTCCTGCCCCCTTTCCGAAACAAGACTATTTACTTACGCTTTTACAAGCAACGGCCTGATAGAATCCACATCGAACCGGACAGGACAGGTAACAAGCCCCATCTGGGGATATGAATACGATTGCAGGTAATGCTTTACGGGGTCACCTTCTTGATAATGGCATCTTTTCTTATCACCGGACTGGCCAGCGGATTCGGCCCGGCGTTAAACTGTTCCGTCGTAAGCACCCTGGCCTTCTTGACCGGCCCCCACACAATGACGTCCTTCTCGAACCGGTTAAACCTCGTATACCCCGCCTTCACCCAGCTGCTCAGGCCCTTCTTCGCATCGTTGATATCACTCTCGTCGGTCATCGGAAGCCCATGCCCACCCATCCCATTCGTCGACACGAAGAGCTGGTAGATATCCCCATATATAGCATGAACCCCATGCGGTGAATGATAGACCTGCCCGTGTTCGAAAGTGACGTAGTTGGTACCGAAAAGCGCGAGCGTAACCTGCCCCGACTGGCAATCACCAAGCGCCCCCCGGTAGTAATCCCATTTCGCCCGAATCGAGTCATCGCTCACACCCACACAACCCTGAATCGGCACCCTGGCGGAGACAAAAGGGATCTGACACGGAAAACGACTAATCCCGATACCCCGATACAATTCGTCCAGACCGTTGAGGTCCGTCTGTGTCAGCGCAGCCTGAACACCCATACAGGCAGGACAGGCCGTAAAGACGCCATTGGTCCTGCAGGTGATAGTAGGCTTGGTCTTATCGACGGCAAAAGCCATAGCGGGGTACTGCATGATGGAACAATAGTCATACGCCCCATGAGCGGTCCCATCGTCTTCCATTTGAAAATCCTTGCTATTCCCCGACGGGATATTGTCCCACTGAATACTGATATAATTATCCCGGTCGGGCCGGGCCTGCTCATGAAAGAAACCCAGCGTATGCATCAGCTCATGAAGAACGGTGCCCTTATCGAATTTCCCCTTCGTCAGACGAAGGATATTGCTCCCATTTCTCTGCCGTCCTACCTCCGTAGAACCGCCTTTTCCACTTCCATCATCATCTACACAGGTGATGACAAGCCATTCCGACTCGTTGGTATGCTCTTTAAAAACGATACCGGTATTGAAATTGAAAAAGTCGATCGCAGACTTTATGATAAGATAATAGTTGGACTGGAATACGGAGTTGTCCAGCTGCACCGGCACCGTTCCATTCGGCCACCGATAGAGGTCGTCTTTACCGAACGTATGCGTATCATCGTTTCGGCTATAGCTCATGATAGATTTTACGGTAAAATCATACACAACAATATCCCCGTTTAGCAAAAGCGTATTCGCCGTTCTCTTTACATAATAATCGGATGGTTTCGTACTACCCGGCAGCTGCAGCGATACGACCGAATAAGTACCCTGCCTCAGCTGCGTCACTTCATTCTTCAACGTAGCCGACAAAGGGTTCAGCCGCACCGGCGGCTGCGCACTGACTCCTCCTCCATAAAAAGCAATCAGGCCCGCGAGAATTAAATAATACTTTTTCATCTGGTTAGTTTTGCCCCAATATCCACCCGCCAGCCCGCCACCGCAAAACTTATCGACCAATGAAAGCAATTATCGCCGAACGTCATTTCCCCGTCATCCAGGCGACCTTTTGCTCAGGCCGATGCTCCTGCCCGATGATATCCCGATACAGCTCCGGACGACGAGCCTGAATATAACGGTATCCCCCAGCTTGCTGTAGCTTCTCAGGAATAAGCGTAGCCATGACGAATTGCTCCCCAAGCTCCGTACATTCCGAAAGAATATCCCCAAAAGGATCGATGATCATGGAACGCCCATTTCTTACCTGGTCGTCGTCCATCCCCACCGCGTTTGAAAAGACACAATAAACCCCGTTGTCATAAGCCCTCGCAGGAAGCCATTTCATCAACCACTGCCTCCCCTTCATCCCCTCGAATTCCAGACGCAGTGACGTGGGATCCGCCTCCCGGTTCTCCCATAACCGCGGATCGATAAAGCCCGCTCCCGGCCGCGGCGAAGGAGTACCCATGGTGACGTGCGGCATAAAGATAATCTCAGCCCCCAGCAACCGCGTTGCCCTCACATGCTCGATAATGTTGTTGTCATAACAGATCAAAATGCCGCACTTCCAACCGAAAAGATCGAATACACAGTATTCGCTGCCCGGAGTAATATGAGGATTGATAAAAGGATGCAGCTTCCTGAATTTGGCGACGACCCCATTCTTGTCCACACAGACATAGGCCTTAAAGAGACGGCCCTTCTCGTCTTTCTCAAAAAGACCGGCAAGAACGGCCACTCCATACTTCCCGGAAATAGCCGCCAGCCTTTTTACCGAAGGCCCCTCCGGAATCGGTTCGGCCAGCTCCAACATCTGCTCTTTGGAAAGCCTTCGCGCAAACGTGTACCCAGTGATCGAACATTCATGGAATGCGATGGCCCTTGCCCCCTGCAAAGCGGCATTTGCAGTCATGCGTTCGATAACATCGAGATTATAGGCTTTATCGCCGCTACGGTGTTCGAACTGGGCAGTTGCAATACTAATTTTTTCCATACCACAAAAATGCCCCAAACCAATCAAATAAAATTGTACAAATACGACAGCCCCTTCCCCCTTCGACTACAACTGAAGAAAATTGACCGCCAGCGGCGTAGCCTTCTTAATATACTGAGACGGAGTAAGTCCCGTAACCTTCCTGAATTCCCGAATAAGATGAGCCTGATCATAATACCCGCTCTCATACGCACAGTCCGTAAGGCTGGCCCCATCCTCACTTTGCAGCAGCTTGATAAAAGCATGCACCCGAACGATATTGCATAAATGTTTAGGGCTAAGCCCAACCGCCGCATTGAATTTACGTTCGAGCTGCCGCGGCTGGCAGCCTACAATACCCGTAAGCTCCTCGATATGAATCACCCCATTATATCGCTGAATGACATCCAGCGCGCTTGCGACCAGCGGGTCGCCCCCAATCCCATGCCCAACAAGCATCCTTCTGACAAAATCCTCAATCTGGCTTACCTTCTCGCTCAATTCCCCGGAAGCCCCCAGCCCCTTTTGCAAAGTCATGCCGTCCACGCCAAAAATCTCCCCAAGCGGAATGACGCTATTATTTAGCCCACTAACCGGAACATTCAACAACCGGCTCAGGCCCTGTGAATGAAACACAACGATCGCCAGCTGAGCCGGCCCCTGACAATATACCTCCTTATATTCCGTAATCTGCCCATAAAGAAAAGCCTCAGGAAGACGCCCCCCTCCCCAAAAAAGACAGGAGCTGGAATTGAAAACTATCCCCGTCGAGCCATCCGAAAACAGCCGCAGTTTCAACACAGCCGCCTCCCCTATATCCAGGAAAAGATAATGCCTGACAAGACCTGACAGCTCTATGGAGGGCGACACTTGCATTCGATACAAAGCTAATGGTTTCTCACAAGCGTCTTTTGACTATCTATCAGTTTTTTGATACTACCTATCAATCGGGTAATTGGTTGATTAACCGTGCGCATTCTAATTTTGGGTTAATCAATAAACAATCAATAGCCAGATCATGAAAAAGATTTTATTTGTCGTCTCCAGCACCAGCATAATTGGTCCCAAAAAACGTCGTACAGGAAACTTGCTTCCCGAAGTGGCCCACCCTTATGAAGTTTTTAAAAAAGAGGGATATGAAATCGACGTCTACAGCGTCAAAGGCGGCGACGCGCCTATCGAAATGGTTGAACCGGAAGAGTCGATCAATCAAGCCTTCCTGAAAGGCGAAGGACCGGCTAAATTCAAGAATAGCGGCAAGATCGAAGACGTGTCGATAGATAAATACGATGCCGTATTCGTACCCGGTGGTCTCGCCCCCGTGGCCGACCTGCCCGACAATCCGACCGTTCAGAAAATACTGTCCTCGATGTACGAGAAAGGCAAGGTGGTGAGCGCCGTTTGCCACGGGCCCGTATGTCTGATAAACGTCAAATTGACCGACGGCTCTTATCTCGTCAGCGGTAAAAAAGTAACCGGCTTCAGCATTACGGAAGAATTCGACTACGCAAGGGAAGACGTTCCCTTCGAGCTGGAAAATGAGCTGAAGGATCGCGGCGCCGACTATAGCTGTATCACTCCATGGCAGGCGTACAGCATTACCGACGGAAGGCTGGTTACCGGCCAGAACCCCGCCTCCGCAACAGGCGTAGCGCAACGAGTCGTTACGATTTTAGAAGCTTAAACCTTCCTATACCAATACGGGCAGTGTAACGCTGCCCGTATTTTGTCAAAGTATACTCGATACCTTCCCGATCAAATGATCCTCCGGCACAAAACCCCAGTACCGCGAATCCTGCGACCCATGAAGATTGTCACCGATCACCCAATAATAATTCATTTTGAAAGTATACTTAGTTTCTTCGCGCCCGTTGAGATAGATCTTACCGTCCCGCATCTCCAGCTTGTTACCCTCGTAAGTACGAATAATACGTTCATAAATCGGATAGTTGAGCGCCGTCAGCTGCATCGACGCCCCCGCCTTAGGAACCCACAGCGGACCATAGTTGTCTCTCGTCCACCGATGCCCCCCATCATAGGGAAAAACACCGTAGCTAGAGTCGTCTATCTCCGTGCTGATCTCCCGGGCAAAGCCATCTTTTAGCATTTTTTCCCGAGCTTTCCATGTCAGCAGCATCTCGAACTCCGTCGTATTACCGGCCCCAGCCGGACGAACCTCCTCCGCATTGGTAATATCCACGCCATACCGCGCCTTTATATTCGCTTCGTCCAGCGGCTGTCCGTTGGTAACGACATGAAAATAAGTTTCCGCCTCCGATGGCCAGGCGTGCTCCCTACCATTGATATATACGATTTCATCCCGCATCTCCAGCGTATCCCCCGCCACACCAATGCAACGCTTTAAATAATTCTCCCGCTTATTCACCGGACGAATGTCCAGCGGATAATTCTCCGGATCAGCCAGCACAATCTGCCTGCCCGAATCGACATTCCCCCTTCCCAGTTCCCGGAGCACATCATAATACGGCCGCATGGACTGGTAATCCGGTAAGTTAATAACAGTATCCCCCGCCGGAAAATGAAACACCACGATATCCCCTCTCTTGATCGGCAAATATCCCATCCTGCTCACCAATACCTTGCTCTTAACAGGAATTGTCTTCTCCATAGCCCCCGTGGGCACATTATAAGCCGCAACCACATATGTCCTGATGAAAAACCAAACGCCGAAGAGAATAACCGCGATACTGATGCCTATCCAAAGGCCCAAAAACCGCCTGCGTGAAGATCCTTGTTTCATAGAAAGTTATTAGGTCTGGACTAAAAATATAGAAAAAACGCAATCGCCAAACAAAAAAGCCAGCCAGACTATCGTCAGGTCGGCTTTGTGACTCAGATTGGATTGCCTCCGGCCATCCAAAGACTCCTGCGAGAGCCTTACCCGAAAACCTTCCGGCCCTCCTTCGTCGGGCCTGGTTTTTTGCATCCATTCGCTCATGCGAGCAAGCTCGCATCACTCATGAATGCAAAAAACCCTCGGCAATAGCCGAGGGTTCTCGTGAACCAGGGTGGAATGTTTTCAAACCAGTTGAGGGAGGATTTGAAGATTTTCACCCGGTTAAGTGCGAGCTATTCACATACTTATTTGCCGATTATGTGATTTTTATCACACTTTTGGCACTTAATCTGTGATAAGCCACCATCTGTGAGCCAACTGAGCCCATTATGAGCCAATGTTTTTGGCAAATGCTAATCGAGAATTAAATGGTCATTCTATCACAAAAAAATATTACTTTTACATAGTTATGTGCCAATTATGTGATTTTTTTCACACTTTCGGCACTTAAAATGTGAAATGCAGATCAAAAGAACCATACAGCAGAAACTATCCACCTGGAGAAAAGCTTCAGGCCGTAAGCCTTTGATCCTGCAAGGGGCTCGGCAGGTTGGGAAGACATGGCTTTTAAAGCATTTTGGTGATACCGAGTTTAAGCAGGTAGCTTATTTCAATTTTGAGGAACAACCTGACCTCAAGCAATTTTTTCAGAATACCAAAGACATTCCAAGTATTGTTCGGAACCTTTCCCTGGTACATGGGAAAGCTATTACACCCCAAAATACACTCATCATATTGGATGAGATACAGGAATGTAATGAGGCATTGAATACCTTAAAATATTTCTGTGAAAATGCCCCGGAATATGCTATAGCGTGTGCAGGATCATTACTGGGTGTTGCAATGTCACGAGGGAATTCCTTTCCTGTTGGTAAAGTCGATTTCTTGCATCTGCACCCAATTTGTTTCTCCGAATTTCTATCCGTTGCTGATCCGAACTTGTTTGCATTTCTGGAGAGCATCGACAAAATCGAGCCCATTCCAGACATTTTCTTTCACCCCTTGGTTGATAAATTGAAACTGTTCTTTATATCCGGAGGTATGCCGGAAGCTATTGTAGCACTGCTGGAAAAGCAGGATACCGAAAAAACACAGCAGGTCTTACAAGATATACTCAGTGCCTATTCCCTTGACTTTTCCAAGCATGCTGAAAACAGGGAAATTCCCAAGATCAGCCATTTATGGGCCTCCATTCCGTCTCAACTAGCTAGGGACAATAAGAAATTCCTCTACCAATCCGTGAGACATGGTGCTCGTGCCCGAGAGTATGAGGATGCTTTACTGTGGCTCTCACATGCAGGTTTAGTTCATCGAATTTTTCGAGTATCAAAACCTGGCTTGCCCCTCTCAGCCTATGACGACCTGTCTGCCTTTAAGCTTTATTTGATCGATGTAGGACTATTACGCAGATTGTCGTTTTTGGACCCAATAGCTGTAAGAGAAGGCAACCGGCTATTTACAGAATTTAAAGGTGCATTGACTGAAAACTTCGTGCTGCAGCATCTGGTTTCTCATTTCGAAGTTACCCCCCGCTACTGGAACTCAGGAAATCAGGCAGAAGTGGACTTCTTGATTCAGATAAAAAATGAGATAATTCCCATTGAGGTCAAGTCTGACGAGAATATACGCAGCAAAAGTCTTACTGTTTATAATGAGTTATATAATCCTCTCATCCGCCTTCGGTTCTCTTTGAGAAACCTGAAAAAAGATGAAGGGTTGCTTAATATCCCGTTATTCATGGTTGACTATACAGAAAAATTAATCGGACTGAATTAGAAGAATTGTTCTTTAAAAATGCCGACCGCAAGGGACATCAAAGCTTTCTTGTCTTCAAGTTGCCTGCACATGGTTTGAATTCTCCAACGTGCATACCCGATCAGTTTCAAACCGAACAAGTCCTGATAGTAAGCGCTTTAAAAAGACTGAAAAAGAAGACGAAATTAAAAAGCCCTCAAATCCAGCGATTTGAGGGCTTTCGTGACCCGGATTGGATTCAAACCAATGACCTGCTGCTTAGAAGGCAGCTGCTCTATTCAGCTGAGCTACCGGGTCAAAACACCCAAAGCGCAACACACGCCCTGAAGCGGCGGCAAAAATAAAAAAAAACCGCCAAGTCCCCAAACCCCTCTTTTATTTATCTTCGGCCCTTCATAATCACAACCAATGGACGTCAAAATCGAAGAAAGTTGGAAAGAAGTACTGAAACAGGAGTTCAACAAATCCTATTTCGCATCAATCACTACCTTCCTGAAAGCGGAAAAGATGAGCAACAAAACCATCTACCCCCCCGGCGGCCTCATCTTCAACGCCTTCAACACAACCCCCTTCGATAAAGTCAAGATCGTCATCCTCGGCCAGGACCCCTACCACGGCCCCGGCCAGGCCCACGGCCTCAGCTTCTCCGTCCAAAAAGGCGTCCCCCCTCCCCCCTCCCTGATCAATATCTTCAAGGAACTCCAAAACGACATCGGCATGCCCATCCCCAGCCACGGCAACCTCACCCACTGGGCCGAACAAGGCGTCCTCATGCTCAACGCCTCCCTCACCGTCCGCGCCAACGAACCCATGAGCCACTCCAAAATCGGCTGGGCCGAATTCACCGACGCCGTCATCGCCAAAGTATCCGCCCTCAAAGAGCACACCGTCTTCCTCCTCTGGGGCAAATTCGCCCAGGAAAAACAGTCCCTCGTCGACGAAACCAAACACCTCGTCCTAAAAGCAGCCCACCCCTCCCCCTTCTCCGCGGACAAAGGCTTTTTCGGCTGCAAACACTTCTCCAAAGCCAACACCTGGCTCATGAAGCAAGGCATCGACCCCGTCGACTGGTCCCTCCAATAACCCGCCCCCAAACCAAACCCAGCATCCAAAACCCAACGCCACAACCGCAAAAGCCCCACCCAATCCAAACCCAATACCCAATAACCGGCGCCAAATCATCGACAATGACCACACCATCCAAAAAATTCTCCCCCTGGGACATCCTCGCACGCATCTGGGCCATCTGGGTCATCCTTATCTTCATCGCAACCATGCTCATCTTCATGGTCCCCTTCCTCCTCTTCTGCTACCCCCTCCCCGACCCTAAAAAAACAACCCGCTTCGTCTCTTTCGCCCGCGTCTGGATGGGCGTCTTCCTCCCCCTCGCCGGCACTCCCCTCCGAATAAAAGGAAAAGAAAAATTCGCCAAAGGCCAAAACTATATCGTCGTCTGCAACCATAACGCACTCATCGACGTCCCCATCACCTCCCCCGGCATCCCCGGCCAGGGCAACAAAACCATCGCCAAGATCGAAATGGCCAAAATCCCCATCTTCGGCCTCCTCTACCGCACCGGCAGCGTCCTCGTCGACCGCAAAGACGAAGCCTCCCGCCGCGAAAGCTTCACCAAAATGAAAGAAGCCCTCGACATGGGCCTCCACATGTGCCTCTACCCCGAAGGCACCCGCAACAAAACCCCCGAACCCCTCAAACCCTTCCATAACGGCGCCTTCCGCCTCGCCCTCCACACCGGCAAACCCATCATCCCCGCCGTCCTCTTCAACAGCCGCAAAGTTATGCCAGCCTCCAAACCCATCTACTTCCGCCCCTCCCTGCTCTCCATGCACTTCCTCGACCCCATCACACCCCTCCCCGGCGAATCCGTCGACCAGCTCAAAGACCGCGTTTTCCTCCTCATGCACGACTACTACCTCGCCCACGCCTAATCTCCCCCAAACGACTCCCCCAGCATTCGCTTTCAATGAGAATTTTTAAATAAA
>JAFDYG010000538.1 GCA_018267545.1 Bacteroidota bacterium
AGCTGCTTGTAAAAGAGCAGCGGAATCGCAAAAATATTGGAGATATTGAGCAGGACCCAGTTCTCCACCTTCCGCTTAGCCAGCAGCCACATCCCCGCCCAGGCCGTAGCGCTGACCCACGCATCCCAAACAGGCACGGTAGAAGGCGTATAGTTTTTAAGCAGAAAATAAAGCACGGCAAATCCTCCCCCGACAATCGCCCCCACAATCGCCCATTCCCGCGCGTCACACATAGAAATAGCCACCGCAGGCCGGTCCTTCTTCTTCGTCCAGTACCACCAGCCATAGACGCTCATGACCATGTAATAGCAGTTGAGCAGCGAATCGGCATACAATCCCGATACAAAGAGAATATACATCGTCAGCACCGTGCTGATAATCCCTGCGGGATAGAGAAGAATATTGTTTATCCGGGCGAGCAGCACCTCCGCAACGCCCGTAAGGATGGCAATCCATTGCAGGGCGTCGGTCGCCGCTATCTGCTGCTTGAGCAGCTGCCAGAATTCATTGATTTGCATCGCGGGCGAAGATACAAAACGGGGACAATTCTATTTTTTCAATGTCGATTCCAATTGTAAATTACTAAAACAATTAGCTTTCTATGAAATACGAGGTGTATACAGACATCGAGGCGTCTGGGAGTTTTAGCATATTTGACTTCGTCAGCACTGGAAAAAAAGGGGCCATTCGAAAAAGAGTAGCCTTTACACAAACCGAGCTGGATAATTTTCGAAGGTAGCACGCCAGAACGAACTCGTCTTTATCGGATGGCTCTCGGTTTAAATCTGACGGAGCTTTCTTTAAAATTCGATATCTATGGTTATATCGATGGCGACGTTGTCTTCTTTAGTAAAAATCTGAAAGTCAATGCGTTTCTTATTAAACGAAAAAATCTTTAACTTTATCATCATGAAAAAGATCATCAAACATAAGAGTGATCTCACCAAAAAGGAAATTACTTTTACCGTTAGCGAGAAACTTAATAAGCTAGACGGAAAAGTACTTGCACCTGGAAAGCTGGCAGCGGCTAATAAGCTCCTGCGCAAATTAAAGACTCCCCTCCCCAAGTAAGCATAGGCCTACAAAATCTACTGCGTTAAAAACTACTTAAATCTGAAATTTTTGTCGGATATTAGTAAAAACGCCTATACCATGATCGTAGTGTACATTCTCGTCGGCATCATCGTCCTCCTTCTGCTTGTCGCGGCAGCCGTGGGCACCCAATGGAAATTCGAAAAATCTATACTCATCCAGGCTTCGATGGACAAGGTCTGGTCCCATATCCACACCTTCAAAGCATCGAACGAATGGAGCCCCTGGATTGGCCTCGACCCCAATATCCGCCAGCAGATTACCGGCGAAGACGGCACACCCGGCGCTACGTATTCCTGGGAAAGCGATGAAAAGAACGTCGGCGCCGGCCGGCAGACCCTTCGCAGCATTACCGAACACTCCGAAGTCACCTCCGAGATCAATTTCCTCCGCCCAATCAAAGGCAAAGCCGACGGCTACATCCGCATTGCACCCGAAGGCGGCTGCACCCGTGCCGTCTGGGGAATCTCCAGCGCCACTCCCTACCCCATGAATATCGTCAAGCTCTTCGGCGTCATCGAAAAAAATCTCGACCGCGATTTCGGTAAAGGATTGAATAAACTAAAAGAACTAAGCGAGAGATAACTATTTCCCCAATTCTTTTTCTACGATCGACCGCACACTTGTCCCCAACAGCTCGATGCTTCGCAATATCTTTTCATGCGCCAGATCTCCCTTGATGATCTGCCCCATAAACCTTGTCTGTCCAAAAAGCCGGTGCTCATAGATGATCTTTTGCGCCACCTCCTCCGGACTACCCACCAGCAACGGACCTTCCGGCGAACGCAAATACTCGAACTGCTCCCTCGTCATCGGCGACCATCCCCGGTCACGTCCTACCCTGTTCATCAGATATTCATATGAAGGGTAAAAATCGTTGGCCGCCGTACGTGAATCCTCCGCGATATGCATCTGAGAATTGATCGCCAGCGGCAACACCCCATGCCCCGCTTCTTTCGACGCCTCACGATACATCTTTACAAAAGGAGCATACTGCGTAGGTTTACCGCCCAGTATCGCCAACGCCATCGGCAATCCCAGCGAGCCAGCCCTGACCGCCGAAGCCGGCGTACCTCCTACTCCTATCCAGATGGGCAACGATGCCTGATAGGGCCGGGGGTAAACACCCTGCTGACGTATCGCCGGCCGGTACTCTCCCTTCCAGGTAATAACCTCCTGCTGATTGATCCGCATCAGCATATCCAGCTTTTCTATAAACAGCTCGTCATAGTGATCGAGGTCAAAGCCAAACAAAGGAAAGGATTCGATAAACGACCCACGTCCCACTAGTATTTCAGCCCGGCCGCCCGACAACAGATCCACCGTCGAGAAATTCTGAAACACCCGAACCGGGTCGGCGCTGCTCAATACTACCACCGAGCTCGACAAATGTATCTTCTGCGTCACCGCCGCAATTGCCCCCAGCACCACCTCGGGAGCCGAGACGATAAAGTCGGGACGATGATGCTCCCCCACCGCAAATACGTCCAGACCAACCTCGTCGGCCAGTCGGGCTTCCGCCAATAATTCCTGCATCCGTTTATGCGACTGCAAAGCCCTACCCGCAACTCCTTCCGGTACGACTTCTCCAAAAGTGCTGATTCCTAATTCCATGGCGCAAATTTCGCGTAATTTCTATCAAAAAGCGCAAATCCATCCTCCTCCAAAATCCGGAATTTACAAGCAATGAAAACCAGAAGAGAATTCCTACGCGAGCTGAGCGCCGTGTTCGCCGCCAGCACACTCCCGGGCGCTATCCCCGCGATGGCCGGAACGGCCGCTGCTCCCTCCGCCATACTTCACCCACTGTCCGCCGCACCCGCGGGCGCAGCCGCCACATCCCCCTTCGTCGGCATCCAAATGAGTCCCCACTCCATGCTCTACGAAGGCATCGGCCCCTGCCTCGACCTCATCCAGCGCACCGGAGCCGTCAACACCGTATTCCCATACAGCCACGCCTTCCATACAAACAGCCTCGGCCAACCCATAAAAGAACAGGCACCCGACCACGGCAAGCCCCCCCTCGACCTCCGCGGCAAGCTCCCGATGGTCTGGACAAAACACCACGACGAATATTTTAAAAACACCTCCCTCCGCGTTAAACCAACCGACCCCAGCCTTCAGTTTGCCGACCGGGACCTTTTTAAAGAAATGATCAAGCCCTCACGCGACCGAAATATAAAAGTAGGCGCCCGCATCCTCGAAGGCTCCGGTCGCGCCGTCGAAAACTTCGACCAGGTCCGTACGATAGACGTCTACGGCAAACGCGGCAGCCGTGCGTGCTGGGGTCACCCCGACTACCGCGAGTTCTGGAAAGCCATCGTTGCCGACCTGTTCAACCACTATGACCTCGACGCCTTCCAATGGGGCGCCGAACGCATGGGCCCGCTGATGAACATCATCCTACCCTGGAACAACGATGCTCCTACCTGCTTTTGTCCCCACTGCGTCGAAAGAGGAAAAGCCGCGGGCATCGACCCCGAACGCGCCAAAGAAGGCTACCGCCTTTTATATGAATATGTGCAGCAGCTGAAAAGCAACGCGCCCAAACCACCGGAAGGCGTCTACACCCTCTACCTGCGTCATATCATCCGTTACCCGGAAATATTGTCCTGGCAATACCAATATCGATTGTCCCGCGAAGACGTCCATCGCGGCATGTACACTACCATCAAAGCCATCAAGCCCTCCGCCTATGTCGGCTGGCACGTAGACCAGCAGCCAACGAGCTGGGACGTCGTCTACCGCGCCGAAATGAGCTATGCCGAGATGGCGCCCTACTCCGACTTTATAAAACTGATTCTCTATCACGAAATCCTGGCCCCCCGCATCAAAGCCTGGTACCTCGATCGCTTCAAAAGCACCATCCTCAGCGAGCTCAGCCTCGAGGAATCCCTGAACATTTACTACGACATCTTTGGCTACGACAAACAGGTCGAGCCAAAAGTAGATGAGCTGACAAAAAAGGGATTTTCCCCCGACTTCGTCTATCGCGAGGTCAAACGCAGCGTAGCCTCCGCCCAGGGCAAGACCCAGATCATCGCCGGCATCGGCTTCGACGTACCCGGCAGTCCTCCTGATGACCCCGAACGCGTCTACCAGGCCACTAAAAAAGCCTTCGAAGGCGGCGCCACCGGCATCATGATTTCCCGTGAGTACGAGGAAATGCGGATCCCCAATCTGGAAGCCGTCGGCCGCGCCGTCAGAGAACATCACTGATCTCCTCTATATCGGTGAGCCCCCTCCAGGGGCCCTCCTGTATGGCACCATTCTTGCAGCTAACAGTCAGCCATATCTGATTATTAATCCGTTAGCTATTAAAAACCAAACCAAGAATGACCCGCTTACACTTGATCCCTATGCTAGCTCTACTTTTATCGCTAGGAGCCTGCAAAAAGAACACCGACTCGCCCACCAACAAACCAAGCGACTCCACCACAAACAATAACAACAACCCGCCGCCGACTCCGCCCTCCGGCTCCGGCAAAAAAGGCGCCGACTTCTCGACGAATATGACCTACGGCACCTGGAACGGCGACATCGTCGCGCTAAAAGCCTTCTGGTACTATACCTGGGGTACACCACTCCCTTCGCCTTCTCCGCAAAACTGCGAATTCGTCTCCATGTTCTGGGGCGCCGCCAACGTAACGCCGACCAATATTTCCGCGGTCCAGCAGCTAAAAGCACAAGGCAAAGTGAAATACGTCCTTGGTTTTAACGAACCCAACCGCGCCGACCAATCCAATATGACCGTCTCACAGGCGCTCAAACTTTGGCCGCAGCTCGAAAGCATCGGCCTGCCCCTCGGCAGCCCCGCCGCTGACTGGCCCACCCGTCAGTGGATCTATGACTTCCTGGATTCCTGTATCGCCCAGAACAAGCGCGTAGACTTTATCTGCGTCCACATGTATCCGGGCGGTCTGGACGATAACTCTTTCGTTCAAACGCTGGTCGACTTGCACAATAAATACAATAAAGATATCTGGATCACAGAATTTGCCGTAGCGGACTGGAATGCGACAAAGCTTTCCGACAATGCCTTTACCCCCGATCAGGTGCTGGGCTTTATGAAAAAGCTGCTGCCCAGGCTAGAAGCGCTGTCCTATGTAAAACGCTATTCCTGGTTTTCAGGTGACCCGAAGACCCCACCACTCTGGTCCTCCGCCCTCATCGACGCGGGCGGCAACCTGACACCGCTGGGAGCCTGGTACGCCAGCTTTCAACCCAATAACGCAATAGCTAAATAATAAGAAGGCCCCGAAAAACGGGGCCTTCTTAGTTATATCCAGATTTTAATCAATCCTTTTTCCTTCCCCCACAACGGGTCCATCGATGGGACCGGCAAAGCCGCAATATTCTGATCTGTCTTGGGCCGTTCTCCCGGTAACCCCTTATTCAAATCCCAGCTCCTGCCATCAGGATAAGCCCCAACCACCCCCAATCCATCACTCCCCAGATTTTTATGCCCCACCCCCGCTGGTATCACGATAATATCCCCGGCGCGAACCTCCACCTTCTGCCCCTTCTCACCTCCTAAATGCAGCAACGCCGAGCCGCTATAAATCCCTAATACCTCATGCGAGGTGCTGTGATAATGATGAAACGGATAGACTCCATTCCTCCAGGAATTTGTCCAATTATTTGCCGCGAATTTTTGCTCCAGCCAGGCAGCTCCATCCATTCCCTTCGCACCGAATGCCCCCCGATACACCAATAACGGATACTTACTGTTCGGAATCATCCCATCATCCTTAAAAAACAGCTCTTCCGGTTTCGACGATTGTGCGCTCATAACTTTCGGTATGACAGCTGAAAAAAATGATACCCCAATAAAAGACAGAAATTTCTTGCGTTGCATAACAAACTATTTCTTCTTATACAAAACCCACACATCATTGATCGTATTGATCCCCAACGATTCCAGCAGCTCATTCACCCCCCAGAGCATCCGCGACGAAACAATCACCCGCTCATACCCCAAACTATCCGGCAGCTTCTTATTGCGTTTAAGATCATTATACGTCGTCGTAAAATACCGCGCCGAAGCGTCGGCATACCGCATAGAATCACAGTCGAGAAATTTATGCCAGGTATAGTTCGGAATCCCCTCCTGATAATACATAAACGGCAGTCCTCCATCCGTCTCGTACGGCGTCCTTGGAACCGAATAGATTGTCACTGGCTCCTCCTTGAAATGACGTTTCAGCTGCCACGCAAAATGCAACGCCTGACAATACGGAGTGAAAAACAACAAGACCAGCACGAGCAAATTCAAGCCAACGCTAAACCTCGCCGCCCCCTTTAAAAACTTCCTAAAACCCAGTGTCCTCGTTTCATACCAGCTTATCAAATCGTTCAAACCCCATCCGACCAATATCGGCAGGACACTCAACACCGGAAAAAGAAACCGGTCTTCCTTGTGCGACACGATACAATGCCCTACGATAAACAGCAGCACCGGCAGAACCAGCGGATTGGACAGCTTTTTGACGATCGCCGCCCTGAAACCAAAATAAAGCAGGAGGATACTGATAGGCGGAGCAAACGTTATACCGATGAGCTCACCGATATATACGATAAAAGGCGAAGTCCCAAAACCCGCCGCCTTGCCCTCCAGAATATTGACCTTATAATAGTTGTAAGGAGTAAACACCCACTGATGATAGAAGTCGTGGTCCAGCTGGACATTAGCCGCTATCCCCAGTCCAAAGCCAATCACCAGCGGCAGCAGCTTCAAATACTTCTTTTCAAAAAACAACATCCACGCGCCAAAACCCACGATGGCAAACGCCGTCTGAAACCGCGCATAAAAAGAAAGAGCAAACAAAAGCCCAGTCAGAAAGGGAACCAGCCAGCGAGAATCCTTCTTTACCACATAATAAAAAACCGCCCCGAAAAACAACAGCGAAGACAACATCTCCGAGCTGAACAAAGTCCGGGTATAAGGAATCCACCAGGAGAAATTGAGGATAA
>JAFDYG010000539.1 GCA_018267545.1 Bacteroidota bacterium
GGTAGTAATACCGGAAATAAAAACTAAAACGGTTCGCAAATACGAACCAGAATTTACTAAATCAGTTCTTGATACTCCACAAGAAGAACAAACTGGACCCACTATGAGATACAGCGACGCAGAACTCACCGAATTTAGGGAATTAATCAATCGCAAACTTGACGCAGCTAAAAAGGAACTAGCTTATTTACAAGGTTTGATCACCCGCAAAGATGAAATGGGCGGCGACAATGATGACGCTCGCTATATGACCATGGAAGATGGCAGCATGAGCATGGAAAGAGAACAACTGAGCCAAATGGCCAGCCGCCAGGTCACTTTCATCAATCAACTTGAGAAGGCTATCATGCGCATCGAGAACAAGACCTATGGCATTTGCCGTGTAACCGGTAAGCTGATCGATAAAGCAAGACTTAGAGCTGTTCCTCATGCCACCCTGAGCATCGAGGCCAAGCAGATGATGAATAAATAAGCTAGGCTTTCTTAAGCCGAACTGGACGGAGTCCAGTTCTCGGTCATTAGCGTAACTCCTCTTTCGCCTTTGCAATCCAGTGATGATTATCCCGTCTTTCCCTGGAGCTAAGATGCGAAGCTTCCCCCGCTATGTCTTCAAAAACAGCACGGGCTTCATTCTCACGCCCCGCACGCTGCAAAAAAAGACCATACTGATAACGTGCCTCGAAATTCGAGAAACGCGACTTCATCTTTATAAACTCCCGCTCTGCACCCGCAGCATCTCCCGTCAGCTCCAACGCCCGGGCATAAAAAATATGCTCCTTCGACCGGCTGAACTGCGGACGATTATAAATCTTCCTTGCCAGCGGCAACACCTCCGCATACCGACCTTTCTGAAAATAAGCCGCTATCAATTGCTTGATGACGTGCTCATTCTCCGTAAACGCCCCCGTCAAGCTCGACTCATATAGCTCGATCGCCTCATCCACCCTGCCCACCAGCATATAAGCATCCGCCAGCATCACCCGATTGTTGAAGGTATCCGAAAACTTCAGATTACTCTCCAGCCGCTTAATCCTCCCCGCTGGATTGACGAGGCTCCCAAGCCCCGCCTGAAAACCACTAAGGTCACGTATGTGAATGATCTCCGTAAAGAGATATGCAAGGCTGCCTATAACCGGAAGAAAGACGATCAGCCATATCCACTTTTGCGTATTCCCACCCCTGCGTAAACAATGGATTACGCAGATAGCCTGCAGGGCTATCGATATATAGTAGAAGTAATGAGGGAAAAAAGATAGAACTGAATACATCGGTAGGGGATTTCGGGCCGTAAAAATAAAATTCTGCCGCACATATCAAAGAAAACCGCATTAACTTTCGTCTACCAGCCAGTATTTCTCATATATCCATTTATCCTCAAATGTCACCGTGTATGGATATTGGTAAGTCCCTTTGCTGAAAGTTTGATTACTTAACGAATTCAAAATTCACTGCTTATGCCCAGGATCCTGCTGATAGGACTTGTACTGGCTACGTTTAATGTATACGCCCAGCAACCCCCCGTAACTACGGCCAATTATCAGGCCGCTGCTAGATTTTCCCCCAAAAAACTGGAAAAGATGATCTTCTCTATCCAGGTGGACCCCCACTGGCTAAAGAAGAGCTCCCGTTTCTGGTATATGTATGAGACGACCGAAGGCAAACAGTGGTACGTCGTCGACCCGGTAAAAGGAGAAAAGAGACCGATGTTCGACCGCGATAAACTGGCCGCCGCCATCTCCCGCATCGTAAAGGACCCCTTCGAAGCCAAACACCTGGGCCTCGATAGCCTGAAATTTATAAAAGACGAGAACTGGATCCAGTTCGAAGTAAAGAGCTCCATCGACGTCGAAAAGAAAGACTCGGCCGCAGCCACAAGCGATGTCACCACCACCGGCGGCCGCGGCGGCAGACGCGGCGGCGCAGCTGCTCCCCCTGCCCCCGCCGGTAAAGAGAAAAAAGTATTCTATTTCGAATATAACCTCCTCGACGGCACTCTCAACGAGCTCGTCGACTTCAAAAAGCCCAAACGCAAACCGAACTGGGCCAACGTCTCCCCTGACAGCAGCACGATCGTCTTTGGCCGCCGGTTCAATCTCTACTGGATGGACCGCGCCAACTACGAAAAAGCGCTGAAGAACGAAGACGACAGCACCATCGTCGAACACGCACTGACAACCGATGGGGTAGAGTATTATAGCTACCACGGAAACGGCGGCCTCGGCGGCGGCGGCGAAACCAACGTCGACAAGGAAAAGAATAAGGACAAACGTAAACCGGCCCAGCTCTTCTGGAGCCCCGATTCCAAACACTTCGCCATGACCCGCGCCGACCAGCGCAAGGTAAAGGAGCTATGGGTCATCAACTCCTTGGCTGAACCCCGTCCCACCCTCGAGACATATAAGTATACGATGCCCGGCGAAAAAGAAGCCCCCATCGAACACCTCCTGGTATTCGACGTTGCCGCGCACACACATCAACAGATTGCCATCGGTCAGTTCAAAGACCAGGACGTCGCCATCTGGTCCGCTCCCCCCCAGGAACGCCGCCGCGACGACGACTTCCGCCCCCAATTCTGGCTGGGTACCAACTCCAAATTCTATTTTACCCGCACCAGCCGCGACCTGCATCGCATCGATGTCTGTGAGATCGACGTAAACGATACCATCGCCAAACCCCTGATCCAGGAACGCCTCAATACCTATGTCGAAGTCCGCCGCCTCGGCCTCGTCGACCAGGGTAAGGAGCTCATCGAATGGAGCGAACGCGACGGCTGGGCACATTTCTACCTCTACGACGCAGCAGGCAAACTCAAAAACCAGATCACCAGCGGCGCCTTCCACTGCGAAGACATCGTAGGTATCGACGATAAAAAACGCATTCTGTATTTCACTGCCAACGGCCGCGAACAAAACGAAGACCCCTACTATCTTCACCTCTACAAAGTGAATTTCGATGGTTCAGGTTTGACCCTGCTCAACTCCGGCGACTTCGACCACGCCGTGAGCATGGACGACGACGAACAATTCTATGTGGACAATTTCTCCCGCGTCAACTCCGTCCCTAAATCCGCTCTCTACAACAGCCTCGGCCATAAGATCATGGACCTCGAAACGGCCGACCTCAGCTCTCTTTTGGCCGCCGGTTACAAGTTCCCCCAGCCTTTCAAGGCAAAGGCTGACGACGGCGTCACCGACATCTACGGCGTGATCTACAAACCCTTCAATTTTGATTCGACAAAGAAGTATCCGATCATGGAGTACGTCTACCCAGGTCCCCAAACCGAAGCCGTCAACAAAGCCTTCGGCCGCAGCATGGACAGGATGGACCGCCTCGCACAGCTGAACATGATTGTCGTAACCCTGGGCAACCGCGGAGGCCACCCCTCACGCAGCAAATGGTATCATAACTACGGTTATGGCAACCTGAGAGACTATGGCCTGGCCGATAAAAAAGCAGTTGCCGAACAGCTCGCCGACCGCTATTCTTATATCGACCTCAACCGCGTCGGCATCCACGGCCACAGCGGTGGCGGCTTTATGAGCACCGCAGCCATGCTGGTCTACCCCGACTTCTTCAAAGTCGCCGTCTCCTCTTCCGGCAACCACGACAACGCCATCTATAACCGCTGGTGGAGCGAAAAGCACCACGGCGTAAAAGAAGTAGTCAGTGACAAGCACGATACTACATTCACCTACGCCATCGAAAAGAACCCCGAGATCGCCAAGAACCTCAAAGGCCACCTGATGCTCTCGACCGGTGACATCGACAACAACGTACACCCCGGTAACACCATCCGCCTCGCCAATTCCCTGATCAAAGCCAACAAACGCTTTGACCTGGTCCTGCTGCCCGGCCAACGCCACGGCTATGCAGACATGACCGAGTATTTCTTCTGGCGCATGGCCGACTACTTCTCCCGCTACCTCATCGGCGACGAGACCGAACGTCCCGTAGCCATCGAACAGATGGACCGCGACCAGGAACAAGTCGGCAACAAAGCAGGCGGCAGCCGCCCCGACGACGAAGAAGGCTGGGGTGATGACGACGAAGATGAAGACATCGATCAATAAATAAAAAAACCGGGCTAAGCCCGGTTTTTTTATTTTACTTCTTGCATTTCTACTAGCTTATTGTAAAAACCCTGCAAGCGCATCAGCTCATCGTGCGTTCCCCTCTCCACAATCTTTCCCTTCTGCAACACGATGATCTCATCAGCATGCCGTATCGTACTCAACCTGTGCGCAATGACAATACTCGTCCTATGCTCCATCATCTTATTGATCGCATCCTGCACCAGTCGCTCACTCTCCGTATCCAGCGACGAAGTCGCCTCGTCCAGGATCAGGATCGGAGGGTTCTTTAACACCGCCCGGGCAATCGTCAAACGCTGACGCTCCCCGCCGCTTAGCTTGCTGCCCCTATCTCCGATATTCGTATCGTAACCCTGCTCCTTCTGAATAATGAAGTTGTGTGCATTGGCGATCTCCGCCGCTCTTATAATTTCTTCCTTGGTCGCATCCGGCTTTCCCAGTGCTATATTAGCCGAAATGGTGTCGTTGAATAGAATGGGCTCCTGCGTTACGATACTCATCTGCTCCCTCACCGACTTTAACGAATAGTCTTTTATATTGACCCCATCGATCAAAAGCTGCCCCCCCGTAACATCATGAAACCTCGGCACCAGGTCGGCCAGCGTAGACTTCCCCGCCCCCGAACTTCCCACAAGCGCTATCGTTTTACCCTTCTCGATCGTCAGATTGATATCGGATAGGATCCCCGCGTCTTCATACGAGAAGCTGACATTCCTAAACTCGATCGTCGAATTGAAAGCGGCAAGCCGCCCCGCCGCAGGGTCATCCTGAATCGTAACCGGCGCCTTCAGCAAATCCTCAACTCTCTCCATTGCCGCCGCACCCCGCTGAATATTGAAAATAGAAGTAGACAAGGTCTTGGCCGGATTGATCAGCATCGCAAACACCGCAATGTAAGAAATCAAATCACCGCCAGTGAAGTCCTTCCCGTGCGTATTAAAGACCAGCATCCCTCCATAATAAAGAATCACGGTGAGAATGACAACACCCAACACTTCGGTCAACGGCGAAGCCAGATCACGACGTGCATTCATCCGGTTCCGGATCCGAAACAAACTGTCGTTGAGATGGACAAATTTCTTCCGGAGCAAACTCTCTGCCCCAAAACCCTTGATGACGCGTATCCCGCCCAACGTCTCGTCCAATACGGACAAGCTTTCTCCCAGCCGCGCCGAAGCATCCTTCGACTGACGTTTTAACGTCCGGCTGATGCGACCGATCAAAAATCCGGTAATCGGCAGCAGTATCAACAAGAACAGCGAAAGATGCGGACTCAAATAGATCATATAGGCCAAATAGCCGATGATCGTCAGCGGGTCTTTTATCAGACCTTCCAATGTACTCACCACCGACGACTCGATTTCGTAAATATCATTGGTCATCCTCGAAATCAAATCCCCCTTCCGGCGCTCGGTGAAATAACCGATCGGTAAAGCCAGTATCTTCTCATACACATCATTCCGCAAAAAGGTAATGGTCGCACTGCGAATAGGAGAGGAGATATAAGAAGACCAATAGTAAAACAGGTTCTTCAAAAAGGTAGAAACGACAATCAACAG
>JAFDYG010000053.1 GCA_018267545.1 Bacteroidota bacterium
AGGCGGTTTTGGTGGCTGCGGGTTTGTTTCCCCGTTATTTTCCGATGTTCATGACGGCGGCTGGGAGTATTCCGCCCGCCAAGGTATTGATTTTGGGTGCAGGTGTGGCGGGGCTGCAGGCTATTGCTACGGCGAGGCGATTGGGGGCGGTTGTGGAGGTGTTCGATACAAGACCGGCGGTGAAGGAGGAGGTGATGAGCCTGGGAGGGAAGTTTATCGAGGTCGGTGGAGCGGCGGACGCGTCGAAGGCGGGGGGATATGCGGTCGAGCAGGCAGCGGATTATGCTAGAGCGCAGCAGGATAGGATTGCGGAGAGTATTGCGAGGGCGGACGTGGTGATTACGACGGCCCAGATACCGGGTAAGAAGGCGCCGGTGCTTGTGACGACGGCGATGATCGAGACGATGAGGAGTGGTTCGGTGATCGTGGATTTGGCCGCTTCGACGGGTGGGAATACGGAGCTGACGAAGAATAATGAGACGGTGGTGTATGATGGGGTGACTATCGTGGGAAATTCGGCGCTTGCTTCGACGATGCCTTATGATGCGAGCAAGCTGTATGGGAAGAATGTGCTGAATTTTTTGCAGCTGATCGTAAATGGGGAGAAGGGGCTATCGATCAATATGGGGGATGAATTGGTAAAGGGGTGTTGTATTACGTATGAGGGAGCGGTGGTGAATGAGCGGGTGAAGGGATAGGATGATAAAAGATTAAAAACTTAGATAGACATGGGTAATCTATTAAACTGGCTGGGGGTTCATCAGGAGATGGTATATATCGTCATCCTAATGGTGTTTTTGGGGATCGAGGTAATCGGGCGGGTGCCAGCGGTGCTGCATACGCCGTTGATGAGCGGGGCCAATGCGATTCACGGAGTGGTCATTATCGGCGCGATCATCGTGATGGGGAAGGCGGAGGATGACAATTATGTTGCGCTGGCTTTGGGGTTTTTGGCGGTGGTGCTGGGGACGCTGAATGTCGTGGGAGGATTCGTCGTAACAGACCGGATGCTGGAAATGTTCAAGAAGAGAAAATAGCTATATGGGAAGTAATATCCTTACCGTCATTTATGTGTTGGCGTCAGTGACCTTTATATTGGGGTTGAAGCTGCTGTCCAGTCCGGCAACGGCGAGGAGGGGAAATTTGATTGCTGCATCGGGGATGATACTGGCGATACTCGGGACGATATTTTTATACGAGGATGAGGGAGTGCGGCTGCATAATCATATTTGGATTTTTGGTGGATTATTGATTGGCGGGGTGGCGGGCGCCGTTGCCGCGAGGAAGGTGAAGATGACGGCGATGCCGGAGATGGTAAGCCTGTTCAACGGGATGGGTGGCGCTTGCGCGGCGTTGATTTCGATTGTGGAGTTCAACCGGCTGGCTCATGATCCAAGGGGCTGGGTGTCGTTTCCTCCGATATCGGCTTTGGGAGATGCAGCCTCGGTGCTATCGCAGTCAGCGGGAGAGCTGGTGATCATCTTTGCGGGTTTGATCATTGGCTCGATATCTTTTGCCGGTAGTGTCATTGCGTGGGGTAAATTGAATGGACGTATAAAGGATTATGCTTTTAAGGGACAGCATTGGGTCAACCTATCGTTGTTCGGGCTGATCCTGGTTGTTGCCGGATGGGTCATCGTTTCGATGAGCGCGCCGCCGTCGATCGATCCGTCGGAGCTCAAGAGTCTGGTAGACTGGAATGTTGTCTTACCGCGTTTGGGTCCGGATCTGGTTCAGATGCGGATTTTGTTCTACCTGGTGTTTGCGATGGCAGTGGTTTATGGCATCCTTTTCGTCCTGCCGATCGGCGGGGCGGACATGCCGGTAGTGATTTCTTTACTCAATTCTTTTACGGGTGTGGCGGCTGCTTGCGGCGGCTTTCTTTATGATAACAAGGCGATGCTGACGGGGGGAATCCTGGTTGGAGCGGCGGGGACTTTGCTGACGATCCTGATGTGCCGGGCGATGAATCGATCCCTGAAGAATGTACTGGTCGGTTCTTTTGGCGGAGGAGCTGTTGCGGGACAGGGCGGACAAAAGGAGCAGGGGAACTACCGGGAGATCAGTGTCAGCGATGCTGCGATGCTGATGAGCTATGCGCACAAGGTGATGATCGTACCGGGTTATGGGCTTGCGGTAGCGCAGGCGCAGCACGTGTGTCATGAGCTGGAGAAGCTGCTGACGGAAAAGGGGGTGGAGGTCAAGTATGCAATTCATCCGGTAGCGGGGCGGATGCCGGGGCATATGAATGTGCTTTTGGCCGAGGCGGATGTCAGCTATGACCATTTATTGGAGCTGGAGCAGGCCAACGAGGAGTTTCCGACTACGGATGTGGTGATTGTGCTGGGGGCTAACGATGTGGTGAACCCGGCGGCGAAGAATGATCCGTCTTCGCCGATTTATGGGATGCCGATATTGGATGTGGAGCTGGCAAAGACTTGTATCGTGAATAAGCGGAGCATGAAGCCGGGGTATGCGGGTATCGAGAATGAGCTTTTCTTCCGGCCAAAGACGTCGATGTTGTTTGGGGATGCGAAGAAGGCGTTGCAGGAGCTGATTGCGGAGATCAAGAATTTATAATATAAAACCTGGATGGCAAAGGGACGCATACTGGGGCCGTTTTGGTTCCTGATTGGACTGGGTATAGTCACTATTATCACTCACACTTACAGTCTTCTTCTTATAGCAGCATATGGAAGGCGGCTTGATTTGATGTATAAGATTCTGTTTTTCTTCTGGACTTATGTCGTTTTTTTCGAGGCGATCGTTTATTGGCGGATACGATATAAGAATGTTTCGCCGAAAGCGTCGTGGGGGCATGTAATATTGATGGGGATAGCGCTTGTTATTCCTGTGATGATGTATCCTTTGGCTGGATATTTTACCCGTCGTGTCAATGGGGATTATCTGGCTGTAGTAAAGGCGATGCAGCTGGGGATGAAAGTGGCGTTGTATGGAGGGTTGTTTATTAGCCATGTGTTGTTTATTGGGGTGCTGGTGAAGGCGAGGGCTCCGAGGAAGGTGGAGTTTGTGGAGGGGT
This sequence comes from Bacteroidota bacterium, assembly GCA_018267545.1. GTDB lineage: Bacteria > Bacteroidota > Bacteroidia > Chitinophagales > Chitinophagaceae > Puia. The sequence goes on from JAFDYG010000053.1 coordinate 3,041, forward strand.
CGGAGAATTTGCTGGATGATGTGGATTGATGGGGGCGGGTGATTGGGGGGCTTGCGTTTGCGGGGATTGGGTGGAAAGCGGTACCTTTGCGCGTTTAAATTCTATTCGATTGTCTTTATTACCAAAAGAGCTTATTTCTTCGTTGGAGGGGCTGCCGGGTTTTGATGCGGCGGCCTTTGAGGCTGTGCATGAGTCAGGGAGGCAGGTGGTGTCGATTCGGGTGAATCCGGGGAAGGTGGGTGAAGGAGGTGTGGAGGGTAATGGCGCGGCGGCGTTGGGGTTTGAGGGTGCGGTGAGGGTGCCGTGGTCGAACTGGGGTTATTATTTGCCGGAGCGGCCTTCGTTTACGATGGACCCGAGGTTTCATGCGGGGGCTTATTATGTGCAGGAGGCTTCGAGTATGTTTTTGGAGGTTGCGTTACGGCAGGCTGTCGATCTTTCGCGGCCGCTGCGGGTATTAGATCTGTGTGCGGCGCCGGGCGGGAAGTCGACGTTGATAGAGTCGCTGCTTTCCAGGGATAGCATGCTGGTGAGCAATGAGGTGATTCGTAACCGGGTTCATATTCTGCAGGAAAACATGACGAAATGGGGGGCTGCGGGGACTTTTATTACGAGTAATGACCCGAAAGATTTTCAGCGTTTGGAGAATTATTTCGATGTGATCGTTGTGGATGCGCCGTGCAGCGGCAGCGGGCTGTTTCGGCGGGAGCCGGAGGCTATCGGGGAGTGGAGCCTGGATAATGTGCGGCTTTGCGAGCAGCGGCAGCAGCGGATACTAGCCGATTGCTGGCCGGCGCTGCGGCAGGATGGAATCTTGATTTATTCAACCTGTTCTTATTCGAAGCAGGAGGATGAAGATATTTTGGATTGGATGATGGGCGATTTGCAGGCGGAGGGACTTCGATTGAATGTGCCGGAGGAGTGGGGCATCGTGGAGACAAGGGGGGAGAAGGGTGGATATGGGTACCGGTGTTATCCGCACCGGCTGGATGGAGAGGGATTCTTTCTGGCTTGTCTGCGTAAGGTAGATGGGGGAACATTTACTGCGCCGAGGAAGAAGTCGGCGCCGGAGCGGCTGACGCGGCAGGAGGAGGAGCGGGTGCGGGCGATGATTCGGCCGGATGTCGAGGTGTCCTTTTTCCGTCATCAAGAGCAGATTAATGTCTTGCCGGAGTCTTTGCTGGGTGAGCTGTCTTTGTTGCAATCGGCTTGTTATTTGAAGCGGGCGGGTGTGCCGATGGGGAAGCTGTCGGCAAAGGAGCTAATCCCCGAGCATGACCTGGCGGTAAGTACGGTGATAAGCTCTGCGCTGCCGGTATTGAATGTTTCGCGGGAGCAGGCTTTGCAATACCTTCGGAAGGAAGAGATTGCGCCGGGGGATGCGCCGCTGGGGTGGACGCTGGTGGTGTATGAGGGTTGGAAGCTGGGGTGGATAAAGGTGTTGCCGCGGCGATCGAATAATTATTATCCGAAGGAATGGCGGATATTGAAGAGGTGATTATGATTTACTAAAAAAATGTGCATCTTTGTCTTGAAAAATATTCCTATGCGATTACTCTCGACCGTACTTTTATTGATCTTCTTCGTAAATGCCAGCCGTTCACAGTCTCAGGAGCTGCTGGTTCAGGGCCAGACCGGCAAGCTATACCTGGAGCATACTGTAGTTGCAAAGGAGAACTGGTATAGTGTCGGGCGCCTTTATAATATTACTCCCAAGGAATTGACGGCGTTCAACCAACTGGCGTTGACGCAGCCGCTGACGATCGGTCAGCATTTGCAGATACCGCTGACGGCGGGCAACTTTTCACAGAATGGACAGAAGCTGGCTGCGGAGACGCTGGTCCCTTTATATTATATCGTGCAGGAGAAGGAGTGGATGTACAGGGTGAGCGTGAATCATAATAAGGTGCCGATTCCTAGCCTGGAGAAGTGGAATGGTATCAATAAGGATCAGGTGAAGGCGGGGATGCATATGATCGTGGGTTATTTGAAGGTGAAGACGGCCTTGTCGGCTTTGGCGACGGGTGGCGGTGCGCCTGTGGTGGCTGCGGCGAAGACGCCGGTGGAGGAGAAGCCTGCGGCGGGGAAGACGGAGGAGGTGAAGCAGGTAGAGGAAAAGCCTGCGGTGGTGAAGACGTCGACGGAGGAAAAGCCGGCGGTGACTCCGGTGAAGCAAGTGGCTGCACCGGCTACGAGCGGAGAGGGAGAGAAGACGGCGATTGTGAAACCAGCGGTTGAAAAGCCAGTGGAAAAGCCTGTGGAGGAGAAGCCGGCTCCGGTTGTAGAAAAGTCGGCGGCTACGTCTACGCCTGCGACGGCGGGGCGTTTTAATGGCGGGACTTTTAAGAGTGATTATAGTGAGTCGGGGAAATCGGCTAGTGGGGCGGCGGGGACGTTTAAGAGCACGAGCGGATGGAGTGATGGAAAGTATTATGCGTTGATGAATAATATAGCGGTTGGGACGATTGTGCGGGTGAATGATGCTGCGACGGGTAAGAGTGTTTATGCGAAGGTGCTGGGGCAGCTGCCGGATATGAAAGAGAGTGCGGGACTGGCGATAAGGATTAGTAATGCGGCTGCGGCCGAGCTGGGGCAGGGTGAGGGACGGTTCAATGTGGAGATAAAGTATTAATATGTCGGGCGGCCCTGGCTAGGGGCGATAGCCGCGGATGAAGTCTTCGATCTTCATTTTCTTCTTGCCTTGCAGCTGTATTTCTGTCGGATGGATATAGCCGTCGGCGGTAGCGAATTTAAAATAAGTTTTTTGATCTGTTTCGAGGGTTCCTGGCGGGTTGCCGGGGACCTTCTTTTCTTTAGTCGAGTGGAAGATTTTGAGCGTTCGGCCGTCGGCGAGAGTGGTGTAAGCGGTGGGGAAGGGAGAGAGTCCTCGTATTAGATTGTAAATATCTTCGGTGGGGCGATTCCAGTCGATGAGGCAGGTTTCGGTAAAGATTTTTGGGGCGTGTTTTAGCTCGCCGCTTTCGGGCTGGGGGATGGGGTTCAGGGTACCTGCTGTAAGGCCTTCGATGGTCTTGACCAGGAGGTTGGCGCCGATGACTTTCATTCGGTCGTGTACGTCGCCGGCGGTATCGGTTTCTGAAATGGGGAAGCGGTCTTGTAGCAGGATGCTGCCGGTGTCGATGGCGTGTACCAGTTGGAAGGTGGTGACGCCGGTTTCCTTTTCCCCGTTGATGACGGCCCAGTTGATGGGTGCTGCTCCGCGGTATTGGGGGAGGAGGGAGCCGTGGAGGTTGACGGAACCCATCGGGGGCATGGACCAAACTACTTCGGGCAGCATGCGGAAGGCGACGACGATTTGAAGGTCGGATTCGAGGGTGCGAAGCTCTTCGAGGAAGGATGGGTCTTTGAGCTTTTCGGGTTGAAGAACGGGCAGTCCTTTTTGTACGGCGTATTGTTTGACGGCGCTACTGGTGAGGGCCATGCCGCGATTAGCCGGTTTGTCCGGAGCGGTTACTACGGCAACGACGTTATAGCCGGCTTCGAGGATGGTTTCGAGAGATGCCACGGCGAATTCGGGTGTGCCCATGAAGATGATGCGGGGCTTGGTTTTTGCGATATATGTGGGGGTACTCATTGTATTTGTGTTAAATAAGCCTCGTGGCTGGAATACGGCCGCAATTTAATTATTTAATGCTACCTTGCAGGGGTCCTTATATATTTAGGATTTTAAATAATAACTCATGGCACAAGAAGTAAAAGCAGGTGATACCGTAAAAGTTCACTATCATGGACGTCTTACTGATGGGACCACATTCGATTCTTCGGAAGGACGTTCTCCGCTGGAGTTCGAAGTTGGCGGTGGTATGGTGATCAAGGGGTTCGATGATGGCGTATTGGGGATGACTGTAGGACAGAAGAAGACCATCGAAATTCCTGTAGAAGATGCTTATGGGCCAAGGGACCCTCAGGCGATCATTGAATTTCCTATAGACCGTTTTCCTCCGAATATGAAGCCTGAAGTAGGGATGCAGCTGGCGATGAACAATGGTGCCGGTCAGCAGATTCCAGTGGTGATTGTAGAGGTGCGGGATGATGTTGTCGTGCTGGATGCCAATCATCAGCTGGCGGGACAGGATTTGATTTTCGATCTGGAATTGGTCGAGATCAATAGTCCGTCGAGGATTATCATGCCTTAATTTTTATCTTTTTATATGCTAGAGCGCGGCGCGTGGCAGACACGAGCGGCGCTATTGGCATTTATATGAGTTGGGGTGAGAGGGGATGGGGTTTGAGATGAGGGGATTTATGTGATTTTTTTTGGGGGGGTATGCTGTTTGAGGGATAGGGGCGTTGTTATGCGGTTTGGGGGATCGGGGCGTTGTATTTTTTCTCGAAGGCCCAGGCGAGGATGACGAGGCTGATGAAGGAGAGGGCGGTGTTGATGATGGATCCTTCGAGGCCGAAGTCGCCGCCGGTGATAAATAGATCGCCTTTGGGTTCGGCCTGGAGGAGGGAGGGGAGGCTGATGCCGCTGACGCGGAAGCCGAGGACGGGGCCCTGGAAGAAGTTCCAGGAGAGGTGCAGGAGGATGGAGAACCAGAGGTTTTTTGTGTAGATATAATTTACCCCTAGCAGGAGGCCTGCAATAATGAGGTTGAGGAAGGCAAGGGTATGGAGGCCGGGGGCGTTGAGGTGGAAGATGGCGAAGAGAAGGGCGGAGATACCGAGGGCGATCCATTTATTGGAGAAGGTATCCATGAGGTTGCCCAGGATATAGCCGCGGAATACGATTTCTTCGCTGAAGGCGATGAGGACCATCAAGCCCAGGCTGATAAAGAGGCCGGAGGGTTCCCAGACGATATCGGTCCATTCGAGGTGGCCGCTGAGGAGCATGATGACGGAAACGAGGCCGAGGAGGGCGGTGCCCATGAAGAGGCCGGTGAGGCCTTCGGCCGTAAAGTCGCGGATGTTGAAGCCCAGGTTTGCAAAGGGCTTGCGGTCTATCCAGGTATAGAAGATCCAGACGGTGAGCAGAGAGGCGACGAATTCCAGGGATACGAAGAGCCAGAGGTAGTTGGTTGTGAGGCTGGCGAGGACGGGTTGAAGATTCTCCTTCAATTGCTGGGCGTTCGTCCCGGCGAGGGCCAGCACGACGGCGATAGTAAGCAATATGATAAGAATGCCGAAACTGGCTCCGAAGAGAAGAATTCGCAGCCAGGGTTGGCGGATCGCAGGTTTTTTAGTCGCCTGATCGGTCATAGTGGTTTATATTCGTTCCGAAATTTAAGAAAGATGTTTGAAAGTTACAGCTATACGGTCGAGGAAAGATTTGTCCGATATGTACAGGTGGATACGCAGAGTGATCCGCAGTCGTCCAGTTTCCCGTCCACGGAAAAGCAAAAAGACCTGGGAAGGATTCTTGTCAGGGAACTGATCGAGGCGGGGGTACCGGACGCAGAGATGGACGAGTATGGGTATGTGTATGCTACTTTGTCGGCCAATACGGATAAGGCGGTTCCGGTGATTTGTTTTTGTGCGCATATGGATACGGCGCCGGATTGTACGGGCACGGGCGTAAAACCGATCGTTCACCGGAACTATGATGGCGGCGACATCGTGCTGCCGGATGACCCTGCGCAGGTGATTTCTCCTTCCGAGCACCCTTATCTGGCCAGCCGGAAGGGGGACGATATCATTACGGCTTCGGGGACGACGTTACTCGGCGCAGATGATAAGGCAGGGGTGGCGGTGATAATGGACATGGTGAATTTTTTTGTTCAGCACCCGGAAGTGAAGCATGGGAAGATACGGGTGTTGTTTACGCCGGATGAAGAGATCGGGAGGGGGGTAGATAAATTAGACATGGCGAGATTGGGGGCGGATTTTGGATATACGCTGGATTCGGGGGAGAGGGGTTCGCTGGAGGATGAGACTTTTTCGGCCGATGGGATGACGGTAACATTTTCGGGTCGCAGTGCGCATCCGGGTTATGGCAGGGACAAGCTGGTGAATGCGATCAAGGTGGCGAGTCTTTTTGTGGATCTGCTGCCGAAAGATGAGTGGTCGCCGGAGACGACGGATGGGCGGTATGGGTTTGTCCACCCGGTGCGGATAAATGGACTAGCCGAAAAGGCGACGGTAGAGCTGATCATCCGGGATTTTTATACGCGGAAGCTGTCGGCTTATGAGGATGCGTTGAGGGATCGGGTGGAGGATGCCTTGCGGGCGTTTCCGGGGGCGACGGCGGAAGTGGTTGTGAAGGAGCAGTATCGTAATATGAAGGAGGTTTTGGACCTGCATCCGCAGGTGTCGCAATATGCGGAGGAGGCGATAGCGCGGGCGGGAGTGAAAGTTCATAAGAGCAGCGCTCGTGGTGGGACGGATGGGTCGAGGCTTTCGTTTATGGGGCTGCCGTGTCCGAATATCTTTACCGGAGAAATGGCTTTTCATGGGAAGCATGAGTATGTGAGTGTGCAGGATATGCAGAAGTCGGTGGAGACGATTGTGTATTTGGCGATGATTTGGGAAGAGAAGGCTTAAGACTTTTGGAGGATTGTGCGCATGATCATCTCCGCGTGCACTCTTGAATTTTCGATAAACCATACGTGGGTGTTCATACCGCCGCAGACGACGCCGGCGAGATATAGATTTTTGACGTTGGTCTCCATGGTTTGGGGGTCGTAGAGGGGTTGGAGGCGGGAGTCGTCGGAGAGCTGGACGCCGCAGCGGCGGAGGAAGTCGAAGCTGGGCTGGTAGCCGGTGAGGGCGATGACGTAGTCGTTGGGGATGGTGACGATGCCTTCGGGGGTTTGGATGTCGACTTCGGCGGGACGGACGGCGACGAGCCTGGAATGGGTATAGGCTTTGATGCTGCCTTCTTTGATGCGGTTTTCGATGTCGGGTTTGACCCAGTATTTGACGCGGGGGCCGACGCCTTCGCCGCGGATGACCATGGTTACTTCCGCTCCTTTGCGCCAGGTTTCCAGCGCTGCGTCGACCGCAGAGTTGCTTGCGCCGACAACCACCACTTTCTGCATGGCATAGAAGTGTGGTTCTTTATAGTAGTGCGTGACTTTGGGGAGGGATTCGCCGGGGACGTCGAGCAGGACGGGGATGTCGTAGAAGCCGGTGGCGAGGATGACGTGGGTAGCGGTATAGGTGCGGTGGATGGTCGTGATTTCGAAGCGGTCGTTTTTGGACTGTACTTGTTGCACCGTTTCCTGGAGGTGGATGTTAAGAGTATGGGAGACGGCTACGCGGCGATAGTATTCGAGCGCTTCGCTGCGATTGGGTTTTACGTTGTTGCTGACGAAGGGGACGCCGCCGATCTCGATGCGTTCGGAGGTGGAGAAGAAGGTCATGTTGGCGGGGTAATTGTATAGACTATTTACCAGGCAGCCTTTTTCGAGGATCAGGTAGCTGAGGCCGGCTTTGCGGGCTTCCAGGGCACAGGCGATACCGATAGGGCCGCCGCCAACGATGATAATGCTGTAGTCGGTGTTCATTACCTCAAATTTATGTACATTCACTGGTAAAAACCCTTGCCATGGATACTGGAAACATTTTTACGATTATTTTAGTTCTAATAGGCGTAGCTATAATCTTTAGCTGTGCGGTCTCTGTCAACCAGGGCTATATATATGTAGTTACGATGTTTGGCAAGTATCAGCGCATAATGCGGCCTGGTCTGAATTTCAAGCTGCCGTTCCTGGAGCAGGTGTACAAGAAGATTTCGATCCAGAATAGATCGGTCGAATTGGAGTTCCAGGCGGTTACGGCGGACCAGGCGAATGTTTATTTCAAGAGCATGTTATTATATGCGGTGCAGAATGCGGATGAGGAGACGATCAAGCGGGTAGCGTTTAAGTTTATCAGCGACAGGGACCTGATGCAGGCGTTGACCAGGACGATCGAGGGGAGTATCCGTTCGTTTGTGGCGACCAAGCGCCAGGCGGAGATCCTGGGGCTTCGCAAGGAAATCGTGGAGTTTGTGAAGGACCAGATCGATCATTCGCTGGAGGATTGGGGGTATCATCTGATGGATCTTCAGATCAACGATATTACGTTCGACAAGGCGATTATCGAGTCGATGAGCAAGGTGGTGGCGAGCAATAACCTGAAGGCGGCGGCAGAGAATGAGGGGCAGGCTTTGCTGATCACGAAGACGAAGGCTGCGGAGGCGGAAGGGAATGCGATCAAGATTTCTGCGGAAGCGGAGAAGGAGGCGGCGAGGCTGCGTGGGCAGGGTGTGGCTTTGTTCCGTCAGGAGGTGGCGCATGGGATGAGTGAGGCTGCGGAGGAGATGAAGCGGGCGAATCTGGATACGAATGTGATTTTGTTTAGTATGTGGACGGAGGCGATAAAGAATTTTGCCGAGGTGGGGAAGGGGAATGTCATATTCCTGGATGGCAGCAGTGCGGGGATGGAGAACACGATGAAGCAGATACAGGCGATGATGGTGCAGAAGGCTAATGGGAAGTAGGGGAAGGGAGAAGTGCTGCATCTTAAGGAAATTTTAGCATATTTTTGAAAATAGGGGGAGTGTGGACGCGTTTATCGGAGTA
>JAFDYG010000540.1 GCA_018267545.1 Bacteroidota bacterium
AAGCTTTATTACGTCAATTACCCCATCGTCGACGCAGCAGGCAAGCCTGCCGGAAAGCATATCACGATCGCAACGCAACGCCCCGAGACGATCATGGGCGACACTGCAATCTGCGTCAACCCAACGGACCAGCGCTACAGCGACCTCAAGGGGCTCTATGCCCTCGTTCCCCTGGTCAACCGCCGCGTTCCCATCATTTTCGACGAATACGTCGACCCGGCTTTCGGGACGGGCGCATTGAAGGTTACGCCGGCGCACGATATCAATGACTATAACCTCGGGCTGAAGCACGGTCTGCCAATCATCGATACCCTCAATCCGGATGGTACGTTGAGCGCAGCAGCAGAGGTATTTGTAGGCGTGGAGAGATTTGCCGCCAGGAAAAAGGTCGTCGAGCAGCTAAAGGCCGACGGTCTTATCACAAAAGAAGAAGAACATCCGACCCGTCTCGGCTATTCCCAGCGGACTAACGCTGTCGTAGAACCGCGCATCTCCACGCAATGGTTCGTGAAGATGAAGGAGCTCGCGGAACCCGCGCTAAAAGCCGTTGTCGAAGGACATATAAAAATTCACCCCGGCGACAAATTCCTGGCCACATACAAATACTGGCTGGAGAACGTCAAGGACTGGTGTATCTCCCGTCAGCTCTGGTGGGGGCAGCAGATCCCCGCCTGGTACGCACCCGACGGCAGCTTCCAGGTCGCAGCCACAAAAGAGGAAGCTTACGCCCTGTTCAGCGCAGGCGGCAAGCCGTCCTTTACCGCGGACAGCCTCACACAGGACGAGGACGTGCTCGATACCTGGTTCTCCTCCTGGCTCTGGCCAATCGAGGTGTTCAAGGGTGTTACCCATCCCGGTAATCCGGAGATAAAATACTACTACCCCACTTCAGTCCTCGTCACGGGTCAGGATATCATTTTCTTCTGGGTAGCCAGGATGATCATGGCCGGTCTTTACTTCTTCCCCGAAAACCTCCCGATGGAGAAACGCATCCCCTTCCGGGACGTCTATTTTACGGGTATGGTACGGGACAAGCAAGGCCGGAAGATGAGCAAGAGCCTCGGCAACTCCCCCGACCTGCTGGAGCTTATCGATAAATATGGCGCCGACGCCGTTCGCTTCGGAATCATGATCTCTTCCCCTGCAGGCAACGACCTCCTGTTCGATGAGGCCGCGCTCGAGCAGGGAAGGAATTTCAATAACAAGCTCTGGAATGCCTTGAAGCTCGTTAAAGGCTGGGAAGGCCGCCAGCAGACGTCTGGCGCTGGAGCACCAGCCCCAGGCGCAAATGGAGCCCCCGCGGCCCAGTCCGCTGTCCTCCCCTTTGCGGTCGATTGGATGAGCGCCCGGCTTTCAGAGGCCCGCACAACCATCGAAGAGGCTTTCACCGACTTCCGGCTGAGCGAGGCGCTTAAAACCCTTTATTCGCTGATCTGGGACGATTTCTGCAGCTGGTACCTGGAATGGGTCAAGCCCGGATTCGAGCAGCCCATCGATGCCGGCGTCTACCAGGCGACAGTATCTTTCTTCGAACAGCTGATGCAGCTGCTGCATCCCTATATGCCCTTTATCACCGAAGAGATCTATCATCTGCTAAAGGACAGAAAAGAAGGCGAAGACCTCTGTATCCTTAAGTTCGCCACCACGGGCACAGCCGACGCAGCCATCCTCGCCGACGGTTCCCTACTCAAGGAAGCCATTACCTCCCTTCGGGACGCCCGGAACAAGGCGCAGATAAAGCCGAAGGAGACGATCAAGCTACATATACAATCGGAAGCGGCCGAAACCTATCGTCGCCTGCAACCGGTTCTTGCCCGGCAGGTCAATGCCGAAAGTATCGACTTCGCCACAGAAGCGATCGCCGGCTCGCTCACTGTCGTCTCCGGAAAGGACAAATATTACATCGTCACCGAACAGGCGCTGGACAGCGGAAACCAAAAGGACGAACTACAGAAAGAGCTCTCCTACCTGAAGGGCTTCCTCGAATCGGTCAACAAGAAGCTGGCGAACGAACGTTTCGTACAAAACGCCAAGCCCGAAGTGGTCGACCTCGAGCGGAGGAAAAAGGAAGACGCGGAGATCAAGATCAAGACTATCCAGGAAAGCCTTGCGGGGATGCAATAAAAGAATTAAATTTATAGTACATCAAACTGGGAACAGATGAAGATTGAGGCTGTCCAAATACAAAACTTAAAAGGCTCTCAAGCCATTAGTATACCTGATGACTTGAAGATCAACGATGACAAAGTCTATATAAAAAAAATAGGCAATGTTCTTTATCTCATTCCTTTTCATAATCCCTGGCAGACATTAGTGGATAGTCTTAATGAATTCACACCTGATTTCATGGAAGCTCGGAATCAACCATCACAACAGGATAGAGAATCGTTTGATTAATGGGATACTTGCTGGATACAAATATTTGCATCTACATAATTAAAAAGAAGCCAGATTCTGTTCTAAAAAGGCTATTGCAAATTCCCTTGGGTCAAATCGGGATCTCATCGATTTCCATTGCAGAGTTAGATTATGGCGCCAGGAAAAGTATGAACCCCGAAAAGAATCTTTCCGCGTTAAATCAGTTCTTAATTCCTTTTGAGATTTTCAACTTTGATTTTAGCGCGACACAGGAATATGGCAAAATTAGAAGTTCGCTTGAAAAAGCAGGCACTCCTATTGGTCCATTGGATACATTGATTGCAGCCCACGCCAAAAGTCTTAGCTACACTTTGGTTACAAATAATGAAAAAGAGTTTCGCAGAATCGAAAATCTGGAGCTCGAAAATTGGGTGGAATAAAAATATAATAATCAATCATTTACACAATAAGGCCGGTCAATTAACCGGCCTTATTGCATGCCCGCCATACCCCTGCGAAAGGATATTCAGCGGCAATATCAGCTCCCACTGATCAGGCGCCCGTCCATAGAGGTCCGTGTCGAGCAGCCGGCTATAACGTATGCCAAACGTGATGGCCAGCTGATTCCACCATTTTGTGTCGAAGTATAGTTCGGCCCCCGTGGAGCGGAATTCTCCTTTATAGACCCGCCTGTTCGTATAAAAGTCCTGCGCGTGCGTATAGTCGTAGAAAACATTGGCCCGAAGACGCATAAAATAGAGCATATCCCCAAAACCCCAGTCCGGATGTAGCAATGGTAGCTGGTAATTGGCGGACCATCTCCACATCCGATAGAAGTTTACGGCTGTATATCCTCGTGAGAAAGGGAAGCTGTTGGGAAAATTGTGGTTCCGCAAGCTATCGTGTGCCCCATAGGCAGCGGCCAGCATCAGACTATGGGTGTAGTCGATGCCCGGCAAATAGAGGAAGCCCGAAGCCAGGAACTGGTTGGCCGAAAAGTTGGTCACGGCCCGGTCGTAGGAAAGGCTGAGCACCTGGGCAAAGCGCGGAAGGACCTGCTGTGCGCTCATCTGGGACTGGTGTACGATGCTGAAATAGGGGTCGATATAGGCAAAAGGCCTGCTCAGGAAGGAATCTTTATATAATCCCGTGTAATACTGTTGATTGTAGATGATATCTGAACCAAATTGGATACTGGTATAGTGGCGCCCCTTAGCAAAGTACAAGGGAATCGATGCCCCGGCAAAGAACTGATTTTCGTTCCAAAACACATGACGTCCAGCGGAATAGACATTTCTATCGAAAGTATAATTCCAACCAGCTTTTAGCCAGGGGAAGAGCCCGGCATAGGTTGCGGACACTTCGACCTGCTTAAAATGTTCATTTCTGTTATACGCTCCAAATATTTGTGTTTCAAATGTATTAAGGATGTTATCGCTAATTAAAGATAAGGTGTAGTCCGGGTCGTCTACAAAGGGTCTCCAGCTGTGGAAGTTGAACAGATGTGAGGCGCCGGGATATTTGGAAGCAGGATAGCCCGCCGTTCCAATCCGGTCCAGCAGACCCGCAGAACCCTTTAGCAGCGAATCGATATGCTGGGTTGGCAGGGCCTGGTTCCAGGAAGCGATCGGGATCCGCTCGAATCGCAGGCTATCGCGAGGAGCGGCATCCAGGTGGAAGCCGACCGCCGTGAAGCTATTCCAGGTCAGAGCGCCATTGGGCCCTTCCTGCGGCTGATATTGCCCCGTAAGAGACTCCCCGGCCGGCAGAACGATCTGGAATACCTGTCCACCACCACCGCCGCCCCCCGCAGCCCATCCATAGAGCCGGTCCTGGCCATTCCTCGAAGCCGAGAACCAAACCGTATCGGCCCGTACCGAGAGGAACCCGATCGTCTGATAGCTGAATGGCAGCAGATAGCGCGTCTCGCCAGTGCCTGGCGCTACCGTCGCCAGGGCCATTTCTCCCTTGCGGTTGCGGACAGCCGTTATGACCGCTCCGCCGGTAAAGAATTTTGGATAGGTGTAGAAAAGACTATCCCGGTTGGGGATTTTACTCACCACCTGCCCCGTCGAGGCGTCCAGCAGGTGCAGCTCGCAGGAGCCGTCGGTGGCTTGCTGCACAGCCACGATACGACTCCCGTCGGCCGAAATATCCGGGGCAAAATACCGGGTCCGCCTTGTCAGCTTCTTATCGGTTCCCGTAGCCGGGTCGAGCAGGCGGATGACGCTGTAGTCGCGCCAGCCCCAGCGCGGGTCGCTTTCATAGGCGGCATAGACGGCGACGTGGCCGTTGGAGGAGAAATAATTGTCGATAGAGATCGCCCGGACCTTTATTTTGGTTTCATTCTTGTTTATAATGTCGCGAAGCACAAAGGCCGGTACCTGCCGGTAGCTGCTTCGTACGTAAAGGACGCTGTCTGTCCCGATAAATTGAGGAAATTCCTCATTGGCGACGAAGTGCTTGTGCTCCCTGGCGAAGTTGTCCGCATGGGCCGCATAAGCCGGATTGGACGTTTTATTGACATCGGCCCCTCCCAGCGCAGGTGTCACGCCAAACCAAGCCAATGCGTCCTTTCGAAACTGGGTGAAGGATACCCCCGCGTATCGCCTGATCGCTCTTTGCAATGGATAGAAAAGCCCATGGAAGGCCGCCGCATCGCGCGTCACGCTCCGCCAGAACTCATCTCCATACCGTTCGCGCCCGTAGGCGACCAGCATATAGCCAAGGGGATAGTGATCGGGGACATAGTCCTTGAGGGAGCCGTTGCGGAGCTTCATCCACGAATAGTGCTTGTCCCCCGCACGCAGGGAACGATAGCTGTTGAAGAACCAGGGCTGGCGTCCCCTGCCCTGGTCGCTGACCAGGGTCTCCTGGTAGACGGCGTCTCCCTCCCAAAACCAGTTGGGTACAGCCAGACTGTTGGCAAAAGCCTGTCCGCCTTCTCCGAACAGATAATAGAAGGCGCCGGAAAGACCGACGCGAAAGTTATTATACTGCTGGACATGCCGGTATTCATGGATGGCCAGCATCTTGGCCCAGGGAAGACTGCCCAGCTCGAAGCTGTTTTGATCGGGGTTTAGCTGGAACTCGCTCCGGAAAGGAGCCAGCCCGACGTATCCATTGGAGATCGTGGTCTGGTTTTGGAGGACAATATTGATCTTGCGCTGGGCGCTTCCCATGGTAGGCAGCGTGGTCCGGCTCAGCTGGTGAACGATGGCCGCAACCTGCTGGGCCTGGAAATCCAGTCCCGAGGGATAGATGATCCGCGCCGTATCCGTATTCAGCTGTTTCCATTTGAGGGAAGGAGGATTACCTCCGAATTGTTGGGCAAGCAAACCCGTCGACAGCATTAGAAGGGACAGAATTAAACGCAGACGCATTACGGCCATGTAGATAACTTATTAGTTAAGGTGAACTGAAATTACGCATACTTTCGCATATGATGCTACAGCACAAGCTTCGATCTGGAAACTATGATGCTTTACTGGCGGCAATTGCCGGATTTATTATCATCCAGCTGCTTTGCAGCTACGGCGGAATCGGCGTCTCCCCCGATTCCGTGGTCTATCTCAGCACGGCGCAGAATATCCACGACCATGCTCTCATCAACGACTTTACCAATCAGCCGGTCATGGACTTTCCGGCCTTCTACCCTATTTTCCTGAGCGGTATTTTGTTCCTTACCGGCGGCGGCTCCGTTCTCTCCTATGGCCCCATCCTGGATGGCCTGCTCTTCGGCCTTCTGATCTGGCTCTGCGGCTGGATGATGGACCGTTTTTCGGTGGTCAGCCGCTGGTATAAGTGGACCATCCTGATCTTTATCGTCCTGAGCCCCTGCCTGCTGGAGATCTATACCATGATCTGGAGCGAGACGCTGTTCTTATTGCTCTCGGTTTTCTTTATCATCGGCTGTCACCGGTATTTCCACACTCATTCGACCCGCTCCCTGCTCCTGATTGGAGTGCTGGCCGGTCTTGCCTGCGTGACACGCTATGCCGGCGTCGCCGTCGTGGCGATGGGCGGCTTCCTGATGCTTTGCGACGGCAGGCTCCGCTGGAGCTGGCGGAAGATAGGTCATATGGCGCTCTACGGTGTCGTCTCCATTTCTTTTTTAGCGCTGAATCTTTACCGTAACTACAAGCTTACCCATACCCTCACGGGCTATCGCGAGAAGGGCCTCACTCCCTTTCTCACCAATCTGCACGATTTCGGCAGCGTCTTCTGCGACTGGCTGCCCTTTTTCAATGAACGATACGATTCAGCCGTCTTCGTCGCGCTGGTATTCCTCGTTCTGATTACGGGTATATTCGTATATCGGTTGGTCCGGCGGGTCGATTTTTTTTCCTACGATACCATCGCGATTACCTTCTTTATAGTCTATGGGGGATTCATCCTTTATACCTCCACCGTCTCCCGTTTTCAACAGCTGGACAGCCGGCTGCTCTCGCCCCTGTTCCTGCCCTGGCTCTGGGGTGGGACCATCTGGATACCGGCGGCGATACGCCGCGCCGGGCCACGATGGAAGCCTGCGGGCCTTGGCCTGGCTGCTGTTGCCGGCGTCTGCTTTCTCCTGGGAGAAATCAAGGCCTGGCGGGAGAACTGGGAAGGCATCCACTACGCCGGTATCCCCGGCTATACCGAAACCCAGTGGCTGAAATCACAGACCCTGGATTACGTCCGCACACACAAAGATCGCTTCCAGCTGCCCGGCAATGTCTACTCCAACGCCTCCGAAGGGCTTTGGTTCCTGGCTGGGATGATGAAGTCGGACTTGATGCCGCACAAAGAGTTCCCCGAGGACATCGCTTATATGTTCCGTTCGAAATACTTTGTCGTCATCTGGTTCAACGACGCGGACAACTCCGACCTTATCGATATGGACTATATAAAGGCCAATAAGCCATTGGTCGAAGAGCTCGACTTCAATGACGGTGCAATCTATTTCTTTAAGGATTCCACAGCGGCGCCCATACCCGTTCCATCGCATTGATATTTGAATTATTTTTAGGCAATGCTTCTAATCGCGTTGGCTGTGGCTCCGGGTATCGCTGTTTGTCTGTTCATCTATTCCCTGAATAAATATGGCAAGGAATCGATACGCCAGCTGGTGCTGGCCTTTATCCTGGGGATGCTGGCAACGCTACCGGCCCTTTTAGTACAGACGCTGGCCGAAGACGTGCGCGACGAGCCCTGGCGTCATTCTATTTGGTCTTATCTTTGGTACGCCTTTGTCATTGTAGCGCTTAGCGAAGAAGGAAGCAAATACATCGTTTTAAGAGGATACGCCTATCCACAGGCGGTTTTTAAAGAACCCTTCGATGGTGTCGTCTTTTCGGTGATGATCGGGATGGGCTTCGCTACAGTCGAAAATATCGAATACGTCTGGAAATTTGGACTGGAAACGGGGGTATCACGGTTCTTCCTGGCCATCCCGGCCCACGCCTCGTTTGCCGTCCTGATGGGATATCCCGTAGGACGGGCCAAATTCGAGAAAGACCGCTCCTGGTGGCTGATGGGAAAGGGATTGCTGGTAGCCGTGCTCTTTCATGGCAGCTTCGACTTCTTCCTGTTCCTGCAGCAGAGCAGGGTGGCCAAGCAATACTTTTCCACGGGCGTGCTGTCCTTCGGGGCATTCGCCACTTTTTATATCGCCGTCCGGCTGGCCATGCGAGCCTTGCGCATGCACCGGCTCCGGCAGCTGGAAGAAGAGGATACCAATTATGATGGATAATACTTTATCGATACGACCGGGAGATTTGGAAGATATCAATTCGATCGGATTCTTAGCCCAGCAAATCTGGCCCATTACGTACGGCGATATTTTATCGGCCGAGCAGCTGCGCTATATGCTGAACCTTTTTTACAGCCCGGCATCACTGCGCAAGCAGATGGTCGAGGACCACCATCAGTTCGCCATCGTCGAACAGGAAGAAGAACCGATCGGCTTCGCCTCCTGGAGCGCAACGGACAAGCTGGGAGTCTATAAGCTGCATAAATTATACGTCCTGACCGGACAGCAGGGAAAAGGACTGGGGCGGACGCTCCTGCAATATGTCTTTGAAACCATCGGCTCCAAAGGGGCAAAGACGTTGCAGCTCAACGTCAACCGGCACAACAAGGCGCGCCAGTTCTACGAACGGATGGGCTTTGCCGTCGTAAAGGAAGAAGACGTCCCCATCGGCAATAATTACTTCATGAATGACTATGTAATGGAGGCAGCGGTGCCGCAGTAACCACATTATTCGGCCTCCAATCCCATCGCGGCACGTTTCATCTTGAAGGCCGTGTCATGCCCCAGATATTTTTCGATGGGCTTTTCTACAAAATAAATCAGCGGCGTAAGTATAATGGCTATCGCAAACTTGTAAGTATAGTTCATCATCCCGATAGCCAGAATCTGCTGCCACGAAAACTTCCCCCCAAAAGCGATAAAAAGCACAATGTAGCTATCCCAGAGCTGGGAAATCAGCGTCGAGCCCGTAGCCCGCAGCCAGAGGTGCTTGTCGCCGGTCTTCTTTTTTATCCAGTGAAACACGGTGACGTCGATGATCTGGCTGACCAGGAAGGCTACGATGCTGCCGATGATAATCCGGTTACTCTGACCAAAGATTGCATCGAACGCCGTCTGCATGTTGGAGATGCCCTGCTCGCGTCCGCTTGTGATCCAAAAGCCGGCAGGAGGAAGCGCTATCGCGAGATAGTATATTAAAAATGCATAGGAGATCAGGATAACAGCCGTAAATGATATTCGCCGCACCGCCTTCGGACCATAATACTCGTTGACGATATCCGTCATGACGAATTCCAGGGGCCAGAGAAGGACGCCGCAGGTAAGCGTAAAAGCCAGCCCGCTTTGTCCGAAAAGGGTAAAATTCACTGGCTGCGCGCCAAATACCTGCTCGAGCGAGAAGAGCTTGGTCCCGATGGATTCGGCGATAAGCGCATTGCAGCAGAAGAAAGCGGCAAATCCCAGGAATAGTTTTGTCGGCCGGTCTTTGAGAATAGCTTGGATCATTTCTGGTTTATTACGATTAGGATAATTTGTAAGATGAAGAAAAGCAGGTTGACCACCAGCAGCCATACGGGAATAGCCGCAGCACGCAATTTACCGATGACGAACAAAACGAGGACGGAGAGGCCCAGGATCAGATTGATGAACATCGAGCCGATATACCCCAGGACGATAAGATTGGTGACAAGCTCCCCCTCCGGCGGATGAGGCAGCCATTGGATAAAGGAGGCTAAAAGGAAACAAACATTACAAATAAACGCCACCCGGGATAGAAATCGGAATACCTGCATATTTCGCCAAAAATCCGTATTTCTGGGCAAAATACCATTATTTTGCCTCACATTATCGATCACCGAATTATGAATTCTACTGTTCTGAAAAAAGCGCTTCCCCACATCATTGCCGTATTGATATTTCTGATCGTAGCTGTCGTATACTGCCGCCCCGCCCTTGAAGGAAAGGTCATATTCCAGTCGGACATGCTGCAGTATAAAGGGATGGCGCAACAGGCGACCGAATGGAAAGAAAAGACCGGTCACTATCCGCTCTGGGTCGAGAACGCATTCAGCGGCATGCCGGCCTATACGATCGCCATGGACCACGCCCCCATCCACCTTGGATGGGTCGTCAATATACTCACCCTCTGGCTCCCCCAGCCTGTCAATTACTTCTTCCTGGCCTGTATCTGTTTCTATATCCTCATGGCGGCATTGCGCATCAACCCATGGATTGGCGTCCTGGCTGCGCTTGCCTACGCCTATAGCAGCTACGACCCGGTCATCGTTGTCACGGGCCACGTCACGAAGATGCTTGCCATTGCTTATGCGCCAGGCGTCTTTGCCGGTCTGTGGCTACTTTTCCAGCGTCGCTGGATAGGAGGCATGGCGCTCTTTATGCTTTTCTTTGCCTTGCAGATGAGCACGAACCACCTGCAGATCGTTTATTATACGATGATAGGGCTCGGTATATTCACCCTCTTCTATCTGGTCGACACCATCCGCAAAGGACAGGTCAAGGCTGCCCTCATGGCAATGGGCCTGGCGGCAGTCGGCGCCCTGATCGGCTACGGCACCAATGCTCTTGGCACCCTGCCGGTACAGGAGTATTCGAAAGAGACGATGCGCGGCGGCCGGACCGAGCTGACCAATACCAACAGCAAGATCGAGAGCAAGGACGGCCTTAGCAAGGAGTATGCTTTCGGATGGAGCTATGGCATCGGCGAAACGATGACCCTGGTCGTCCCCAATGCCTATGGTGGCAGCAATGGGGGTAAAGAGATCGGCGAAGGTTCCAAGTTTGCCGAAAAGCTTAGCCAGGAGTTTCCCGCCATCCGCGAAGAAGACGCATTGAATTACGCAAATGGCTCCGCCTATTGGGGCGCACAACCCTTCACCTCCGGACCGGTATACCTTGGCGCGGTCGTTTGTTTTTTGGCCATCCTCGGGCTGGTATTTGTCAAGGGCTGGACAAAATGGGCGCTGCTGACGATTGCCATCATCAGCATCCTGCTTTCCTGGGGGAAGAACCTCTCCGGACTCAACTATTTCCTCTTCGATCACCTTCCTTTTTATAATAAGTTCCGCGCCCCGGCGATGGCGCTGGTCATCGTACAGCTAATCTTCCCAATCCTGGCTGCGCTGGGCTTGAACGAGCTTTTCAGCAGCACGGAGTCGAAGGCCGATCTCTGGAAGCGATTCCTGAAGGTTGCCTATATCAGCGGAGGTCTCTTGGTATTGCTGATCGGCTTCTATTTCGCGGCCAGCTTTTCAACTACCAATGATGCTCAATTAAAGGAACAGTTCGTGCAAGGCAAGATGCAGCAGCTGGCGCAGCAGGGCAAGCAAGCAGGCGCCGAGCTGCAGCAGCAGGCTGCGGCCACAGGCAATGGCCTGCTCAAGGCATTGTCGGAAGACCGGCAGTCGCTCTATGGCGCGGACCTGCTCCGGACCTTCGTGCTGATCCTGCTGGCAGCGGCGCTCGTTGCCGTCTACCTGAAAGACAAGCTCAACAAGACCATCGTGCTGGCGGGCCTGATCATCATCACCGCATTCGATTTGCTGATCGTCGGTAACCGCTATCTGAGTGCAGACAGCTACGTCGACTCTGCCGATTTCGATTCCAACATGACGCCCACGCCGGCCGACCAGCAGATCAAAAACGACCCGGACAAGAACTTCCGTGTCTTCGATGAATCCTCCCGGAGCCCATTCGAAGACGCACGCGCGTCCTTTCATCACAATTCCCTGGGTGGATATTCCCCTGCAAAGCTGGGCCTCTATCAGGACCTTATCGAGAACCAGCTCTCCAAGGGGAACATGCAAGTCTACAACATGCTGAACACAAAGTATTTTATACAGCGCAATCCGCAGAACGGCCAGCTGCAGCCTGCCCTCAACGGCGCCGCCTTCGGTCCCTGCTGGCTGGTCAGGTCCATCCACTATGTCAAGGATGGAAACGAGGAGATGAAGGCGCTGGACAGCATCAACGTTCGCGATACGGCGATTGTCCAGCAACGATTTGCCGCACAGGTTAAATCCTTGCCGGAAGCAGACAGCACTGCTTCGATCCGCCTGACCGATAACCAGCTTGATAAGCTCATCTATCAGTTCTCTTCTACCAAACCGCAGTTTGCGGTCCTTAGCGAAATCTACTACGACAAGGGTTGGAATGCCTATGTCGACGGAACAAAAACCGACTACCTCCGCGTCGACTATGTCTTACGGGGCCTGCCGGTTCCCGCAGGCAAGCACACGATCGAGTTCCGGTTCGAGCCCAGCTCCTATAAGACCGGCAGCATGATCTCTACCTGGTCGGCATTGCTTCTGTACTTGCTGCTGATCGGGACGGCCGTGCTGGAATGGCGCAAGCAGAAAGCCAGGACCGTATGAAGCCGCTGAGTTTTGTCATCATTACCTATAACAGACCGGACGATGCGCTGGCTCTTGCAGAGAATATCAGCAAGCTGGAAGGCCTGGAACGCCTGGTCGAGGAGGTAATCATCGTGAACAATCGCTCATCGGTTTCCTATCAACCCCTTGAAGATTTCGTTGCGGCACACCCCGACGTACCTTTCCGATACTTCCGCACAGAAGAGAACCTCGGCGTCTCCCGTGGACGCAATTATGCTATCCGGCAGAGCCACGGACCGATCCTGATCTTCCTCGACGACGACGCGCTGATACGAAATGACAATGCCCTGCAGTCGGTCGTCGACATCTTTGAGGAAGGACCGCAGGTCGGCATCGCCGCCTTCAAGGTCTATTATTATTCGACCGGGGAGCTGCAGAAGAACGCGTTTCCGCACAAACGATTTGCCGAAAGAAAGGACTGGCCTCATTTCGATACCGCCTATTTTTCGGGTTGTGCGCACGCCATCCGTAAAAGCGTCTTCGACACCGTAGGTTATTATCCCGAGAACTTCTTTTATGGCATGGAGGAATACGATCTTAGCTACCGCACGCTCGATTCGGGCGCTACGATCCGCTACGACGACCGGGTAGTCATCCTTCACAAAGAGTCGCCGGCAGGACGGCTGACGCCCCATGAAAAGCTGCGGGGAATGTGGGTGAATAAAACAAAGGTCGCCTGGAAATACCTGCCAGTCCGGTATTTCATAACGACGGCCCTGCTTTGGAGCCTGGAATACCTGGCGAAAAGCAAGGGGAACATCGGCGGCTTTTTCAAAGGTTGGGGACAGGTGCTCCGCGTCCCTGGGACTGAACGTCGATCACCTATCGGCCCCTCCACCCGGGCCTATCTCAAGAAAGTAAAAGCGAGACTAAGCTATTAATAAAAAACCCCTGCAAGCAGGGGTTTTAGTATTGAGAGGAGATCTCTTACCATTTGTCCACTTCTTCACCCGTAGCGGCCGTAGGCGCGCTGGGTGCAGCGGGAGTGTGCCGGACGCTATTGACGTTTACATTCACGTCATCCTCGACATCATCGCTGACAGTTTCCTGATATCCGCCTTCGCTCTGATAACCACCTTCGTTGTTGTCGTTGTCATGGTTGTATGCATCGAAGTCGAAATCGGGCATCAAATCAGTCTTTACATAATCGATCGCCTCAGTCAGCGCCTTCAGGAACTTGTTGAAGTCTTCCTTGTACAGGAAGATCTTGTGTCTGTCGTAACCATCTTCGTTGAACTTCTTACGGCTCTCGGTGATAGTAAGATAGTAGTCATTACTACGAGTCGCCCTTACATCGAAGAAATACGTCCTGCGTTTCCCGGCCCTGATGCGTTTGCTATAAACGCTTTCCATCCTTTTGTCGTTGTTTTCGTACGCCACAATGATTTTTTTTCAGTTGAAAATAAACTTAATCTAATTAAGCAGTCACAAATATAGTATTGTTTTCGAATTAGCAAAATTTGGCAAAACATTTATATCATCTATTTACGCTGCTTTTACACTAGCCAGGACATTAGGTGGGCGTGTTTTCCGCTTGCTGCTGCTCATAGAGATAGGTATAATAACCATTGAGGGCAATCAGCTCCTGGTGGGTCCCCGTCTCGACGATACGGCCTTCTTCCAGCACGACGATGCGATCGAAGTCGAATAGAGAAAAGATGCGATGCGTAATAATTACCGCCGTTTTATGCTGCAGATATTGGTATAAATTACCAAGTATTTCCTTTTCAGTCTTAGCATCTACAGCACTTAGGCAGTCATCAAATACGATAACCTCCGGATCCTTGATCAAGCCCCGGGCAATGGAGATCCGCTGTTTCTGGCCACCGCTGAGGGTTACGCCACGTTCTCCGATCATCGTTTCATAACGGTTGGAAAAGCCTTCGATCTCTTTATCGACACTGGCATAGCGAGCCGCTTGCCGTACCTTCTCTTCATCGGCTTTATCGAGTCCAAACTGGATGTTGCCGGATACGGTATCGCTGAACAGGAAGACGTCTTGCGGCACATAGCTGACCTGCCGGCGCAAATCCTGCAAATCCAGGCGGCGGAGGTCTGTATTGTCGATCAGTATCTTTCCCTTGTCCGGATCATACATACGAAGGAGCAGCTGGGCAATAGTAGTTTTGCCGCTGCCGGTTCTTCCTATGATAACTACCTTCTCTCCCTTTCGTATCTCGAGGGAAAAGTCCTTCAATGCATGTATACCCGTATTCGGATAAGTAAAATCCACTCCCTGAAAAGATATGTTTCCCTGTATTGGCTGGGTGAGGGCAGCAGATGGGTTCTGAATGGCAGACTGGGTGTCCAAAAATTCATTGAGCCGTTTCTGCGAGGCCGAAGCACGCTGGACCATACTGGCCACCCACCCGATCGCGCTGACAGGGAAGGTGAGCATCGTGATATAGATAACGAATTCGGTGATCGTACCAATATCCGTATTATGCGAACCATGTATGACGTACAACCCGCCGATCATGATGGCAAGCAGTGTGCTCAGACCGATCATGAGTCCCATGGAAGGGAAGTAGATGGATTCCACCTTGGCGAGACCGACGGCATTCTTTCGGTACTCCTCGCTGTTATGGCTGAAGAAACGAAGCATGGCCTTTTCCTGGACAAAGGATTTGATGACCCGGATACCGCTGTACGATTCCTGGGCGTTGGTGGTCAGGTTGCTCAGCAGGGCCTGGATATGCTCGCTTCTCTTGTGAATGATGGTATTGACATAATAGATCGTGATCGCCAGGATCGGCAGCGGGGTCAAAACATACAGGCTGAGCAGGGCATCCTTTCGCAGCATGAAGAACAGGCTGAAGCCGATGGTTACGACCAGGTTGGCGAAGTACATCATGGCAGGGCCGGTGTACATCCTGACCCGGCTGACGTCTTCCGCCATACGGCTCATCAGGTCGCCGGTGCTGTGCGTCTTATAGAAATTCGTGTCGAGCTGCTGGTAGTGGTTGTAAATCTCCCGCTTCTGGTCATACTCGATGTGCCGGCTCATGACGATGATGGTCTGACGCATCAGGAAGAGGAAGAAGCCGCTGATCAGCGCCAGCACGAGCAGCGTGAGTCCGCATACGATGACCTTTCTATTGAAGGAGGCATGGTCCGTATCGAGGATGCTGATGAATTTGCGGACGAGGATATCGTAGTTCGCCGCATCGCGGGCCGCTGCCTTCTGCGCCAGCTCTGGCGCACCGTGATTGACCTCACGCAATTCGCTCTCTACCGAATTGACAACATAGCCCGTTATCTGCGGGGTAAGAATACGGAAGTAGTTGGACAGGATAACGAAGACTAGCCCCAGTAAAAATCGCCAGCGATATTTCCAGAAATACTTATTTACAGCCTTTAGGTGCTTCAAGCCAAAAATTTGCGCAAAAATACGAATTATAGGCCAATTGGTCCCCCAAATGGAGCGGTCAACCCCAGCCGCCGCTTCGTCAGACGATTACAACCAGACGCTGCCCGCCAGGCACTTCCAGCTCCCAGAGCTCCGCAATATCCCGCAGCTTTACTCTTACCACTTCCGTTTTGAGCTTGCCCTCAGCCGCCAGCCGGAATGCCTCAGGCAGAATTTCCCTAAATAGCTGGCCAACCT
Source organism: Bacteroidota bacterium (assembly GCA_018267545.1). GTDB lineage: Bacteria > Bacteroidota > Bacteroidia > Chitinophagales > Chitinophagaceae > Puia. Next base: position 15,890 of record JAFDYG010000540.1, read on the forward strand.
GCTGCCTGGACCAGGCGCCAAGCCCTGAACCCGTCAGCTGAAGGTCGACGCTCCTGAGAACGGCCGCAGAAAGCTGAATCCGGTCCCCGGTTACGCTGCCGATAGACACATAACGTATTTTATTGGTAAAGGAGCCATCGCCTTTAATGACCGACAGGATCGTTTCAGCGGTAGACCCCCAGAGATAGTCGATGATGACGTCGATAGGAGACGTAGCATGGAGAGCTTCGAGCCGGGTAGCAAAGTTCCCCGATTCCGTCGGGATTATTTCATCTGCGCCAAGCGACAGCAGCTGCTCGAGGGATCGCAGGTTCCTCCCGGTTGCAATCACTTTCTTCGCTCCATAGTATTTGGCTAGCTGTACGGCTATCCGGCCGGTGAATCCGGTAGCGCCGTTGATCAGAACCACGTCGCCGGACTGAACGCCGGCCTTGAATTTCAGTCCCATTGCCGCACCGATGACGGCATTGGGCAGCGCGGCGGCCGTAGCATCGTCCAGCCCGTCAGGAACCGGTACTATCCGGTCTTTGTAGATGGTCGCCCTCTCAGCCAGGGTGCCGCTGGCGCCGATGCCAAAAACTCTCTTGCCATCCGGCAGTACGAAGATTCCGTCTCCGCCGATGACCCGGCCGGCATCTCCCCCACTGGCCCGTCCCCCATTCGCCGTCGCTTCGCTGGAGTAGTGACGGCCCGTCGCCCTGCCCTTGTCGAAGTGCTTGATGGCGACGGCCCTTACGGTGACCAGGAGCTCGTCCGGACTTTCGATGATTGGTTCGGGAACGTCGGTATACTCGGGGAGCTGGTCTTTTTGATAGATGATTGCTGCTTTCATGCTTTTTGTTTTTCTACGGCAAAGCTACCCTGGCCCCTACCCTCCCTACGATAACATATGTTATCAAGTATTCAAAAATGAGATCGCCCCCTGGCCAGCTTGCTTTTGATACGGCTCAGGTGCACCTTGCTGACCCCCAGGTAGGAAGCAATGTAGTGCTGGGGAACACGGCGGATGATATGCGGCCGGTCTTTCAAAAGACGCTGGTAACGCTGCTCCGGCGTATCCCGGATAAAAGAAACGAATTCATTCATGTAATGCAGCTGCCGCTGGGCCGACATTTGTAGGATCATGGGGACAAACTCCGGTTCGCTGCTCAGCTCTTCCACCAGCTGAAGAACGTATTTCTTCGGCAGCAGGTAAATGATCGAGGGCTCGATCGTCTCGATCGTCAACAGACTGGGCGTATTGTTGACAAAGCTATCGAAGGAGGTCAGCCCTTCATTCTCGAAGAAAAACTGTACGGTCTTGTCTTCGCCGTTCTTATTGAAAAAGGCCCTGACACAGCCCTTTTCGATAAAGATATAGTGCCGGGATTTTTTCCCTTCTTCCAGCAGGATCGCCTTGGCCGGTGCTTCCAGCCGTTCTTGAAAAGGCAGATATTTATCCCAATAGGCGTTGAGCCGGGGGAATTTATTTCTGAAATGAAAAAACATACCCCGAATTTATCACACGTCCAGCACATTCACCAGTCTATTCTTAAAAGCAAACACCACCAGTCCTGCCGTATTTTTGGCCGCCGTTTTAACCAGGAGGCTGTTCCGATACCCATCCACCGTTCTGACGCTCAAAAAAAGCTTCTCCGCTATCTCCGGTGTAGTATATTCCCTGCAGATGAGCTCCAGGATCTCGATCTCCCTTCTCGTCAGGTTCAGGGTCATTTCGAAAGGCGTCGCCCTACCCTTTCGGTCAAGCTGACCCGAATGAAGTACCCGTATTACCATTTCATTGAAGTAGAAACCCGTCTGATGCACCGTAGTGATAGCCTTATACAGCTCTTCCAGGGTTGTATTTTTCGCCATATACCCGTTGATGCCGTGCTTTACCATATGCGCCACATATTTTTCGTCGCCATGCACCGACAGGATGACGATCTTGACGTCAGGCAGACATTTACGCAGGCGACGGGTTGCTTCCAGCCCGTTCATTTCCGGCATCATAAGATCCATCAGGACAACATCGGGCGATGGATTCGGGCTTGTCACCCACTCGATCAGCTCTCGTCCCGTGCCTACCTCCGCCACTACCTTTATGTTGTCGAAATTCTTCAGGTTGGAGGTAAGACATTCCCGGAAAAGGAGCTGGTCGTCTGCTATGGCGACACGTATTGGATTATCCGTTTGCATAACTTTCGCTGTTTAAAGGAGCTGAAACGACGACGCGCATGCCTTTTCCCGGCTCACTCTCGAACCGAATTCCAGCATTGATGAGCTGCGCCCTTGCTTCCATATTCCGAAGCCCCGCCCCCCTTTTCAGACCCGTTTCCCGTTCGTTGTATCCTTTACCATCGTCCCTGTAATACAGGACCAGCCTGTCTTCCTCAACGTCCAATCTCAATTCAATCCTCTTCGCCTCTGCGTGCTTGATCGTATTGCTCAACAGTTCCTGTACGATACGATATAGGGAAAGCGATACCGTCTCCGGCAGCTCGGGTAGGTATTCTATAGACTCAAAGGAAACATCGACCAAATCGGATGGGCCGACCCTCGAGCACAATTCCTCCAATGCTATCGCCAGACCATGCACAGCCAGCATCGGCGGCACGATATCATAAGAGATCCGCTGTACGCTCCTGATGCCCGTATCGATAAGGCTCCTCCCGTCCTCGATGATCTTTGCGCCGGGCTGGGAGAATGTCAGCAAAGGTTCGATCTGTCCCAGCTTGACGCTGAGTATGGAAAACAAGCTGCCGATCTCATCGTGAAGGTCCTGGGCAATACGGCGCCGCTCCTCTTCCACCTGCTGTATCGTATTGTTCAGCACTTCCATACGGGTAGAGACCTCTGCTTCCTGCAGCTGCAGCCTCTGGCGATGCAGCCTCCTGCGGTACAGCAGAAAAAAATATACGATCGCCCCGCCCATCAAAAAGAACGCAAACGTCCCCACGAACAGGAAATAAAAGATGTCTATTCGACTTTGTAGTTCCATAACCCGACAAAAATAAAAATGTAAAGCAGGTTGCTAAAGCAAGCATGCAGGGTCCAGATGTAGATATTGAAACGATGATCGAGCGGCAAAATATAATTGCTCAGGGTAAATAAGGATAGCGCCGCGGAAAAATAAAGCAGGAACCCGGTATTGATCCAGAAATCGGGGGAAGCCCTGATCAGCCCCGACGCGATTCCGGATAGAACCTTATAATAATAGATGATCGACCAGGCAATCACAATCACGGCCTCGACAGGACGTGTATAGGTGTTGAAATGGTTCCACCCCTGGATAAAAAACGAATTGCACAACGAAGCGATCACGAAGACAGCGATGGTGACGGGAATCAGGGCCTTTGGCAGCACCTCTTTGAGCGCGTCCTGGTAATAGCACCCGATAAGCAGCAATTCCACAACAGTGTACACGTGAAGCAGGGCCAGGTTGGCGATATGAAACGTATTCAATATCGATGCAGCTATCCCGCAGGCGGCCGCATTCAATAACAGGAAGCACAATACCCGGAACCTCGGCGTATACTGCTTGAAATTCTTTACCGACAGAAACAACGGCAAAAGAGGCACCCCCACCGAAGTGTACAGGATAATTTTTGCTATTACCGGTTGCATCGCTTCGCTTTAAGAGTGCAGGGGACTCACGGCATCACAGGTCGGAGGGCAGGGCATGGTAAAATCGAAAACATTGCTGTCTTCTTCCGCTTCCGTCGGGCTGGCTTCCTTTTTCCTGCTGCACATATCGCAGCCTTCCTCATCGACAGGAACCAGCAGCAGCTTATGTCTGTCTTGTGGAAGGGCTTTATTGACCCCAAGGTATATGCGTACATATTTTGCCCCCGACTCGTCGATGATAGCGCGCAGCTCGTCCGCATCTATAAGGAATCCTTTTACGGCGCCTTTACCATGGCTGTCGATCCATGCGCGGATCCATTTTCTGGCTTTTTCAACGGAGACTTCGAACACGGTTCGATAACTTTTCTTTTCCATAGCAGGTTTAAGGTATTAATGGCTAAAAAATCGGGAGTTCAAGATACGACAATTCAATTGTTCCCTTATAAAGAAGCACAAAAAAACAGCCGGCGAATCCGGCTGTTAACATTCATATAATCTTTGAAATTATTGCCCTGTAAAAATAGCAGTTCCCCCAGGTTCCGTATCAGTGTTAAACTGTACGTGCTCGATCCGCTGTCCGTTATACGAAATGATATATTCCCCCTCACCCAACAGCCTGTTCTCGTCATACAAAAGATTCGTTACGATGTACTGCGAATTAGGCTCAGTGGACATATCCAACCCAACTCCCACCGTTCTGCCTTCCAGGTCGATGACCGTAACCCGGAATAGCTGATTGCGGAGGTTTAACAGGATAGCATAGTACCAGTCCGTAGCGGGGTCATTCCTAAGTCTCTCGATCTCGTTCCAGTCGTCGAAGAGATTCCAGGTGAAGATATTGGACAGCTCATTATCCTGCGGACAATTGAAAGCGGCCATCAGATCGTCATACTGGTCGTTTCTCGTATAGGTGCCGGCCCGGATGGCGGCCACTGCGTTGACGCCTGCATCGAGCCGGGACCTGGCCTCCTGAAGCGTGGCGATAAAGGTATCGGCGACCAAAAAATAAACGGCATAATACGCTCCGCCGCCGAAAATCGCGGGTGTACAATGACCGGTACCTACTTCGATGCCCGTTTCCTCCTGCAGCTCCCGGATCGCGCCGGCAATCACTCTTGCATTGGAATAAGGCGGCCCGTCCAGCGCTCCGCCGGGAAACGCCCAGTTGTTGGCTCCGTTGAGAGGTTGTCCCGCGGGAATAATACTCCCCCCCGCGCCGTTCGGGTTGTGAAAGAAATAACCGCGTAGATTCTTGAATGCAATCATAAAATTGCCCCTGCCGTTGTAAACGACAGCATACACTTGTGGCATAAGAAATGGTTTTAATTGTTATTGATGAATATGTCGAAACAGCTGATTGGTTGAATATCCATATTGGATCATATAGCTATCCTTGAATATGCTCGTATCGATACCCGACAGGTCCTGCAGCCAGCTCGCAGGATAGAAGTAGTGCGTCGGAAATACGGTAATGTCATGGGACAAGACTACATCCGAAAAAAATAGCGGGCCCGATGCGATCCAGCTCGGGTAGCCGCATTCCCATCGGGTATAGGGAAACGTAAGCCTAAGTCGCCTGATCACGTAATACATCAGAGGATTCAGCGGCGAGCAGCCGATGACCCCATTTGCCACCATACGTTCATCCTCTCTTCCCGCAAATAATCCGGTTGGGCCGGTCCGCTCCAGCAGCTCATCCAGCGGCTTACCATTGAGCCACTGCGCATCGGCGTCGATATAAATCCCGCCGTACCGATATAGTAATTCGTAGCGCAAGATGTCCGCCTTCCCGGCCGGATATTGCTCCTTCTCATAAAGGTCCCGGTTGACCAAATCCAGGCCAGCGATGTCTTCCTCCCGCCACAAAAAATACTCCCAGTCGGGAAAAGCCGTCGTAAACGCTTTCCGGAAGCTATCTATCCATTTCCACGGCGGCGGATACGGACCGATCCAGATCTGGTGTATTTTCTTCGGAATGGCGGCAGGGCACAGCCGAAAATGTTCCCGCAGCGCATCCCTCATCTCCTGCTCCTTCCGGCAGCCGATTTTTATCTTATAGGCGGAGTGATCTTTTTCAAACAGCAGGTCCTCCGTCTGCAGGCGGTCGATCATCCCGATCAGGCAGCTGACGCCGCTCCTATCATTGTGCATCATAGACCTTCGGTTGCCCCACCCTATCCGAAGGCAGGAGGTTTATCAATCGATCGACCGGGTAAGGATGCCACCTGCCGTCCCTGGTATTCTTGGGACTGGTGTTCGCAGGATGTACAAATGCGACGAAGGCTTCCTCGTGATCGTGTGCAAAAACCTTTGTTCCCGGCCGCCATACAAAATCATTGTCTTCGCCGACCCGCATATCCCTGAAGCGGTGCTGCAGCCAGTACGACCGTCTGTAGGCCATCGTTGCGCCCGCTACCCACGGACGATCTTTTTCGGGATAGTGATATTTCCAGGCGGCATGCATATGCGGCGCATAAAATAAGACCTTTGCAAGACCGGTGATGTCTGCGCCGGAAGCCTGCAAGCTTCTGACCTGGCGTGAGACCCAGTCGGGGCCATACCAGTCGTCATCATCCCAGTGGACGATGATCTCACCCTTTGCCATTTCACAGGCATAGTTTCGAAGTTGTCCGACAGTAGCTTTGTTTGCCGGCAGCCGAACGTATCGTATACGTGAGTCCGCGGGAATCATCGATTCCACCGAGGTATTTCCATTGTCTACGATGATCAATTCGGTATTAGCATAGTCCTGCTGCTGGAAATATCGGATAGCCGACGGCAGAAATAGCTGACGATTAGCCGTAGGCATGATGCAAGAGACGAGGGGGCATGCCCCCGCTGCCCAGGCGGGCAGCGCGGCTTCCGACCAGCCGTTTTGCCGGGGCAAGCTCCCCATCCTAAATTTCCACGTATTGGCTTCATGCCGGTAATAGATAAACAAGTCCCTGCCGTCCATCTTTTGCAAGCGCCCGCCAGCCCGCAGGATGCGACACATAAATTCAGCGTCCTCCCTCAAAGAAATTTCCGGGTACCCCGATTCTTTCGTCCAATAGCTTTTCAGATACACCAACGTACCGGCAGCGATATTTTCCAGAAAAAGCCTCCTGAACAGCTCCGGTGAGCACGCCCAGCATCGTTCCCTCGCTGCTTCGTAAAACAGGAAGGAATGCAAGCCCGTCACCTCCGCCGTTCCTTCCAGGATAGGCTCCACCTGGCGGCTTAGCCGCTGCGGATGATAGATATCGTCGTCGTCCCACTGGGCGATGATAAGACCGGCGGCCTGCCGGCAGCCTTCATTTCTCTTGGCGCCGATGCTTTTGGCCCCGGAGCGAACCAGTCTCACCCGATGATCTGTTTCGAGATCAGCAGGAAGATCTGCCGGTTCATTGTATACGACGATCAGCTCTTTATGAGTATAATCTTGCTGCAGAAAATAGTGAATAGCTTTTTTAATAAACTGCGGCCGGCCGGCGGTAGGCATGACGCAGCTGACCAGGGGCAAAGCGCGTCCAGCTTGCGTCAGAGGAGCCATTGCGGTCTGTATGGGTAAATCTATTTTTAGTCTTATCAATCCGGGGTCGGCAAAATTCGAACAGCCGTCTCCACGACAGTGCTCCCGGAACGGAGTAGATGCGGCAGACTGCTGCCGGGAACAAAACCGTCGTTGATATATTTGCCGGCCTTTGTCCAGATCTTCCGCAGGCCAGGATAAGCTGCGCCATGCAAACGCGCCTTTCACCCATATCCCTTTGTATCCAGCCCTTGCCGCCCGTATATTGAAGTCCATTTCCCAGCAGGGCGTCAGGCCATAGGCTTCGTCGGCTCCCCCTATCGATTCGATCACCTCCCTCTTGACGACATAACAAAAATCGGAGAGGCTGTACAAAGGCTCGAGCGTATCCAGCTCGCCACCATATCGCTTATCCAGGTGAGCGGCAATCTCACGAAAATTCTGTGTAATGAGCGAAGGCAGCAGGGACGACTGCTGATTCCATCCGGTATTGCAGGATGGGCCGGCCAGGCCAGCGCCAGGATGTTCTTCCAGAGCCGTGACCAGCTGTTCCAGACAACGAGGCCCCAGCAGCAAGCCGGCTTCCAGCAAGACAAAATAATCTATACCTGTTTGTGACACCAGCCGGTTGAAGCAATAAGCCTTTCCCTTAGCCGCATCCGGTCCATTTCCGTCGGCAAGCACGGATATCGAGAAGGCATCGGGCATCCGTGAAAGCGCGATCGTGTCGAGGGTCCGCTGCACATCTGCCAGCGTAGCAAAAGCAGGCGCATAAATGCCGATCGATATTTTTCTGTCTTTATACATATTTAATCAGGTAATGGACATACATATTTTTGGATCTCGTCTCCGTGCTGGTCCTTACGGTATTGGGCGTGTCTTCGGGAGGGTCGGTTGCATTGGTAGGAGGAGAAGTATTGGCAGAGCCTGTCGTCAGCGTCGAATCGCTGCCTTCCTCTCCGATCGTGGCTACAGTGGGAGTCGGGTCGGTATATTCATGCCAGTGCAGCTGAAGAGCGTCCTGCTGAATAGAGCCAACCCCGGCATTCGTCATCCCGTTTTTCAATGTCCGGCTGCCTGCATCCGGGTCGTTTGGGGCCGTCCCCTGGATGTTCAGCGCTGTGCCATTGACCGCTCGCAGGAAATAACCGCGATAATCCGGGATCCGAAAGGTCGCGTCCGGAGGGAGCTTTCCCGAATAGCCCGGAGCATATTGATCGCCGGACTTACTATACAGAAATCCGATGACTCGGAACAGCTGGGGATATGCGCAGCAATAGAGCTGTCGCCCGTCGCAGACCATCCAGCCCCACCCTTCTATATTGTCCGTCACGGGATTGTTTGGAATAGGATCGGTAGTATAGTCCTGCTCCCCCGGCGGCGAGCTGACCGGGTCTCCGATATCTCCGGCAAAGGCGATGATGGAGCCCGCGGGTATGCCCGCGGAAGCGCTCATGAATGGAAACATATAATCAGGTATTAAAAGCAGGAAGGCGGTCGTCGTCCTGCAGCCATTGCATTTGTGTCGGAACGGTGAGACGCCAGCTGTCCAATTCCGTTACCGGCTCACGACCAGGAACCTCTCCCAGCTGTTTCAATGACGCGGCAATCACTCTATCGTTTTCAAAGACCGCTGTCAAATGGTCTTTACCATACATCAGCAGGCCCGCCGAAAGGTAATAAAGCACCCTGAAGGCATAGCTGGATTTGACCGGCACCAGCACCCTAAGTCTTCTGGCCCTTATGAACGAGGTCATAGGCTGATTGCTCCAGGCTTCGTCCAGCTTTTCCAGGAGATCTTCCTTCCGGCTTGCCACCGGCTCATCTTCCATGGAGCAACTCATTTCGTGCCATTCGAAGGCCTCACCAAAAAACTGCAGGTAGGCAGGTTTGTCCACCAGCTCCTGTGGAGGCGAGGCAGACGGCTGAATAATCCCATTGTTTTTTTCATAAAGCTGATACAGTACGGACTGGCAGGCTTCCAGAACGGTTCTGCGAATAGCCCTGTTTTCTACCTGCCTGTTGAAAGGCCCCTGCCCTTCCGCTTCCCGATGGTCATATCTTCTTTGTTGCCTATCATAGGCATTCCGGATCAGATTATATACTTTCAGCTGCCAGGCGTTGAATGCTTCTTCGGAAAGGCTGCAATGCACGGCAATGCTCAGGTAGAAGGTAGTCCGGGCAGGAGGAGAAGCAACTGCAATATCCAGCAATATGGGCAGTGCGTCTACCTCGCAGGCAATGCCCAATGGGTCGGTGATGGTAATCACCGACGCTGTCGCATCCAGATCTACCTGTTTGACCCCGACTATCAACAATGCGGGTTGTGAAAGATTATAGGTGACGGTGACAGAATCCGGGATATACCCCTCGGGTACGCGGATGCCATCAGCCGGGAAAAAAGTTTCGTCGGTAAGCATGGCCGTAACTACTCTGGCACCAACCGGCGGAAGAGGTAGATCCGAAACCTGGTAATAGGCGCCGAGGTGGACAAAATTATCCGCGGTAATATCCCTGAAGGAATGTACCGGTTCGGCCAGCTTGTCCGGGGGCAGCAAAGGCAGCTCGACGCCATTTCTATCACCATCCGTCCTGGTCAAAGAAGGTTTTTGGATCAGAAATTCCAGGATGAATCTTCGGCCGTAGTTGACCAGCCGCATCTTGTATACCTTGTTGAGCCAGCGATAGATGCCCCGGATATTTCGGCCGCCTTGTCTGTTATCGATGGTCCGGATGACGACGTCTTCCGTCTCCCGCTTCGAGCTGGATTTCCGGTGGTCATAGACTTCCTGTGAAATCCGCTGTACTGCCTCCGCCAATATTTTCTTTGCAAAGTGTGTGGAGCCCGTATTGTCCAGGTCAGTGATGGTTTTGGTGTCCTTTACCTTTCCATTATAGGTACCGGTCGTAGGAGGTCCGTAAGAAGTGGTAAGATTGGTAAAATCCAGCTCATTCGAGATCGTTTGATTCAATGCTCTTATCACAGCCTTTTCCAATTGCTCACCGGTCGAATAACGGTCATTGCCGACCTGCTTCCGGTTTCCATATTCCGTCGTTTCCTCGAAGAGATGCTTATGTCTGTTCTTCACCTTTTTTATCTCTCCGGTAAATACGTTTTCGATCTGGGCTATCTCCCCCGGCTCGTATCCCGTGTGACAGTGCTGTACCTTCTGAAGATCGCCGATAGCATACGGCACGATAACACCGGAATAGAGAGGCGGCTTTTGTAATCCCGGTTTTTGTAATCCGCCAAGCCCTTCCGGCGCAAAAGCGGGTAAGGGGAAGACGCCAGGTGGTAATACCACCGAGGCCCGGATAAGCCGCTTCCATTGGCCGCAGTTTTCTTCGCTGGGGATCCTGACCTCCGCGAGCAAATGGTCAATTACAAGCATCTTGATCAGCTGTTCCAGGACATATGCTCCATACCCGGCAATGATATTCAGCGCCATCACGTTCTGCCAGATACGGTCCAGCTGCAGTTGGTAGATCGGTGTTGGGATCAGTTGGTCGATATCTTCCCAATCGGCAATGAAGTTTCTCAACAGCTGCAACAAAGATTCCCAATCCGATGGAGCGTCGTACCGGTACAGGATGTCATAGATTTCCGGATAGACATTAAACGGAAAGATCAGATTCCCTGGTTCGCTGATAAAACAGCCGGCGTATGGAGGGCCCTCGTTTATAAAAAGCAGGGCTTCTTTCTCCATCTCCGTTCTGGCGTCGGTATCAGTCCTCAGAGACAGCAGGCGTGTATAGAAATCTGAGGACGAAGGGGGGCTGTACCTGCCGCCGGAGTATTGAATAAATAACGGCTCATCCGCAGCAGACAGGGCTGGCCAGTATTGTAGATACAGATAGGGAAAAAGGTCCTGAAAGCCTGCGGCCCTGATCAGCTCATTCCCCGGAAGAGGGTCAGGAGTGACGTCGACAACCGGGACAGGAACAGGAATGGGCGGAACAGGACGAATCTTCCCTAATTCAAAGACATTGCCTTCGAAATGTTCCTCATATACTTCTCCAAACCACGCATCGAGGAAGACGAACTCCTCTCCCGTACGCAGGGATTGAAAAAGATGGAAGCTGCCTTTGATGCTGATCCCATCTTCGAAGAGCAGATGAAATTCGATGCGGTCGTCCGGGATCAGGCATTCGCTCCAGTCCCATGTAAAACCCGGCCGGTCGTGCCGGAACAAGGAAACCGTTAGCCAGGGACATTCTCTGTTCGGGTGCTTTACAGGAATCTGGGAGCCCAGGTATTCAAATGAAAAGGTGAATTGGTAGAGTCCCCTGTATATTAAGGTAAATGGCTTTTTCATTCGTCCTTGCTTTGGGAAGGGTTGATCGTTACCATATCCCCTTCGAATGTGGACAGATATCCGGGGCCAAACTGTATATCGAACCAAACGAACATGCCTCCCGTATAAGAGTTCTTGTATAGTTTGAATGTCCCCTTACAATTATTGTCGTCGGGATACGCCATTTCCGGTGTAACATCGGGATCAGCGGGTAGAGAAAAAGCAACAGGAGCGGTAGCCGACAGGTTTCCTTCCCAGTGAAAGAAATCGTCGGGAACATCTTCCCTGTAAAACAAGCATTCTACATATGGATTGCTGCGGTTGTGGGTAACCGGCCGGCCAGACTGCGGTGGAGAGGAAGGCGGCGAAAGAAGCGGACTATCCGGTGAAAAAGAAAATTCGAAGATGAAGGTGATATCTCCGGACAGAAGTTTACTGCTTACCATTTTTTTGCGATTTAAGATGATTCGTGTAATGAGGCCCGGAAGGACTCCGGGCCTTCTGCTTCAGAGAATTAGGTAGTCTACGCGGTTGGCACGAGGGTAAACTTGAACGGCACGGCGGAAGAACCGATGCCGCCTCCCGTCATGATGAGATTCGCCTTTGTGATACCCAGGAGAGACAGTTCGGTGTTGATGTCGGACAGGATGGCGGAGTTCATGATATCCCCTTCTTCAATCTCGGAGACGACTCCTACCCAGATGGTGGGGTTGAATTCGAACACCGCTTTTTGCTGGGGAGAAACACCGGTCTTCGTTGCCAGGAGCTTGCCATCTTTATAGATCTGTGCATTGACGGACCCTACCGGCAGCAGGTTTTTGACCTCTACCTCGGTCATGCTGGAAGCCGGGTTGGCATCGAGCGTCAGGATATCGCCTGAAGGAGAGCGAACGACGTCCCACTTCTGCCCATTGACCGCCTGCTTCATATCGGAGACATTCCCGGAAGAGTCCTCAGCGGCCACATAAAAATCCATGGGGTATTTGAAGTTGTGCGTCCAGTTACGACCGCAATTCTCGATAACGCGCCAGGCCACAGCTATTTCTTCGAAATTGGTGGCGACATTTTTCTGGAAGATTACGATTTTGGAGTTGTTCTGGTCATAAGACTGGTTGATAAAAGTGATTTGAATGTCCATGATTTGGTTTTTTGATGTGAAGCCTACTTTCTTGTTGGGCTGTTCGGCTATCGCCCGTTATTTGTACAAATAATGGCGTAAAGTTGGCTTACACGACAAGGCTGGACAAGAAGGGAAATGCGGGTATTTGAAAACAGGTATTTTTACGGGGTAGCCGGCTGCATGCCCGGCGCGTTGTTAGAATCCGACAACCGCCGGCAGGATGTAATCGGTCATTATTTTATCTACCTGCGGATGGGCATAGGGCTGGTTATAGGCCGTGGCCGTGATCACGACGACCAGCGGCAGGTCTTTAAAGATAAAGATCTTGTTTCCGCCATTGCCGGTGCAATAGTCGGTCTCGTAGCTCTTTCCATTCACCTGGTATTTTTTGTTCCAGAACAGGTATCCATAATACTCATCCGGCCGGCCGGGTATCGGCCGGTATTTGGTAAAGGTCTTTACAATCCATTCCTTTGGCAGGATCTGTTTTCCCTTCCACTCGCCATCATTCTTATACAGCTGTCCGTATTTGGCAAAGTCCAGGGCCCTCATCCGGATGCCGCCCGCAGTGCTGGGGACGTGCTGCGGCGTATACACCCACTGGTATTGGATCCCCAGCGGACCGAAGAGCTTCTCGTCGGCGTATTTTTCGAGACCTCCTGGCACAGTTTTGTTCAGGACATCTCCCAGCAGCATTACCCCTGCAGTAAAGTAGTGCCATTGGTCCCGCGGCCTTGTCGGGCTAAGGGGAAGGTCGAGCGTGAATTTGACCCAGTCACTGGTAGGATACATATTTTCTTCGTTGCCCGGTGAGTCCCCGTCGTTGTCGTCCCCGTCAAAGGCGGAGCTCATCGTCAGCAGGTCTTTCAAAGGAACGCGCTCTTTTTCGGGCAGGTAGTTGGCGAACTTTTGAAGCGGGTACCATTCGCCAAGCGTCTGGTTTACACTCTTTAAATAACCCTCGCGAAGGGCGATACCAACCATGCTGGAGGCAAAGGACTTGCCCACCGAGCGCGGGTCGTGCAGGAAATCCCTGCTTTCGCCATTGAAGTATTCTTCGATCAATATTTTGCCGTTCTTCAGCACTACGACGCCCGTGATCTTTTTAAAGATGCCTGTGTCGATGGCGGCCTTTAGCGCCTTGATTTTATTTTGGTCGAATTTGTCGGTCGAAATGGCAAGGCCGCCATAGGAATGTGCCGGGGTTAGCCGCACCGTCGACGGATCGATGACCGGTTTCCTAATAACCCGCAGGCTCAGCTCGCCCGCAGCGATGAGGTCTCCGGCGACAGTCCGTACCTGCGGGCGGATTTCCAGCCTCAGCTGGTGACGGCCATCCGTCAGCGCGCTGTCGCCGCCGTTGTTCAGGAAGCGATACCAAAAGAACTGGCTCCACCAGGCGCCTTCGCTTTGATTATCGATCAGGGGTTTGCTGATCACCGTTTCGGTATCCCGGATGGCAGGCAAGGGCGCCCCCTGGATATTGCTCTTGTAGATAAGCCGGCCGTCGATAAGTAGGGAGAACTGATAGCCGCCGGACTTGTGGAGGCTGTCGATCGATGCCCCCGGCGCCAGCCCGTGCATGTAGTTGGTCAGTGAATGAGCCATAAAGGCCGTGATAAACAGATTGCTTTTATTTGTCAGGGTATAGTCGTGGAGAGGATCTTCAGGCGTCATCCGGGACGCATCTATCAGCCTGGAGGTAAAAATAATTTTACCGACGTTCGCCTGGTGGCGAGGGCTCGTAATCCCCTGATCTTTTACAATGTCTTGTGCAGAGAGACGGAGCAAGGTACCAAGAAGGAAGAAAAAGACGAAGCGCAGACGCATAGCCGTTGAGGTTTTGTTAATGGGTAAGCCAAAGCTATAGCGGTTCTACGATCGAAAATAGAATTATTTTAACGTTGGTGACTTTTTAACAACAATTTCCTATAAAGGAATGGGGTAATGTGATGGTAGTATTTGAAGGAGCGGATAAAATGACTCTGGTCGGCAAATCCACACTGGAAAGCAATTTCCGTCAAAGAAAGCGCCTTGTCGCCAAGCAGGCGCATCGCCTTTTGAACCCTGATGCTCCTTATGTAGTCGGCAAGCGTCGTGTCGAAGTACTTCGGGAATTCTCTCGATAAATGAACGGGATGAATATTCAACGACCGGGCAAGGTCTGTCAACCGCCAGTCCTCGCACGAGTCGTGCAACGCTTCCCTGACCTGTCCTACCCATTTGGGCGTTTTTCGCTCGGTAGCCGTCTTCATTCTTTCCAGGCGGCCAAAAATCTCCAGCAAGAGGGCATCGATCCCCAACTGACCGGCTCCGCCGTTTAGCTTCATCTCCTTGAAGAGGTTGTAAATCCCGGTCTTTACCTGCGGGTCGGGGATCATGACGCTGCCTTCAGTGATCGTTCCCGCCAGGCCGAATTCTGCAAACCACCCTTTCCCCAGCTCGATATGGAAGCCGCGGGTATGCCTTCCCGAGGCGATATTATAATGGGCGTCCTGCCAGTTATGGAATATAAGGTCTCCCTTGCAGCACTCGTAGACGTGCTGCTTATTCCCCTCCGTCATGCCGCCCTCCAATATAAAGGTAAAGTAGTTGTTCTCGTGGAAATGCCAGGGCACCCTTCCCTGCGAATATTCGGTATCGGTCAGCGTGATGCCTTCCAGCTGGATGATCTCGGTGGTCACCCCGTAGAATTGTCCGGTCTTTGAGAACTTAGGAGACATCGGCTACCATTGTTGGATGATAATTCCGATCTGCCCATCGACCAGCGCAAATTCCTTTGCGCCCCAGGGGCGAAGGGTAACCCGGCTCAGGTTAGGGTGTAACAATTCGGGAAATTTAGAAGAGACGCGCTCGTAGACTTCCTCTATATTTTCGGTCACGAGCCTGATTTCGGGACTGAATTGCTCGGCCAGCTCTTTGTTTTGAAAGATCAGGATGCCCAGGCCGTCTTTTTGGACGACGCAAAAGGGATTGGGGGAGTCTATTTCGTCGTGCCCAATGGTAAATTCGAGGCAATCGACAAAGCTTTTGAGGCCAATGTTAATATCTGTATAAAAAAGACTGGGAGTAAGTTTTGTAAAGCGCATTTTATTTTGTTGACGGAACGGAAGATACAAATAAAATGCTGCAATCAAACGACAACCCTCTTATCGATACCCAGCTTTTTGATGCGTGAGTTCAGCGTGCTGATGTTGATGCCGAGCAGCTCCGCTGCCCCACCCTTGCCGGCGACTTTTCCTTTACAGTTCTTCAGTACTTCGATGATGTGGTCGCGTTCGTTTTCCATGATTGTTTTGACGCGGGTGTCGATGGTAACGGGGGTATTCTTTATGAAAGTAACAGCAGCTTTTAAAGACAATTGGTCGATGAGACTGCCTTCAGCCAGCAGTACGGCTCGCTCCACCTGGTTTTGCAACTCCCTGACGTTTCCCGGCCAGCTATACTCCATCATGGTTCGGATGGCATAGTCGGAGAAGCCGGTAATATGCTTACCCGATTCGCGGACAAAATATTTTAAGAAATGACCAGCCAGCAGCGGAATGTCTTCTTTCCGTTCCCGAAGCGGCGGCAGGTGTATCGGGAAGACGTTGAGCCGGTAGTAGAGGTCGATCCGGAAACGGCCCGAAGCTACTTCCGATTCCAGGTCACGATTGGTCGCTGCGACGACCCGGACATTTACTTTCTTCGCCGTTCCTCCGATCGTTTCGATTTCTTTCTCCTGCAGGACCCGAAGGAATTTAATCTGGAGCTCGAGCGGAAGCTCTCCTATTTCGTCCAGGAAGATGGTCCCGTCCTGTGCCTGCTCGAACTTTCCCGTCCTTTTACCGATGGCGCCGGTGAAAGCGCCTTTCTCGTGGCCGAATAATTCCGATTCGATCAGGCTGGCAGGAAGGGCTGCACAGTTGACGGCGATAAAAGGTTTGTTTTTCCGTGGTGAGCAGTAATGTATCGCCTGGGCGACGAGCTCTTTGCCCGTTCCGTTTTCGCCCAGGATTAAAACGGATGTGTTGGAGGGGCTGACGATATTGACGTTTCTTATGACTTCCTGGATAGCGGCGCTATTTCCTACGATATGAGAAGTCTCCGCATTGGCGGAAGCTGGCGCAAGACGATCGGCAAGCGGCCTTGCTGCTGCGTTGCTTTCCTCCTTGTGCTGGTGGAGATACCAGGCTACGTCGAGCATGACCAGGACATCGTTCTTCCGGAAGGGTTTGACCAGGAACCCGTATGGCTTTGTCGCCTTTGCCGCGTCCAGCAGGTCTCTGTTGGAGTTGGCGGAAATAAAGACAAAGGGGATCTTCTTTTTTTCCAGCATTTTAGCCAGGTCGATACCGGTCTGCTCTCCTTGTAAAAAGATGTCCAGCAGGACGAGGTCGGGGCCTTCATTGTCGATTATGTTTAGTGCGATGGGGACAGACCTCGCGATAGAGCATATTTCGTATCCGGCGCTCTTTAGGATCAGCTTTAAATTGTTGGCTTCAATAAACTGGTCTTCGACGATAAGTATTTTTGTTCTCATCTTCGTAAGTGTTGATAGGCAAAATTAGGGTGATCGGCGTTTCATTCCACCGGATTTGTCGAGAATTTAGGGGACTATTGAAATATCAATATTTTCTTTTCGCCAAAAGACGAAATATCGACTCTCCTTTTTACCTCCGCCACGCCTCTTATCTTTGCAGAAATTTATCGCATGGACTTGGCGAACGATCCCACCCAACAGAAGGAACAGGCCTTTCTGCTGGAGTTCAGCAATGACATCGCAAGAGCCCGCACCAATCCAGAATTGCAGGAGGCCATCTTCAGGGTGCTGGACAAGGTCATGCACACGCAGCTGGCCATGATCCGGGTGATCGACGACGACGGCATCCACCTGTCTACGTTTATGTTCGACAAATCATTGTTCAAGAATGCAGAAATCGACTTCGATAAGCTGTCCGCCGTTAAGATCACTATCGAAGAGCCCTATACATCCAGGGTCCTTGCCAGCGATGAAGGGTTAGTGTTCAACGTGGAGGAGGAAATAAAAAGCGGCAATGCCTACGCCAGGCTTTGGAAGACCACCGGATTAAAGAATATGTATGGTCTGCCGTTACGGGTGGGAAACAAAAACGTCGGAACTATCTGGATACTGGCAGAACGGCTGAGCAAGCTGATGCTGCAGGGCATCTGCTCCCAAATTTCCATTGCTATTTCCAATATACAGGCTAACGAGAAGCTATTGACCTACAAGAAGCAGCTGGAAGTGGAAAACGCCTACCTGAAGGAACAGATGAGCAGCCTGTATAATTTTGCCGAGATCGTCGGCAGTGGAGCAGCCATGAAGGAAGTATATCGGCTGATATCCGCCGTAGCGGGCTCGAGGACTACTGCGTTGATACAGGGAGAAACGGGAACGGGAAAGGAGCTCATCGCCAGGGCCATTCATAACGCCTCTCCACGAAAGGACAGGCTGATGGTAAAGGTCAATTGCGCCGCGCTGCCTTCCAACCTCATCGAAAGCGAGCTATTCGGTCATGAGCGGGGCGCTTTTACGGGCGCCATCGACCGGCGCATCGGCAAGTTCGAGCTGGCCAATCACAGCACGCTTTTCCTGGACGAGATCGGTGAAATGCCATTGGAAACCCAGGCCAAGCTGCTCCGGGTCATACAGGAAAGAGAATTAGAACGGCTCGGCGGCAAGCAAACGATCAAGGTTGACGTACGGCTGATCGCCGCGACCAATCGAAACCTGGAGGAAGAGCTCAAAACGGGAAAGTTCCGCGAGGACCTGTATTACCGCCTGAATGTATTCCCCATCCAGCTCCCTCCTCTGCGGGAGCGGCCGGAGGACATCGAACCGCTGACGAGCTTCTTTGTCGGCAAGTACAGCCGAAATGTGGGGAAAAGGATCAAGAAAATCGCGCCAAAGGTCATACAGCAGCTACAAAGCTATACCTGGCCGGGCAATGTGCGGGAGCTGGAGCATCTTATAGAACGCAGTGTCCTGCTGACTTCAGGCGACACTTTGCAGGACGTATATATTCCAAAGACCCATGCACAGCAGGGAGCGGCTCAGCTTGCGAACCGCTCGCTGGAAGAAGTCGAGCGCAGCTATATCATCGAAGTATTGAAACGTTGCAAAGGCAAGATCTCCGGCGCCGGGGGCGCCGCCGAGATCTTGCAGCTCCCGGGCAACACCCTTCATTCGAAGATGAAAAAGCTGGGGATCGTCAAATCGGCATATCGCACATTCACGAAATAAAGTGAAAAAAATACTTCCACTCTCCTACTGACCATTGGCTACCAATAGTTTGAGCATTTGGCACTTCATTGGCCTACCGATGATAGACACTAAAACTTAAATTATGAAAATTGTAGTCATCGGAGGCACAGGCCTCATCGGTTCCAAAGTAGTCGCCAAGCTTCGCGGACAGGGTCATGAAGTCATTGCCGCTTCTCCAGCCATGGGCATCAATACCATTACAGGAGAAGGTCTCGCGGAAGCCCTGAACAGCACGGATGTGGTTGTAGACCTCGCCAATTCTCCATCATTCGAAGACAAGGCAGTTATGGAATTCTTTCAGACGGCCGGTCACAATTTGCTGTCGGCAGAGATCAAGGCCGGGGTAAAACATCACATCGCTCTCTCTATCGTAGGGGTAGACCTCATGCAGGACAGCGGTTATATGCGCGCCAAGCTGGTACAGGAAGACATCATCAAAAAATCCGGCGTGCCTTATACCATCATCCGGAGCACCCAGTTCTTCGAGTTCATCGCAGGAATCGCGCAGCAGGCCACGGAAGGAAATATCGTACATATTTCCAACGTGCATTTCCAGCCCATAGCGGCTGAGGACGTAGCCACCTTTGTAGCGGAAACGGCAATGGCCGCGCCGGCCGGCGGCATCGAGATCGCCGGTCCCGGCCGTCTCCCCATGCCCGAGTTCATCACCCGTTATTTGCAAGCCACGGGAGACTCGCGCCAGGTGCTCGCCAATGGCGATTCCGTGTACTTCGGCGCCCGAATTACCGATACTTCGCTGGTTCCCGCGGGACAGGCAAGACTGGGAGCCATCAGCTTCGAAACCTGGCTGAGCAATCAGCTTCAGCACGCTTAAGATTGAGTCCCGCATACCAGTGGGGCTCCGCCCAATTACGGTCTGCTGGCTGTTGAAACGAAGATGACGGGTGACAGCTTGCCGAGGCGGTTGTAACGGGAGTGCACTTTCCACCTGTTCGTGCACCCGGATATCCCTACGCCGGCGTATTATCCATACGAAAACCGGTCAACAACACGGCGAGTCGACAGACAGCAGGCTCATTTTATTCACCCTTCAATGTCGACATCATGCACCTTTCTTTTATCCATCCTTTCAAGATCAACCGGGAGGAAAGTACGCTGGTTCCTCTTCACGAACCCGAGCGCAATACAAGCGACGGCGGTGAATTCATGGACGACGCCCTCCGTATGGAGGACATGATACCCCGGACCGAAGAATTTATCTCATCGGGCACGCCCGGAAATTTATCATAGTAAAAACAAAAAACATGAAAAAGTATGCATCCCCCGAGGAAGCCATGGCAGACCTCGGAAAAAAAGGCTATGAAGTGGATTTCGAATTTGAAGAGGAATCCTTCTGTCTCTACTGCGGAGACCTGGATATGCGGTTAAACCCGGAGGCTTTTCACGTCGATGAGATCGATGATGTTTCACGCCCCGGTGAAGAAGAAACCGTTTACGCCATCTCGGGCCCTTCGGGGATAAAAGGCATTATCGTAGAAGAAAAAAGCGCCGATTCGCAGCGCGCATAAAACAATTTATCATGAATGTCAAAGCACCGATCGTTTATTTATTACTACTCATAAGCATAAACAATACAATCAGTATGGCACAATCCAACAAACCGGCAAAAGCAGAAAACGATCCACGCATTTTTGTCCAGGTAAGAGAATTTCTTAAAGCGTTGAATTCCGGAACAGGGAAGCCCATCGAAGATCTGAGCCCGGCAGAGGCCCGAAAGGTATTGGTCGACGCACAGAAATCCGTCGAAGTCGACTGTTCAGGCATCGAAGAGTCGGAGAAGGTCATCCAGCAGGATGGCATGGAGGTCAAGGTACATATCGTCAAGCCCGTGGGTGCAAGACCCGGTGCACCGGTCTTTATCTATATCCACGGCGGCGGGTGGGTTCTTGGAGACTACCCTACCCACCGGCGGCTGGTGAGAGACCTGGTGGTGGCGAGTGGTGCGGTTGCCGTTTTTCCCGACTACACGCCTTCTCCTGAGGCGCACTATCCCGTTGCTATCGATCAAATTTATGCCGCTACCCGATGGGTGGCCGGGCACGGCAACGAGATCGGAGTCGACGGCAAGAACCTGGCCGTGGTAGGCAACAGCGTCGGCGGGAATATGACGGCGGCCGTAGTCCTGATGGCAAAGGCCAAAGGCGGACCGGCGATCAAGCTCCAGGTAATGCTATGGCCCGTCACCGACGCCAGTTTCGAGACGGGTTCTTATCGCGAGCTGGGCGAAGGCCGGTTCCTGACCAGGAAGATGATGATCTGGTTTTGGGACCAATACCTCCCGGATTTGAAGAAGCGAAAGGAGATTTATGCGTCTCCCCTGCAGGCGACATTGGAAGAGCTGAAGGGACTGCCGCCGGCCCTGATCCAGACGGCGGAGAATGACGTGCTCCGGGACGAAGGCGAAGCCTATGCCCGCAAGCTCGATGAGGCAGGCGTCCCCGTTACGCTCATGCGGCTGGGTGGGCTGATCCACGATTATGGTCTGTTGAATCCTATCGCAAATGTTCCAGCCGTCCAAATGGCACTGCTACAGGCAGGCGCTACCATCAAAAAAGCATTAAACTAAAAACTCTATGTACAATTTTAGACAAATGATTACCGGCGCGCTAATGGCGTCTTTCACAATGTTGACGCTGCCGGCATCGTCACAAACGGTTTCGAAAGGTGTAAAGAACATCGTGCTGGTGCATGGCGCTTTTGCCGACGGTTCCAGCTGGGAGCGGATCATTCCCATTCTCCACGCAAAGGGGTATCACGTCGTCGCCGTTCAAAATCCCCTCACCTCGCTGGAAGACGACGTTGCGGCAACCCAGCGGGCCATTGCCCTGATGGAAGGACCTGTATTGCTGGTGGGCCACTCCTATGGCGGAATGGTCGTCACCGAGGCGGGGAACGATCCAAAGGTAAAGGGATTGCTGTATGTATGTGCGCTGGTTCCCGACGCCGGCATGTCCGTCGGAGACGTCACAAAAGCTTTTCCGCCCGCACCGGGCAGCGGAGAATTCCAGCAGGCTTCAGGGTTTTTAAAACTTTCGTCCAAAGGGATCAACGCCTACTTCGCCCAGGACCTCCCTCCATCGGCCAGAAACACGATCTATTCCACCCAAGTCCCCTGGGCCGTAAAAGCGGCAATGACCAAAGTGTCGGCTGCCGCCTGGAAGACCCGGCCTTCGTGGTTCATCATCGGCAAGGACGACCAAATGGTCCCGCCGGCCCTGGCGCGTGCAGAAGCGAAGATGATCGGCGCCAGGACGCTGGAGCTGAATTCCAGTCATGTGCCGATGCTCTCCATGCCGGAGAAGGTCGCCGCATTTATCGTCAGCGCGGCGCAGGAGCTGAAATAGAGGACGGTCCCCGCGGCATAGAGATTTAAGTGGTGTTAAAAGCAAAAGCCCCGGACGGGGCTTTTGTGTTATAGTAAGTTGCGCTATCTTTAAGGCTCTGCCCGTGACAAAAATCCCCGTTAGACATATTGCCCCATCGATCAAGGAACCTAAGTTTTCAGGTCGCTTCAGCATACGGGATATCGAAACGCTGTTATCGGGAAAAGACATGGTGCAAGAGCTGCACCGGCATAGCTTTTTCTATATCTTGGCGCTGGAAAAAGGAAAGGGGGAGCACGTCATCGACTTCGTTTCGTATACGATTGGCGACTACTCCGTCTTTTTTATGCGGCCCGGGCAGGTTCATCAGCTGAAGTTAAAAAACGGAAGCAAGGGGTACCTGATGGAGTTTACGGACGACTTTTATACCCCGCTTGAAAAATCGGCCCTCCAGGTATTGAGAAGAGTGAGCAGCAGAAATTATTGTCCCCTGGACGCCGGAAGGTTTAAAAAATTACGCTTCACCCTTGCAGGGATTTTGGAGGAATACTCCTCAAAACAGGAAAGGTATCGGGAAGTCATTGGCTCCAGCTTGAACATCTTCTTTATCGAGCTTTTACGCCAAAGCCAGGGCCTGCCTTCTGCGGGTGACGACGAGTATAGGCAGGAACGCATGGACGAACTGCAGGCGCTGATAGAGCTTTACGCGGCGGAGCATAGGCAGGTTGCCTTTTATGCCGAAAAATTACGCCTGACGCCGTACCAGCTCAATGCTGTTACCAGGGCTACGCGGGACAAAACCTGTTCGGAGCTTATCAACGAACATCTCCTCCTGGAAGCCAAACGGAACCTACTGGCCACTTCGAACCAGGTCAATCAAATCGCCTGGGAATTGGGATACGAAGACGTCTCCTACTTCATTCGCTTCTTCAAGAAGCATACCGGACAATCTCCTGAAGCATTCCGGGTAAACTTTAAATAAGTCCCATACAACTTGATTTTTGTCCTACAATCAGGTCTCCGGAGCAAGGTAGCTTTGCAGAAATCTTTTTGTTATGGATGGTTTTTATGACGTAATCATAGTCGGAGGAAGCTATTCCGGGTTCGCTGCCGCAATGGCGTTGGGACGAGCCTTAAAAGACGTCCTCGTTATCGACAGCGGGCTGCCCTGTAACCGACAGACTCCCTATTCTCATAATTTTATTACGCAGGACGGCAATACACCAGCCGCAATCGCAGCCCTGGCAAGAGAGCAGGTACGTAAATATGATACTGTCAATTTTCTTCGGGATCTGGTTCTGGAAGCGGAAAAAAGTGAAAATGGATTCGTGCTGCGGACCGCATCCGGTTCCTCTTTTTTCGGCAGCAGGCTGATCTTTGCGACGGGCATACGTGATTTGTTGCCTGCCGTCGAAGGCCTGTCCGAGTGCTGGGGCATTTCGGTCTTACATTGTCCCTATTGTCATGGATATGAGGTAAAAAATGAAAAGACAGGCATCATCGGCAATGGAGAACAGGGGTTCGAGCTAGCCAGACTCATTTCCAACTGGACAGCGGATTTGACCCTTTTTACCAACGGGCCGTCGACCCTGACTGCCGCGCAAGAGTCAGCACTAACGCTCAATCACATCCAAATTATAGAAAACGAAGTAGACTACCTGGAACATTCCGGCGGCATGGTTCAATACATTTCTTTTAAAGATCGTTCGCAAGAACCCGTCAAAGCGATCTATATCCGCAGCGCCTTCGAGCAGCACTGCAAAATTCCGGAAATGATGGGCTGCGAGCTGACAGAAGATGGATATCTGAAAATCGATGGTTGGCAGGAGACCTCTGTCGCAGACATTTATGCCGCGGGAGACAACGTTTCCCGGATGCGAACGGTAGCAAATGCCGTAGCAATGGGTACGGCTGCCGGAATGAATATCAGCAGGAAAATGATTATTGAAAAATTTTAAATCGATAAACATGAAGATTATCATCGTAGGAGCCTCGGGGACCATGGGAAAATATCTGACAGGCGCATTTGAAAAGGAACACCAGATAATAAAAGTAAGCAAGACCGGCGGCGACATCCAGGCAGACATTACCTCTGCAGCCTCTATCGAAAATATGTTCCGGCAGGTAGGATCTTTCGACGCATTGATCTGCACGGCTGGACCGACCTATGTCGGGCCCTGGGGTAAAGTGACCCCTGCTGAATTTAGCAAAGGATTGGAGGGTAAATTGATGGGACAGGTCAACCTGGTGCTGATCGGTCAGCATTATATCAATCCCGGGGGAGTTTTTACGCTGATTACAGGCGCACTGACACATGAGCCACAGCGGAATTTCGCCAATGCTTCGGCCGCCAATGGCGCCGTGGAGAGTTTTGTCCGGGCTGCCGCCATCGAGCTGAAAAACGGCGTCCGCATCAATGCCATAAGCCCAACCGTCATAGAGGACTCGCCGCATTACTTCCCTTATTTCCCGGGAGAAATGCCGACGACGATGAAGGCTCTTGAGTTTGGATTTCGGAAAAGCTTATTTGGAGCAGGCACGGGGCAGGTGATAAAGTTGTAAAAGAAATAACCTTAACGCCAGCCTAATCCGGGTGCGACATGCTCCAGGATAGAAGAAAGCAGGTGTATATTGTAGTCGACTCCCAGTGTATTGGGGATCGTCAAAAGGAGCGTATCCGCTTCCTGGATGGCTTCGTCCTGGGCCAGTTCCCTGATCAGCTGGTCCGGTTCCCCGGCATAGCTTCTTCCGAAAATGGCGCGTTTGTCTTTTTCAATATACCCGATCTTATCGGCCCCATTGGCATCCCTCCCAAATAAATATCTGTCCTCATCGGTCGTCAATGCAAAAATCGACCGGCTCACCGAAACTCTGGGCTCCCGCTGATGCCCTGCTTTTTTCCACGCTTCTTTGTATAGCCTGATCTGTTCTGCTTGCTGCACATGAAAAGGCTTGCCGCTTTCGTCGAATTTCAGGGTGGAGCTTTGCAGGTGCATTCCATTTTCGGCCGCCCAAATGGCCGTGGCGTTCGAGGCCGCGCCCCACCAGATGCGTTCGCGTAGTCCTTTAGAGTAAGGCTCTAAACGTAATAAACCGGGCGGATTAGGGAACATGGGGTACGGATTGGGCTGTGCAAATCCTTCACCTTTGAGCTTATCCAAAAATTGCAACGCTTTATTACGGCCCATATCTGCGTCCGTTTCTCCTTTGGCCGGCTCGTATCCGAAATAGCGCCATCCGTCGATTACCTGTTCGGGTGAACCTCTGCTGATCCCCAGCTGCAATCGTCCGCCGGAAATCAAATCGGCGGCACCGGCGTCTTCCGCCATATAGAGGGGGTTCTCGTAACGCATATCGATAACGCCTGTTCCGATTTCTATTTTTTTCGTTTTGGCGCCGATAGCCGAAAGCAGGGGAAACGGGGATGCCAGCTGGGCTGCAAAATGATGTACCCGAAAATAGGCGCCGTCTAAACCGATTTCTTCGGCAGCTACGGCCAAATCGATGGATTGGAGCAAGGTGTCGCCCGCCGTTCGGGTTTTGTAGGCCGGATGATTGGACCAATGGCCGAATGATAAAAATCCTATTTTCTTCATAACTCCCTTTTCAATTATAGAATAGCCGTTGCAAAGATAGACATTTGTTCCGAGCAGGCTCTCCCGACGCATTTTGGGTTTTTTTTATACTTTTAAAATATTTTCCGCTTTCAATCGTCCATACATAAAGAGATATGCTAACGTATCTACTATATATATGGCAAAAAGGCTCCCGTTTATCATTCTGCTTTGGCTGGCTGCTGATGTCTACTTTCAACAGGCTGTACAAACCTTTGCACATTCCAATGCATATTTATGGGTTTATTGGCTCATCGACCTACTGTTAATGAGTGGCATAATTACTGTGATTTTTGTCCGGCGTGGCTCACGTAGTCAGCAAAAGCTGATTGCCTGGCTAATGGGACTTATGCTGCTGACATTTATTCCCCGTCTATTTTCGCTGCCATTTTTGTTAGTTGAAGATATTACCCGGCTGTTTCGCGGGTTTCCGCCGAGGGCGCTTTGGGTAAGTGAGCTGTCCTTAGGTACGGCCTCCGTGCTGTTCCTAATTGTGCTGTTCGGTATTACGCGTGGTCGTCATTTTTATCGTGTAAGACGTGAAACGATCTATTGGTCGGACCTTCCCGAGGCTTTTGATGGGTTCACCATTACTCAGATAACAGACGTCCACTCCGGCAGCTTTACCGACGCTGCAGGAGTGCAAAAAGGGCTGGACCTGGTCAACGCTCAGCAAAGCGACATCATTCTGTTCACCGGTGACCTTGTCAATAACCTGGCGTCTGAAATGAACAGATGGATACCTGCTTTTGCAGGATTGAAAGCCCCGATGGGGAAATTTTCGGTACTGGGAAATCACGACTATGGCGATTATATCCAATGGGTAACACCGGAAGCTAAACAGGCTAATCTGACCCGGCTGAAACAAGTGCACACAGAGATTGGCTTTCGCCTGCTGCTGGATGAGGCGATCATCCTTCAAAAAGATGGTCAGTCCATTAATCTACTAGGTGTTGAGAACTGGGGCAAGGGCGGCTTCCATAAATATGGCGACTTAAAGAAAGCCACTGCGGATGTGCCTGATGATTCATTTAAGATCCTGATGTCACATGACCCTTCACACTGGGAAGCTGTAACGCTCGATCACAGCCAGCACATTCATCTTACTCTGTCGGGGCATACGCATGGCATGCAATTTGGCATCGAGCTGTTTGGTTATAAGTGGAGCCCTATCAAATATGTGTACAAACAATGGGCCGGCCTTTACCAGCACAAAGAACGCTTTTTGTATGTCAATCGGGGGTTCGGCTTCCTGGGGTTGAAGGGACGAATCGGTATGTGGCCGGAAGTGGCAGTGATCACCTTAAAGCGTAAATTATAATATCGGCCGCACAGGTTTTATCAAGGAAGTATGTAGCACATAGTTAATTAAATTTTGCGAAACGGAAAGACGGGTTCTATTTTGCTTTTATCATAACTATACTCATATAAACCCATTAAGTCCCCCCATTCATTATTGCCATATTTGCTGGAATAAAAACGAATAAAGTATTTTGTTGCCGAACCTGAACTACCTTTTCTTTCCAGTACATTTCCTTTAAGACTAAATACACCTTCGTTTTTAAATTGCCTGCTTTTAATTAAATCATAATAATAACCGTACCCCACCGTGTGAGTTGATTGCGCCAGTACGTAATACTTTCCTTCTGCAGTGTAATTGGTAACATAGCTCGAACTATTACCATACAATCCACTACTTGCGCCCCATGTACCAGTCAGCTTTTTCTTGTACTCCACATTGTTTTCGGCAACGCCATTTATTTTTAAATTGAACAAAAGAAAATTTAACGCCATATCGGTTTCGCTGCCCAAAATCTTATCCGCCGAATTAATAACTGCTACATTAGAACCTACCTGAATCAGCAGCACCGTAGCTTTTATAACGTCACCATTGCCCGACCCGCCTTTAGTAATGCTATTGGATAGCATGTAATAAGGCAGCCCCTGACAGGTAAGTCCTTTTTGATGATCGCCCTTGTCAAATAAAAGATTGTTGGGGCCACCATGCAGGTTCCAGCCATCAAAAACCTCAAAGAAAATATGTTCCATATCCTTTTCTAAACTACCCGACGAATTTACCATGTTCATAAATTCAATCACTCTTTTCCCTTCGATCGTATTTTTTTCCAGCGTTAAGCTATTTCCCCCGGCCGACAAATTCCATGTAGGCGGAACAGTGATTGAGTAAACACTTTCTTTAGGTTTCTCAGCCGAATTTGCATCGTTGTTGCGTGCAGTTATTGTTTCGTTTAAGTCCAAACTGTTTATAAAACCCAATAATTGATTTTGATATTTATCCGTGTTGGTCATTATTACCACATTAGTCATTTTGCCGTTTCCTGTGGCGGTTATCAGTGTTACTACTCCTTTATTGGCGCCATCGGTATAATTGGCTTGCCCGGAAACAACGCTCCACCCCTTTTCGCTTTCCGGCGGCAGCATGGTTATCTCTCCGGAAACAGTTACACTGCCTTTCACCAGTTTATTCCAACTATTACTAAAGTTATCGTTTGCTGATGCATCGGTGGCTACAGCACGAAGAATTATTGCAGCCGCATAACTGCCCGTTCCGTCGTCTTTGGTTGAAAGTTGCAATCCATTCTCCGACACTATTTTGTCCCAGCCTTTGGGCATTGCATAATTTATCACATCAAATTTTTGCTTTTGGGAAAAAGCAGAAATGGAAACGAGTGCAATGAATAAAACGGAAAATACTTTTTTCATATACTAGATGTGTTTATGAAAGCATTGAGCATAGGCCAGTTTATCAGCTTCCAAAGATGTTGTCGTAAAAGTATTTGAACAAAAAGGTCAGGTCAATCATTAAAAAAGATGATTCTTTGAAGAAAGTCAGAAAAAATGATTAAACCGCCTAATTCTTCCCAATCTGGAAAACGCGGAGAAAGAGGGATTGCCTGCGCGGCGGAGCCGTGCTCGGCGATCCCTTGGTGGGGGGCTTAAGTCCAAACCGATGTCCGTTTGCTTCGCTCACTCCCGTTTTTGTTTTGCGCATCCGCCGCGAGCAAGCTCGCGCGTCTGCCGCAAACAAAAATGCCCCGCCAAAGGCGGGGACATCAGTTTGGTCTTGCGGAGAGAGAGGGATTCGAACCCCCGGAAGTGTTACCTTCAACGGTTTTCAAGACCGCCGCAATCGACCGCTCTGCCATCTCTCCGGGCGCAAAATTAGGGTCTCTGGGTAAACAACCAAATATTTTTATTTTGATCTGCGTCAACAACTTTCTTGGTAATGCTTCTTAGCATTGTCTATGAAATTAAAGGTAAAAAGCTCCGCGCTGCTAGCGCTCACTGCAGCTGCATTTATAGTGACTTTCCGGCTTCCGGCCATCCCTCAGCCGCCGGAATTTCATCAGTTCGCCGACGCCAGAACGCTGTATGGAATACCCAATTTTTTCAATGTCGTCAGCAACCTGCCTTTTTTATTGATATCGGTGTACGGGTGGAATTCGCTAAGAAGAAACCAGTCATCCTTGATGATCCGCCTCATCTATTCCATGCTTTTCCTGGGGATTGCGCTTACGGCATTCGGGTCGGCCTATTATCATTACAATCCCGGCAATAAAACCCTGGTTTGGGACCGGCTGCCCCTAACGACTATTTTCATGGCGGCGACTTGTGCCGCTATCGCCGAGCTCGTCAGCGAACGGCTGGCCCTTTTCCTGCTTTTTCCCTTGCTGCTGACCGGAGCAGGAAGCGTGATTTGGTGGAGCCACTCGCAGGAGCAGGGGCATGGAGACCTGCGGCTTTACTTTTTGGTCCAGTATTATCCAATGGTCCTCATCCCTACCCTATTGCTCCTTTATTATAAGCCCGTTCATAAGCCCGTCCTGCGGAGTCTTACCGGGGTCGTCGGCTGGTACGTCATCGCCAAAATTTTCGAGCACTGGGATATCCCGGTCTATCGGGCGCTGGGTATCAGCGGACATACGCTGAAGCATCTCGCCGCGGCGGTTTCGACAGGATATTTTGTGGTCCTTTATAAAAGGAGAAGCTCGTAAATTAGACGATGTAAATCGTCTTATGAATAAGGAAGTCATCCGTTTTTTGAGTCAGCTTACGCCGCTGAGCGAGGAGCTGGAGAACAGGCTCAATCTAATCCTAAAGGGACAAACTTTAAAAAAAAAGGAGTTTTTACTAAGAAGCGGCGAGGTGTGCAGCAATATTTACTATCTCGAGAAGGGACTCGTCAGGGTATTTTATACCGACGAGGAGGGAGAGCAGTGGTGCTCGGGGCTCCTTTCGGAAGGCGCCGTATGTATCGCAGTGCCCAGCTTCTTCCACCGGAAACGAAGCGAAGAGAGCATCCAGGCGATCGAGGATACCACGGTATATTATCATAGCTATGAAGAGCTGGAAGCCTTGTATAAAGAGTTTCCCGAGTACAATATCATCGCCCGCAAGCTTATCACAGAATATTATGTACTCAGCGAGGAACGTAATTTCTGGCTGAGAAAGCACTCCGCCGAAAAGAAGTACCAGTTCTTCAAGGAGCGATTCGGAGACACGGCCGGGCGGTTTCCCATAAAGGATATCGCATCTTATCTGGGCATAAAGATCGAGACGCTAAGCAGGCTCAGGGGAAAATTCTAAAAGAAGAATTTACAAAATTTCATCTATCTTAGTGACTTCAAGCTACATGAACCAGAAACAAATCGGAATCAGGTTTTTTGCCTTTCGGCTGCTGCTGCTCTGCGGCTACCTGTTCCTTTTTGCTTCCCAGTCGAACGGCCGCTACTTTACAACTGCCAATTTCTTCGTCTACGGCCCCCATCACCAGGTGCATATCAGCAAAACCGTTCACAGCGTAGCCTTGCAAATCAGGACACAGGCCCCCGTCCATCTCAGCGTCGACAAGCGCTTCGACTGGCAGGCGGAAATAAGCCCCGTGTTCTCTCACTCTCCTATCCCGGTTGCCTACCAGGAGACCATTTCTTCCTTTTTCTTACCCTCTTTTGTCCCCTCTTCCCCGGACCTTTCCGCCAATGCTCTTCGAGGGCCTCCCCGTGCTTAACCCTGGTTGCTTGCCCTTTCTTTCTTTTCTGACCAAGGGTTAAGTTTTTTCATTTCAAACGATTATTATGATGGCTGTTTCGTGCAAAAGAACGGCCCGTTTCCTCGTTGGAGCCCTGCTCTTCGTGGCGACGGCACAGCATTCCCGCGCACAAAAAAAAGTTACGTATTCGCTCGCCGAATTAGCCGACTCCGCTAACCGGCATTTCCCAAGACTTCTCGAAAAACAAGCGCTGACGCAAAGCGCACAAGCCGGCATCGCCGAGGCAAAACATTCCTTCCTTCCCCAGGCTATCCTGGTAGAGGAATTATCGGTAGGCTCTGCAAACGATCTCACCGGCCCGTTTCTACCCGTACCCGGAACGCTCCATTCCATCTCCGGCAGTATCACCGGAGCGTCCAATTACCAGACCGTCACGGGTAACCTGGCATCCCTTTATGCCCAGTACGACCTCGTCAATTTCGGACTTCGCGGCGCAAAGGTTGCCAATGCACGCGCCTATGCTAACCTGACGCAGGCCGACCTTGAAAAGGAACGCTATCTCGTCAAATGGGATATCGGCAGGCTGTATTTCAATATCCTTCACCATCGCTACCAGCTGGCGGTGATCGAGGAAAATATCCGCCGCTACGAGGCCATGTACCTGATCACCCGCGCCCTTACCGGCTCGGGGGTCAACCCCGGTGTGGATTCGTCGCTGGCAAGGGCGGGACTCTCCCGGACGCGCATCGACTACAACGAGATGACGGGACAGCTGCACCGGATGGAACAGCAGCTCAGCTATCTCACCGGCATCCCCAGCCCCGAAATTCCCCTGGATACCGCGGCCATCCGCAACCTGATCGCTCCTACCCTTCCATCGGACGGAACGACACAGGCTACTGCCTCCAATCCCCTGGTCGATTATTTCGTCAAACAAAAGTTTCAATATGACGCCGAGGTAACCCTTGCGCGGAAAAGCTATCTACCGAAAATCGTCCTCGGCGCCGGCGGATGGGCCCGCGGCTCTTCCATTCAATATAATAATGTGTACAAAAGTGCCGGGGAAGGTCTGGGTTATCAACGGCTCAACTACCTGGCGGGTGTCGGGCTTACGTACGACCTCTTCAACGGCATCCACCGCCGGGACCGGCTGAACGTGCTGAGCCAGCAGGCCAACGCCGCCGGCTATGCACAGCAGCAGCAGGAGCTGGCATTGAACAACCAGGCGATACAGGCAGACGAGTCGATAAGAGTCGCCAGGGCCAACCTGACCGAGCTGCCGGCTCAGCTGCACGCCGCTACCGAAGCCTATAAGCAAAAAATGGCGCAGTACAAGGCCGGGATTATCAATTTCGTCGACCTCGCCAATGCCTCTTTCGAGCTGTTCCAGGCACAGTCGGGTTATATCCAGACTCTCAACGAGTGGTATACGGCCAGTCTCGACAAGGCAGCCGCTACGGGTAACCTCGATCCATTTATTCAAACAGTAAAATAATCACCATGGTAAGATTAGCTGTAAAGAGGCCCATTACTATCGTGGTGCTTTTTACCGGTTTGTTACTTTTCTCAGTGATGGCGGTACGTTCCATTTCGATCGACATCTTCCCCAATCTCAACATGCCCGTTATCTATGTCATCCAGCAGTATGGAGGAATGACGGCCAAACAAATGGAGGGTTTCTTCTCGACCCGTATGCAGGATCACTTCCTTTACATCGACGGCGTCAGTAACATCGAAAGCAAGAACATACAGGGTCTGACCCTGATCAAGCTGAGTTTCTATGAAGGTACCGATATGGCCGAAGCCGCGGCCGAGGTCGCCATCCAGGTCAACCGATGTCAGGCCTTCTTTCCACCCGGCGCCCTGCCTCCGGAGGTGGTGCGCTTCGACGCGTCCTCCCTCCCCGTCGGCGAGCTGGTGTTCAGCAGCAAGACCCGTTCGCTGAACGATATCTTCGATATGGCCGGTACGCTCGTCCGGCCGCTGTTCGGGAAGGTGCCGGGGCTTTCCGCGCCGCCGCCATTCGGTTCGAACGCCCGCTCGGTAATCATCAAGGTAGACCCGGCAAAGCTGAGAGAGTACAATCTTTCTCCCGAAACGGTGGTCGAGGCGCTGGGTAAAAACAACTCGATGACGCCTTCGGGAAGCGTGCGGATCGATAGCACGATCTACATCGCTTCCACCAATTCGCAGGAAGAAAAGATAAAGGACTTCGGAGATATCCCCATCGCCACTTCAGGGATGAGCATGATTACGGCAAAAGACATCGCCAAGGTTGAGGACGCCGCGGATATCGTCGTCGACTATGCCCTGGTCAATGGAAAGCGCTCCGTTTATTTCCCTATCGTAAAGACTCCCAGCGCCTCCACCTGGGACGTCGTTCAGGGGCTGCGCGGTGAAATCCCCGAGATGCAGAGCCTGCTGCCGGATGACGTCCACCTGAGCTATGAGTTCGACCAAAGCATCTTTGTGATGAACGCGGCCAAAAGCCTGATGACCGAAGGCATCCTCGGCGCTCTGCTGACCGGTCTGATGGTGCTGCTCTTCCTCCGTGACTGGCGCAGCAGCCTGGTCGTGATCATCACGATTCCCGTAGCGGTGCTCAGCACCGTGCTTTTCCTCAAGCTCGCCGGGCAGACGATCAATATCATGACGCTGAGCGGGCTTGCGCTGGCCATCGGGATCCTGGTCGACCAGGCCACCGTGACTATCGAGAATATCCACCAGCATCTGGAAATGAACAAGCCCAAGCGAAGGGCGATCCTGGACGCTTGTACCGAGATCTCATTCCCGCTGCTGCTGATCTTGCTTTGTATCCTCGCAGTATTCGCCCCTTCCTTCGTGATGAAGGGCGTACCGAAAGCCATGTTCCTTCCACTGGCGCTTTCCATCGCCTTTGCCATGATCATCTCCTTTATTGCCGCTCAGACCCTGGTCCCCATTCTATCCAACTGGCTGCTGAAGGCCGAGATGTTCCAGTACCATCACACCGGCATTCATGCCCATGCGGGCCTGGCGCTCGACGATAAAGAGGTGGGCGAAGTGGAGATGCACACCCGGCAGGACGCCCAGCACAAGGAAGAGAACGGGCTGTTCCAGCGATGGAAAATGGGATTGCTCAACCTGCTCAATCGCTGGATGCCGCGCCGCAAGGGAATCGTGATAGCCTACCTGATTGTCGCCCTTGGCCTGGCAGCCGGAGGCGTGGCGATCATCGGCAAGGACATGCTCCCTCATTCCAACGCCGGACAGATGCAGCTGCGCATCCGGGAGCCGGATGGCACGAGGCTCGAAGTATCCGAAAGGACGGTGAAGGGCATTCTTACGATCATCGACTCGACGGTCGGCGGTCACGTTGCCATCACCTCGGCCTTCGTCGGCACCGTATCGCCCAACTACGGGCACAGCAATCTCTACGTCTTCAACAGCGGGCCGCACGAAGCCGTGCTGCAAGTTCAGCTGGAAGAAGACTACAAGGTCAATATGGACGACCTCAAAGACAGGATCAGGGCCAATATTTCGGCCAAATATCCAACGGTCAGGCTTTCCTTCGAGCCCATCGAGCTCACCGAGAAGCTGATGTCCCAGGGTGCGGCGACGCCCATCGAGGTGCGGGTAGCATCGAAAAACCTGAATGACATCACCAGCTATTCGGATCGCCTGGTGCAGAGGCTGCGGGCTGTTTCTTTCCTGCGTGACGTCCAGGTCTCCCAGCCGATGAAATTCCCGACGCTCAAGATCCGGATGGACAGGCAGAAGCTGGCGCAGATGGGGCTGGGTATCGACGTGGTGTCGAAGAGCATCTCCGACGCAACGGCCTCCTCCCGCTATACGCTGAAGAACCTCTGGCTGGACGATACCAAGCAGTATACCTACAATGCACAGGTGCAGATTCCGGAGTATATGATGAACTCGGTTCAGCAGCTAAGGGAGGTGCCCATCCTTCCCGGGAAGATGCGGCCTGTGCTGGCCGACGTAGCCGATATCGTCGTCGATTCCCTGCCGGGCGAGTATGACAGGGCCGGCCCCCGCCGGTTTATTACCATCAACGCCAATATCAACCACAAGGACCTTGGCTCAGCCACTGCGGCCGTGCAGAAGGCCATCGATGAGATGGGCACGCCACCGCGTGGGGTCGTCGCGGAAATCAGGGGACTGTCGTCCCTGCTCAAGGAGACCTTCAGCTCCCTGCAAAGCGGGCTTTTGGCGGCCATCATCGTTATCCTGCTGCTGCTGACGGCCAACTACCAATCCTTCGGGTTGTCGATAGCGGTGCTGTCGACGGTTCCTGCCGTAATAACCGGCGCCCTGCTGTTTTTGCTGGCCACGGGCTCGACGCTCAACCTCCAGTCGTATATGGGCATCATCATGTCGGTAGGTGTTTCGGTGGCCAATGCCATTCTTATCGTCACCAATGCAGAGACGCTGCGACAGGAATACAAGGACCCTTTCAAGGCGGCGTCTATGGCGGCGAGCATCCGGCTCCGCCCCATCCTCATGACCAGCTTCGCCATGATTGCAGGCATGGTGCCGATGGCCAGCGGCTTAGGCGAGGCGGGCGACCAGTCTGCGCCTCTGGGCCGGGCCGTTATCGGAGGCCTTGCGGCTTCTACCCTGGCCGCCCTTTTCGTCGTCCCGCTCGTCTATGGCTGGATTCAGCAGAAACGATCTTTTAACCCGGTCTCTCTCCTACCCGAAGAGCCCTCAACAACTACTACGATATGAATAACAAGTTAAATTGTGTCCGCCTGGCTCCCGGTCTGCTCGCCCGCCTGGCTCCCAGCCTGCTCGTCTGGCTGGCGACCTCGATCCTCTCCGGCGGGTGCAGCTCGGGTAATGGCGCACCGACAGAACCTAAGGCCACACCAGCCCCGGCCGCTATCGAAAAAACAACTCTTCAAAAAGCCGCGCTGCCCCAGCAGGTACGGCTGCCGGCACAGCTGACGTCCTTCCAGGAGGTGAGCATCTTCCCCAAGGTCAACGGCTATGTCAAGAACGTTCTCGTAGATGTCGGCTCGAAGGTTCATAAAGGCCAGCTGCTGATGACCCTGGAGGCTCCCGAGCTGGAGCAGCAGATGACGCAGGCTAAGGAACGGTATGCCCGCGCCAGGCTCGACTATACCATCAGCGAAGAGAACTATCGCCGTATGCAGCAGGCTGCGGAGACGCCCGGGGCGGTGTCGCCTATGAGCCTGGCTTCGCTCAAAGCAAAGGCAGACGCCGACAGCACGCTCTGCAACGCGGAGAAGGCCAACTGGCAGATGCAGCAGGCGATTCTCGGCTACTTACAGGTAACGGCGCCGTTCGATGGGGTGATCTCCGAAAGGAATGTACACCCGGGTGCGCTTGTCAGCTCGGCGGGTCATGACGGTAAACCGATGCTGGACCTCCGGCAGGTAGATCACCTGCGGCTGCTGGTGGATATTCCCGAAGGCATCGCCGCCGGTCTGCAGGAAAAAGACACGGTTTCTTTCTATCTGAGCGCCTACCCCGGTAGGAAAATGACGGGACACATCAGCCGCCGCTCAGAGCTGGTCAACAGCCAGTTCCGGGCCGAACGCATGGAGCTCGACGTCTTCAACCGCGACGGACGGTTGGCGCCGGGTATGTATGCCGAGGTGATGTTCGACTCCAAGGGTAATTGGGAGGCCTTCACCGTTCCGCGCACAGCCGTGGTCACTTCCACCGAAAGAAAGTATGTGATTGCGGTTCGCGACGGTAAAACGATAAAAGTAGACGTAGCGACAGGTAACGAATCCACCGACAAGGTAGAGATAACAGGAGACCTGAAGCCAGGCGAGCAAATCCTCTCGCGCGCAAGCGACGAAATTCAGGACGGACTAACCGTAAAATAATTTTTCATCGAAAAAATCAAACACATGAAAAAGCTAATCATTCTTATTGTCATCGCGCTTTTTTCGAAATCCATGATCGCACAGGCAGGCAGCAGTGTTACGCCGCCGGCTTCCGTGGCAAAGGCCTTCGCGAGTCAATTTCCTTCGGCCTATCTGAGAAAATGGGAACAGCGGAAGGAAGGATTTATCGCGGATTTTCGGATCAAGAAGACAAAACTATTTGCGTATTATGCCCCAGACGGGACCTGGAAGGGAACGGAAGCCCCAATTAAACGGACCAAGAACCTGCCGGCTTCTGTCCGGGAAGGATGGAATAACAGCGGTTACGGCAGCTGGTACGTGCTCGATCTCAAAAAGATCGACCAGCCGGACGGCCCTTTGTACACCATCCACGTAAACAATGGCACTCTGCTGGATTCGGACCACCACGACGCATTCCTGGAGGAATATGTGCTCTTCTTCTCCGAGAAGGGAGAGCTGGTCCGCAAGGATAGAATGCCATAATGAATATGGAGCGGATCGACGTATATTCGTTTCATGGTCGATCCGCTCTTATTGCTCAAGCAGGTGGTACACGCCGTCCACCCCCTTCCCCCCGAAGACTGGGAAGCGATTTCGGGGCTCTGGACGCCCTTTTCGGCCAAAAGAAAAGAGGTTCTTACCTCCGAAGGGAGCATGGAGAAATATTTGTATTTCGTGCTGGAGGGAGTACAACGCGTCTATTACTTCGACGACGAAGACAGGGAAGCCACCCTCGTCTTCACTTATGCCCCATCTTTCGGCGGCGTGCTGGACGCCATGATGCTACAGCAGCCCAGCCGCTATTTCTATGAGACGCTGACGCCGTCCTCA
This sequence comes from Bacteroidota bacterium, assembly GCA_018267545.1. GTDB lineage: Bacteria > Bacteroidota > Bacteroidia > Chitinophagales > Chitinophagaceae > Puia. The sequence continues at coordinate 53,363 of JAFDYG010000540.1, forward strand.
TTCCTGCGCGCCCCATATAGCGAGGTGGAACGGCTGATGCAGACGCGGAGAGACATTGGGGACTTTGTCCGCAAAGGAGTCACCCAGGCGATGTCCGGAGTATTGGAAAGGCTCGTGGAGCTGCAGTGCTTCTCGGCGGAGGAGAGGTTCAACAAGGTGCTGAAAAGAAGTCCGCATATCTTCAAGCTCGTCCCGCACAAGTATATCGCGAACTACCTGGGTATGGACGCCACCAATTTCAGCAAACTCATAAACAAACAAAAAATATAGCCCACCTTGGTTTTTACCAAGAATGGCTCCGGCAAGACCCGGTACTTTTGGGGTACAAAGCCTACAAAACATGAAACCTGTTGACAAACACCAATTACTGGACAACCTGGAAGAGATGGTCAATAGCCATATCCAGACGGCCGTAGAACAGTTCCAGAACATGCACCAGGACCTTCTGAACCGGCCCGCGGCAGACGGCGGCTGGAGCATCGCCCAGTGTCTCGAGCATTTGAACCGCTATGGCGATTATTATCTCCCGCTGATCGGCCGGGGGATAGCGATACAACGCCAGCTGGTCAAGGGCGGAAAATTCAAGAGCGGCTTCATCGGCGCCTATTTCACCAGGATGATGAACCCCGACACCAACACGGGCAGGAAGAAGATCAAGGCGTTCAAAGCCTATTCACCAGTCCCGGAGCTGGACGCCCATGCCGTCGTCGCAGAATTTATCCGCCAGCAGGAAGAGCTGCTGCTCTGTGTGCGGCGTGCGCGCATGGTCGACCTCAACATACCCAGGATTCCCATTTCCATCCTGAAACTACTCAAATTGAAGATGGGGGACGTACTGCAGTTCCTGATCATGCACGACGAGCGGCACGTTCGCCAGGCGAAACGAAATCTGGTAATGCCTATGCAGGCACGTTCGTTGGCGGATATCCGAAATGCTTCTTGAATGCGAACGAGAAATGCGACAGGTCTTCGAAGCCTGCTTCCAGGTAGACGTCGGAAGGCTTTCTCTTCTTTTCCTTCATCAGGTAGTGCGCCAGGACGAGCCGTTTCTCCGTCAGCCATTTCTGCGGGGTTGTATGAAATGTCTTTTTGAAGTCGCGGTGAAAGGTCGACAGGCTGCGCCCAGTGAGATAGCCGAAGCGCTCCATGGGAAGATTGGTCGCAAAGTGCTTCTCCATAAAATCCGCCAGGTCTATTTTCCCCGGCTCCTCGAAGTTCGCCAGGACACCATCGATCGCAGGGTCGACGAGCCTTAAAACACTAATGGCTTCCGTTATCTTTAGGGACGCGATATTCTCCGGAAAAGCATCATGCACTTCGAAATAGGGTTTCAGGGAGACCAAACAACTTTCGAGCAGCGGGTGCCGGCCGAAGCTGATGACCTTTTGCGGCGGGTGAGGTAAGACAACAGGCGGGTGCTTTTCATAGAACTCCTTGAGCTTTTCGGTGGTCAGGTGCATCGTCACCGATTGGTGATTCTGTCCTTCTTTGGAATAGTTCAGGAAGGTGGCGATATAGTTTCTCGGAATCAGAAAGATGTCCCCGGCACCGAAAGTTCGAATCGAGTCACCCTGGATGATGGTCGTTTCCCCGGCGATGAACCACACCAGGATATGGAAGTCGAAGGCGGCTTCTGCCTTGTACATCTTTCCTTTAAATTCCGAAAGCTTTATGTCCGGGGTAATATATTTGGTTTCAAAACCCATGACTATAAAAATAAGTCATTAATCGATGGGAAATTTGACGCCGATCATTTGTTCCGACAGGCTCCACAGACGCCGCGCGTTTTCCGCATCGACGGAATAAGGCTTTACGCCGCGCAGGGTCCAGGGTTCGCTGTACCGGTGATCGATGTTTCCCAGGTCCAGCTCCGCTACATCCGCATTCTCGCAGTACACGCCGCCGATATTTTCGAGCATCGGGCTGGTCGCGCACCAGACCGTTGTGGCTGCTCCCTGTGGAAGGGTCTTTAGCTTTTGCTCTACTTCGGGGAAGATGTTGCCGTTTGCATCGTGGGTACCCATCTGGATGAATAGTTCCATCGGCGCCTCTCGTCCCAGGTCGGTGCCGTAGACGGAGCCGGGGTGGAGCGAATAGGCGCGGACGCCGCTGTCCTTGGCGCGGTGATCGAGCTCGACCGCGAAGAGATTGTTCGCCGATTTCGATTGTCCGTAGCCCAGCAACGTCTCGTACGTGCGGTGTTCGAAGTTCGGGTCTTCGAAATCGAAGGGGGCTATCTGGTGTCCAAAGGAAGATACGGCTATTACCCTGGCGCCGTGGGCTTTTTTGAGCGCGGGCCATAAGCGGGCGGTCAGCTGAAAGTGCCCGAGATGATTGGTCGCCAGCTGCGATTCGTATCCGCGTGCGTCGCGGCGAAGCGGCACCCACATGATCCCAGCGTTGTTTACGAGGATATGCAGGGGCTTACCCGTCACCAGGAAGGAGCCTGCGAATGCGTCGATCGACGCCGGGTCCATCAGGTCCATGGTATGGACGGATACTCCCGGGATCACCCCGAGGTTTTTCCGGGCTTTTGCAACGTCTCTTGCAGGCACCCAGACTTCGGCGCCTGCTTCCGCCAAGGTTCGCGTCGTTTCGAGACCGATTCCGGCATAGCCGCCGGTGACGATGGCGATCTTGCCGGTCAGGTCGATACCTTTTATGACGTCGGCGGTGGTGGATTGGGCGTCGAAGCCGCTGTGGATGGGCCTTTGCAGGGCCCCATCGTAGTTGTCCAGTCTAAATATTCCTTTCATTTCGATTCGTTTTATAAGACAAAGCTACACCGGACTCCGCCAGACAGCTTTGTTTAAAATGTCATTCTTGCTTTGTTTAGAATGTCATAAATTAGTAGGTATGAAACCCTTATTCTTGATTCTCCTCTCCTTCCTTTATCTATCTGTAAAGGCGCAGACGCCTGCAGTCATCGATAGTCTGAACACCAGGAACGACTCGATGAGGATTGTTTATCTCTACAAAGTTTCATTGCTGATGGAGCATTCGGATGGTGAGCTGAGTGAGGCGCTGGGGGTGGCCGCTAAGCGATTTATCGAGAAGAGACCCAACCAATTTGTCCATTTTTTATACATCAATACCGCAAAGACGAAGTTTTCCTTTGAGGACAAATGGCAGGAGGTCATTGCCGGGGAATTTATGATCGATTGCGAGAAAAGAGAGACTGCCTGCGCAAAAGCGTTCTTCGACCAGGTTTTAGTCAGGTGCATGCCGCAAAACAGGAAGTGGATGCAGATTTTTGCGCAAGGCGTCGAAGTCCATTTAAAGACAAAGCTCCAAAAGCATTAACGAACCAATAGCAGCGTTCCTCTCTGCTGCTGATTCTTCAGCTGAGGGGTATCGTATATCACGCTCCAGATATAGAGCCCCGGCGGCTGAAGAACACCGTTGCAGCGCCCATCCCATCCGGCTCGATGATCGGTCGCTGAAAACACCTGCTGTCCCCAGCGGTTGAAGATCTCCATGCGGAACCGGGTGATATTGTCCCCGTGCAGCAGCCGGAAGACGTCGTTAGTCCCGTTTCCGTCGGGCGAAAAGGCATTCGGCATCATGACGTCGCAAAACTTCCTTTCCACTCGAACCGGTTGCCGCAGGACGGTATCCATGCCATCGTCATTATAAACGGTCAGCAGTGCCGTGTAGTTGCCTTGCTGTGCATAATGATGCGAGACTATCGTGTCGGTGGAGGTGTTGTCCGGACCGGACATGGGGTCGCCAAAGTCCCAGCGGATGGAATCGGCTTCATAGGAGGAATATTTGAACCGGAAGATCGAGCCATTACAGAGGTCGGGCAGTTCTGCGATAAAATTCCCCGCGAAGAAGACGCACCTCTCGGCAGGGGGCGGCGATTTTGGCAAGGTGTAATTGCTGATAAAGCCCGGCAGTCCCAGGATGGTATAGGTATTTTGGAGCCAGAGTGCGTTTCGCTGGTAGCGGCAGTCCAGCCCTTTTGCATTGGGAACGTGAATGATGTCGATGCTATCCAGCCTATAAGCGAGCGTATTGGTAGCAGGGTCTACATCGAACTTGGAGCGGCTGACATAAATCTGCTGATCGGGCCCCAGCCGCAGTTGGCCGAAGTTATTTTGAAGCGGCTGCAGGGCGTCGATGCTATCCAGGTCGACGCGGGTGGCGGTAGGATTTGATCCGGTGATGTCGAATTGTGAAAGGAAGTGAAAATAGCTTCCCGAACGAATAGTATGGCCCAGGTTAAACCCCGAACTATATAGCCTGGTATTATCCGGCGAAAAAGCAACCGAGTAGATGCTTTCTTCGGGGCTTTCCTTGATCCGGTTCTTCAGCTGGAACTGACCGGTTCGGTTATCGAAGTCGTATAGAAAAACTTCCGACGGAGAGAAAGGAACGCCAAAGGTAGCAAGGGCGCAGAGGCGGCCGTCCTGTGAAAAGGTCAGAGAACCGAAGAGGCTGCGATTCAGCAGGGCAATGGAAGAAACAACGGGCGCGTTCAGTCCTTTCTTTGTCAATCGCCAGGCCATCAGCTTGAGCGAATCGTAGTTGAGCTGCCGGGAGACAATCCAGTAGTCGGAACCGTTACAGTGCTGGGTGCCGGCCAGCTGCTCGGTGCCGTTTTTCATCAGCAGCACATTCTTGTCGCTGGTGATATCCCCCAGGCCTCCGTCGAGCGTCATGTCGACGATGTTATAATACAGGCCGGAGTTGGGATGGATGGTCTCGCCAAAACCCGAAAACAGGTAGTAGATCGAGGAATTTCCCGGCAGTGGGACAATCAGTGTGGACTGTGTAGAAGATACGTCGCCAAGAATGGCGGTTCCATTGGGCATCAGGGTATGATTCCGGTTCCAGACCTGCTCGCCGTTGGAGTAGAAAAGCAGGTTGCCCGCCTCGTCGGACATGGTGGAAGAGCCTTCACTGGCGATCATCTGGCTCGAGACGTCGATCCTGGCAGACCCCGTGGTAAAATCTATTCCGGCTCCTTTACCGAAGTACCAATGCAGCGCGCGTTTGCTTTGAGCCAGGCCGGAGCCGCTCAGCGCAAGCAAAAGTATACATAGGCTAGCCATGGCCTTTGCGGGCCATGAGAATGGTGTTCCACCGACGCGCATAAGCAAATGACGGGGTTAAAATCGAAACGTGATTTAACTGATTTGATTAAATTAGAAGGAGATAGAGCTTTTGACAGTTAATTTTGGTAAAGCGTTGCATAAAAATGGGTAGATAACCAAAAAGTAATAACTTTAGTCAGCTGCTTTCCCGCGATTGAGAAAACTCTCTGCCATATTACTGCTGGCCCTAATGGCATTCAACCTCGCCGGTTATAGGATCTTATTCAGCTGTCTGGAACGGCAGGCGCAGGAGAAGATGATCGAGCGTCTCGACCACAAGTGCTACGACCGGGCGACATTGACCGAGATAAAGGTCCCCCTCCGCCTGCCTTATATTCTGAATGATACAGATTTTGAACGCTACGACGGTTCCATCACGCTTGCAGGCGTCAACTACAATTATGTGGAACGAAAGGTAGCAAACGACACGCTGATATTACACTGCATTCCCAATAAAAGCGCGAACAAGATCAGGTCTGCCTACACCGAGTACGGGAAGCATGCCAATGGCGCGCAGCAGAATCACACGAGGCTGCTGCTTCAGTCGCTGAGCGTGGCCGGCTTCGACCAGGGCCATGACTTCTATCCCGCGAGGCTTGTCTTCCTGGTCGAGTCTCCAAGGTACAGCCGCGCCGGCGAGATAGTCGTCGATGATAAATTCGCTTCTTCTCCGGAGCAGCCGCCCGATCGGGCTTAGTCTTTCTTTTCTTATTCCTCTTCTTTCATTCCTTAAGCATTGTCATATGCCATACATTCCTCTACCCGAGCATCTGCCGGGTATTACCGGTCTGCTTGAATACAGGCAGGATACCGCTGCACCTATCCGCGAGCTGACGCAAATCCTGCTGCGCGGCCCTTCCACATTGACCGAAGCCGAACGCGAGCTGATCGCCACCGTAGTCTCCAACCGCAACGAATGCCGGTTTTGCACTGCGGCGCATACCGCCGCCGCCAGCGTCCTGATGGGCGAAGCGGACACGGCAAGCCAGGTCAAGCGGGACATCGAAGCGGCTCCCGTCAGCGAGAAGATGAAGGCCCTGCTGACTATCGCGGCGCAGGTCCAGGTGAACGGGAAGAACGTCACCGAAGCCTCCATAAAAAGAGCCAGGGAGAACGGAGCCACCGATCTCGAGATTCACGATACGGTTTTGATCGCGGCGCTCTTCTGTCTGTATAATCGATATGTCGATGGGCTCGCCACCGTCACGCCCGACAACCCCGACTTTTATATCGCACTGGGCGGCCGCCTGAAGCAGCACGGCTACAACCGGCTGAAGCAGGGTTACGACCATTTAAAACAATCAACTCTTCACAAATGATGGATACAACTATTGCTGCCATTCAGGAGAAACCAAAGAAACCCGCCCTCCTGCTCTACACGGCCTTCCTCATCTGTTTTCTCAGCATCTTCTTTGGCGGCATCACCTCCATGCTGATGTCGGTATATCTGCCGGTTGCCGTAAAAGACCTGCTGGGTGCGGTAGAAGGTCCGCGCTTCGAAAGCATCAGCGCCTATATCAACTCCATCTTCATCTTCGGCTGTATGTTCGGAGGCCTGAGCTGGGGATTTATCGCGGATAGAATCGGCCGTTCCAAATCCGTCATCCTTTCGACCGCCTGCTGCGGTCTGTTTACCCTGCTGACTGCCTTTTCGTCTTCCTGGCTGGTCGTCAGCCTGTATCGTTTCTTTACGGGTTTTGGCGTAGGAGGAATCCTTTTGACGACCAATATCCTGATCGCTGAGCTATGGACCGAAAAGAACAAGGCCGTAGCGCTGGGAATCGTAGGCGTGGGCATGCCCATCGGTTTTGTTTTTGCCGGGATGATGAATAACCTTGTAAGCAACTGGCACTATGCCTTCGCCACGGGCGCAATCCCCCTGCTCGTAGCGGGAGTAGCCACCATCGTGCTGGCCGAGCCGGACCAGTGGAAAGACCGGAAGACCGAGTCCGCTATCGATAAAAAGCTATTTACCGCCTCCAACCGGGAAGCCCTGGTGACGGGTTCGCTGATCTACGGTACCATGCTGATCGGCCTGTGGGCTATCTTCTCCTGGGCGCCCACCTGGGTGCAGAGCATCACCGACGCCGCCAGCGCACAGCAGCAGCGGGGCATGGCGATGATGATCCTCGCCGGCGGCGGCATCATCGGGAGCTGTCTTTCCGGATGGATAGTGGGCGGCATCGGTCTTCGAAAGACCATGCTGCTTTGTTTCGCCGGCTGCTTCGTCATGACTTTCGTCGTCTTCAAGCTCAACAGCTCGATACAGCCCGGCACCTTTATCGAAATGGCGGGGCTGGCCTTTTTCTTTGGCATCAGCCAGGGAGCGTTGTCGGTTTATATTCCCGAACTTTTTCCAACGATTATCCGCGCTTCGGCAACGGGATTCTGTTTCAATATCGGCAGGCTGTTTACGGGTTCGGTGGTATTTTTCATCGGCGCGCTGGAGAGTTTCCTGGGGGGCTATGGCAACGCGGTGTTTATCTTTTCCTTCATTTTTTTAGTCGGCCTTGCCGTCACGTTTCTATCGAAAAAACGATAAATCAATTATTATGGCGCATATACAAGTACCCGAAGGGGTTCCGGGCATCAGAAGCCTGGTTATGTTCAGACCTGAAACAGGTAAACCGTTATACGAGCTCGCGCAGGTGTTACTGAGAGGCGAGTCGACGCTAAGCGAAGCGGAAAGAGAGCTGATTGCGGCGTATGTATCGCAGAGGAACGAGACACAGTTCTGTCTTATGAGTCACGCCGCTGCATCCCGCGCCTTATATGGCGAAGACAAGGCCATCGTCGATTCCGTGCTGGCGGACGTTTCGACCGCACCGATTTCTGAAAAGCTAAAAGCATTGCTGCACATCGCCGGTAAGGTTCAGATCCTGGGTAAAGAAGTGACGCCCCGGGACGTCGAAGCGGCCAGGGAACAGGGCGCTACCGACCGGGAAATCCACGACACGGTCCTGATCGCCGCGGCCTTTAGTCTATTCAACCGTTATGTCGACGGTCTGGCCAGCTGGACACCGAACGACCCTGCCGCCTATGAGGAGATGGGCAAGCGCATGGCCGAAAAAGGATATGTACAGCCAGCCCCCGTTCAACAATAAAAAAACAGCTATGCCACACATACCATTAACCGAAGGACTGCCGGGCATTCGTGGCCTGATGGCCTATAGCCCGGCGACAGCACGCCCGCTAAACGAGCTTGCGGAAATATTGCTCCGCTACGACGACAATACCCTGACACGCGGCGAAAGAGAGCTGATCGGGGCCTATGTATCCTCTCTCAACGATTGTTTTTTCTGTCAGAACGTTCATGGTGCATTGGCCGGATATTATCTCGATCTGGATATGCAGGCGATCGATATGATCAAACAGCGTTACGAGACCACCACCCTCTCCGACAAGCTAAAGGCGCTGCTGTCAATTGCGGGCAGCGTGCAGAAGGGCGGTAAATATGTAACCGCTGCACAGATCGAACGGGCAAGGGCAGAAGGCGCTACGGACAAGGAAATCCACGACACAGTATTGATAGCGGCGGCTTTTTGTATGTTCAACCGTTACGTCGACGGATTGGACACCTGGGCGCCGCGAGACCGGCAGCTTTATATCGAACGCGCGCCCTTACGAGCCGCGGAAGGTTATATCGACTTTGACTTGTACAAATAAAACGAAACAAATGAATCTACGGACAGAACCCATCGGAAGCATCCCCAGACCCCAATACCTCATCGACGGCATGCAGGCATTCGCCAAACAGGAGATCGATGGGGAGGAATTTGCGAAACTACAAGACTCGGCGCTGATCGATACTATCCGCCGCTTCGAAGACACCGGCTCGCCGGTTATCACGGATGGGGAGCAGACCAAATCGAGCTTTGCCACTTATCCGATCGAAGGATTGGCCACACTGGCTCCGGGCGGGGTCGTCATCCCATTTGCCGACGGGCATACGCGGCAGCTGCCGGTCATAACGGCGGGGCCGTTCAGGTACCAGGGATACGCGGATAGATATGTCGCGAAGGCCAAACGCCTTACGCCTCTTCCGATCAAGCAGGCTGTCATCGCCGTTTCTGCGCTGAGCCTCCTCTACCCTGCCAGCGGCATCGACGGCTACTCCCGCGAGGCCTTTATAAAAGATCTAATCAATGAAGCGGAAGCCGATATCAGAAGAAGCCTGGAAGGCGGAGCCTATAATGTCCAGATCGATTTTACCGAAGCCCGGCTGGCGTTAAAGCTGGACCCGGGCGCGGGTCTGCTGAAGGCGTTTATCGAACTGAACAACCAGGTGCTGAATCGTTTCGAGAAGGAGGAACGGCGGAGGATTGGAGTACACTCTTGTCCGGGAGGAGACCATGATTCGACGCACAGCGCCGATATTTCTTATGCCGATTTACTGCCCTTGCTGTTTCAGCTGAATGCGGGCAGCTTCTACCTGGAATATGCAGGAGAAAAAGACAAACGCAGCGTACTGCAGAGCATAAAGGAAAATATACGGCCCAACCAGATGGTGTTTCTCGGCGTCACGGATGTATTGAATCCGAGGGTGGAGACGCCGGAGGAGGTAAGGGATACGATCCTCGAAGCCGCGGAGGTGATTCCGGCCGAGCAGCTCGGCACGACGGACGATTGTGGCTTTTCACCTTTTGCCGACGACACGTCGACGTCGCGGGACGTGGCATTTGCGAAGATTGCTGCGCGGGTGGCGGGTACGGCGCTGGCGGAGGAGAAGCTGAGCCGATAGGTGTAACAAAGGAGGGGGCGCATCGTTGTACTGTCTATGAGATTTCTATTTTTGGTCTTGCTAGTCCTATGTCTTAGCGGTTGTCGCAGGACGTTGTTATCCGCTTCTTTCGCCGGAAAGATGACCGACCGGTATTTCAAATTGAAGAAAGGCAACCGGTTTGTCCGGTATGAGCGCATATTGGGGCTGACGAAGGTCGACCGAGAGTCGGGGTATTATTCGATCAGCAACGATACGATCTATCTTTTTTATTTTAAGACGGATACTCCCGGTTCGGCGGGGAGGGCGTATTTGGACAAGGTGAAGAAGACGATAACTTTTTATGATAAGGAGGAGTATTCTCCCGTCTTCGATATTAGCTTCGATCGGCGTTCGAGATCGGCTTCCAAACCATAGGCTGGCCATCATCACGACACATCCACGCTATGAAGTTCCCGGCTTCGAAAAACTGAGAACTTCATAGTTTTGGGTATGCCTATCCAGACGAATTATATTGACGAGCTGGTACACACGATCAACTTTGAAATCAATGATGCGGCGCCGGTCCTGGCCCAATATCATCTCTCCCCTTATGATATTGTCAATCTCTGCGGAGGCATTCCTGCGCCCTATATCACGTCAATCCGTGTTATTATGCACGCCACTTATAACTCGGCTCTTAGTGTACAAATTTCGTCCGATCAATACGAGGTCGTACGAAACATCGATTTTCAGATTGGTCGCATTGATAACAATCATATGGTTGTTGTTCATCCCGGTGAAGGGTTAGGAACAAATCTATTTCTTACGCAGGTAAAAACCGCCAGACGTTTTCGTTTCAAGAAATTACACATGACTGCTTTAATCCCTGACGGCGAAAGAAATTGGACGGGTTATTATTTTTGGGCAGAATTGGGGTATGAAAATACTGATATCGAAGAGTTTCACGCCTGGGCTGCAGAGATGGGAAGAGAAGAGCTTACGCTTAGTGAATTGGTACAATCGGAATCCGGCCGACGGCTATGGCGCCAATCCGGATTTATCTGGATCGGGAACTTTTACCTGAATGATGATCACGCTTGCACAGGCTATTTGCGACAACACTTGAAAAGAAAAGGAATTGACTTTGATATTTAGGCTAAAAACTAAGCCGGCAGTGACTGAAGCAGTTCTTTCTTTACTTCAGCTTGAGATTTGCCGATGTGGCTTTCTACGAAAGAAAGATGTTGAGGGTACATTCTTTTGACAGCATCCATTCCTTCTTCCAGGAATAGGGAGAAAGCAGCCAGGCGCTCTACTAAGCCTTTCTTGTCTCTATATGCTGCCAAATTGTTCATGTTGTAAAGTTACAAAAAATGTTGGTCCCGGCAAGAAAGGCAAACGACTGGCTATCAAACAATTCAAATAGGCAGTCATTATGCAAGCCGGCGAGGGGGAAATTCGGCGGCGAAGTGATAAGCGGGTCGGCGGAGAGATGAAAACCCTCGGCGTTAAGCCGAGGCGAGTACGGGCTGAAACTCCTGTTTAAAGATCAAGCTGATTTCCACACCTTTTTCTCCACACATATGCAGCTTTCCTTCCAGCTGTTCGGCGAAGAGCCGGATCAGTTGCATACCAAGGGAGTTGTTTCCGTTCATATTGAAGCCGGCGGGCAGCCCTACCCCGTCGTCGGTAATGCGAAGGAGGATGCTTCCGCCACGCTGGTGGAGGACGATTTCGATGCCGCCTTTGCGGCCGTCGGGGAAAGCGTATTTGACCGCATTGGTGATTGCTTCGTTGAGGATGAGGCCCAGCGGGACGGCCTGGGATACGTCCAGGCTGATGTCTTCGACGTCCAGCTGGAAGTAGATACGTCGAGCGCCGGTAAAACTACTTTCGAGATAGGAGACCAGGTCCTGGATGTACGAGAACATGTCGATCTTGGGACCATGACCGGGCTGGTAGAGTTTTTGGTGGATCAGAGCGATGGCCTGCATCCGTTCGCGGCTCTCCTGGATGGCGTGGACGGCCGAAGGATTGTCGAGGAAGTCGGACTGTGCGTTGAGCAGGCTGATGATGATCTGGAGGTTGTTCTTGACGCGGTGGTGGACTTCGCGAAGCAGCCATTCCTTCTCCTGCAGGAGCCCCTGCAGCGATTTATTTTGCTGGTTGATCTCTGCCTGTTTTATCTGCAGCTCCCAGTTGCTTTTTTGCTTATTACGATAGCCGTTATAGGCCAGGATGGCGATGATGAGGAGCATGGCCACGCCGCCGATGGTGATGTTCCGCTGAAGGCTGACGTTCTGCAGCTCGACGTGCTCGCTCTTGGCCTGGGCTTCGAGCAGGCGGATGGATTGGTTCTTTTTGTCGGACTCGTATTTTAATTGGAGGTCGGTTATCTGACGGCTCTTGGTAACGTTGAACAAGGAATCGTTTATCTTCTTGTGCAGCTGAAAATGCTGGATGGCCGAGATATAATTCCCGGAAGCGGAGTCCACCTCGAACTGCATCTCGTGAAATTGGTAGAGCGTGATGGGACGAACCTTCCCCGGCGGCAGCTCCAGGACCTTGGCGATATAGGGCCCGGCCTTCGTGTATTGTTTGATGTTGAGATAGAAGGTGGCCAGGACCTGGTAGTAGTGGATAAAGTCGATAAGCGCCTGGCTTTCCTGTACATAGAAGGTTTTGTTGAAGCTGGTGATCCGGTAGTCTTTCATCATCTCCATATAATACTGCTCCGCCCTTCCATATTCCTTCATGGCGGCATAACAGTTGCCGAACATTTCGTTCAGGTCGACCCGGTGGGCCAGGTTGAGAGGCGGGACTTCTATGACGGTCTTTTCCAGGAAGGCGATGGCTTGCTGTGGCCGGCCGGCCTTGATATAGTCGTAGATCAGGAGGCTGAGGTCTCCGTAATAGTCCAACAGCCGCTTCTGTTTCCTCAAATGTTGCAGCGCCTTTAATATCCAGGTTGCGCTGGTATCGTACATGTGGAGGTCTGCATAGACGAGTGAGAGCTTTGCGTAATAATAGTCCTGCTGGGCGGTGTCGTTTACGGCTTCAGCGGAATTGACCGACTCGATCCGGTAGGCCAGCTCGTTATGCAGGTCGAATTTTAGCTTGGCCGCTTCCGCCAGCATTTCGTAGACGTGCTGTAATTTTTGGTATCCCCTGGCTTTGTACGCACCCAGCACCAGGTTCAGCTCCCGCTCCGCCTGCTCGACCTTCTCTTCGCCGAGATGGGCTTCGGCTTGTTTCAGCAGGCTTGCAATACGAGCGGTATCGGGGTGTGTCCTGATAAAGGAATCGAGCGCCGTCACCGGGCCCTGGGCCATCGAACGAAAGACGGTCAGCAGGACAAAAAAATATATCGACAGATATCGACGCATAGGCTAGTAAACAGGTATAGTTTTGGCAAAGATAAATTTAAGTATTTTTATTTTATCAATACGCGTGACCTATGACCGGCCTATTTACGATCTATCTTATTTTGATCCTGGCGATTCTGCTGCTCATCATGGCATCCGAACGGCTCCGTGTCGCTTCCCCGATCATTTTGCTGGCGGGCGGGCTGCTGCTGAGCCTGGTTCCGCAGCTGGGCGTCATCACGATCGACCCCGAGCTGATCTTTATGATCTTTCTTCCGCCCCTGCTCTATGACGCCGCCTGGTTTACCTCCTGGAAGGAGCTTTGGAAATGGCGGAGGGTCATCGGCTCCTTTGCCTTCCTGATCGTCATCCTTACTTCCCTGTTCGTGGCCTGGGTGTCGAGTACGCTGATCCCGGGCTTTACCATGGCCCTGGGGTTCCTGCTGGGGGGAATCATCTCTCCGCCGGACGCGGTTTCTGCGACCTCGGTGCTGAAGCAGGTCAAGGTACCCCGGCGGCTTTCGTCCATCCTGGAGGGGGAAAGCCTGCTCAACGACGCCTCCGGCCTGATTATCTTCCGGTATGCCCTGATCGCCGTGGATACGGGGAGGTTTGTCTTTCATGAGGCGGCGTTCAGTTTTATCCTCCTTATCGTAATGGGCATCGCGACCGGCGTGGTCATCGGGCTGGTCTTCTTTGCCCTCCATCGTTATCTGCCGACAAATACGAATACGGATATTGTTTTATCGCTGACCACTCCCTACGTCATGTACATCGTGGCCGAATCCCTCCACTTCTCCGGCGTGCTTGCGGTCGTCAGCGGCGGGCTCTTCCTCAGCTCGCGCAATCACCTTTTCCTCAACCACCGGAGCCGTCTGCGAGGGCTTAACGTCTGGTCCACCCTCGGGTTCGTGCTGAACGGGCTTATCTTCCTGCTGATCGGCCTGGAGCTTCCTACCATCATCCGTCAGCTGGAACCTATCAGCCTGGGGGAAGCGATCAAGTATGGCGCCCTGATCACGGTGCTGCTCATCGCCGCCCGGCTGATCAGCACCCTGGGGGCTTCGGTATGGACCGTATTTATCAGCCGGTACATCCGTACGGCAGACAACCGTCCGGGTTGGAAGGGGCCCGTTCTCCTGGGCTGGGCCGGTATGCGGGGAGTGGTATCGCTGGCCGCGGCCCTGTCGATTCCCCTAAAGCTGTCGAATGGGCAGCCCTTTCCGCAGCGGAATTTGATTCTCTTTATCACTTTTGTCGTTATTGTCCTTTCGATCCTGGTGCAAGGGCTGACACTGCCCTGGGTGGTGCGGCTGGTCAAATTCGAGGACCCCGATCACAGGATGCCGGTTGACGAGCAGGAGCGGCTTGTGAGAGAAAGGCTTGCCGTGTTCAGCTCTCGTTTCCTGGAAGATCATAAGGAGGCAGGGAGTAATCCCTATGTACAGCAGCTGGTGGCCAGGTTCAGGAATGAGCAGCTGCCCATAAACGAAGACCATAAAGAAGACCACGAGCTCTATTACAGGGTGTATATGAGCCTGCTGGAGGAGCAGCGTTTGTTCCTGGTGGAATTGAATAAAAGCGATGGGATCGACGAAGAGGTGATCCGCAAGTACCAGGGGCTGGTGGATTTGGAGGAGGAGAAGCTGACCAGCAAGTTTGAAAAAGAGGAGTAGCGCCCGCACGGCGCCCTGCCCGCGCGGGCGGGGGCGTCCCTCCCTACCCCGTCAGCGTCAATATTCGCTTGTACAATTCGGTAAACTCAAAGGGCTTGGTCATATAGTCATTCATCCCCGCTTCGAAGCAGCGAACCTGCTCTCCTACCAGCGCCGTCGCCGTCATGGCGATGATCGGAATGGGCATCTGCAATTCCTGCCGGATGCAGCGCGTCGCCGCATAGCCGTCCATGACGGGCATCTGCAGGTCCATGATGATCAGATCGAATTGTTCGCCGCGCTGGAGAAACTGAACGGCTTCCTCACCATTGTTCGCCAGCTGCACCTCTCCCCCGCCCCTCTTCAGGACGTGGTCGATCAGCTGTTGATTGACTTCGTTGTCTTCCGCCACGAGAAATCGTTTCCCGCTGAGCGCCGCACCATAGTCGGCCAGGATGGTGGCGGCCGGAGCGCTGGCGGCCAGGTCGTCCTCATACTCGTACGGCAGCTGGAAATCGAAGGTGCTTCCCTTTCCTTCCCGGCTGCTGACGGTGATATCGCCGCCCTGCAGCCGCAGCAGCTGCTGACAAATGGCCAGGCCGAGCCCCGTGCCGCCATAGCGCCGGGAAATATCCAGGCCCGCCTGGGTAAAATGATCAAAGATAGTAGGAAGGCTGGATTCGGGTATACCGATGCCGGTATCGATGATCGAGAAGGCCAGTTTGACTTGTTTGGGACTTCGTTCCTGCAGGGACACTTCGACCCGGATCTCACCCGTCTCGGTGAACTTGAGGGCATTGCCGACGAGATTGATCAGCACCTGGTTGAGGCGGTAGGGATCGCCGCGCAGCACCAAGGGGATATCAGCGTCCAATTCTATGATCCACCCAAGGCTTTTCTTTTCCATCCGGTGATCGAACATGGCCTTGATATTATCCAGAACATCTTTTAACCGAAACTCTATCTTCTCGATGGCGAGCTTGCCCGCCTTGATCTTGGAGAAGTCGAGGACGTCGTTGACGATGACCAGCAGGTTGTTGACACTGCGCTTGATGATGCCGGCAAACTCTTCCTGCTGCGGAGTTAGGGAGGTGCCAAGGAGCAGGTCGGTCATCCCCTGGATGCCGTTCATGGGCGTCCTGATCTCATGGCTCATATTGGCCAGGAAGAGCTCCTGCATGCCTTTGGCGTTCTGTGCTTCCCGGATAGCGGCGATCAGCTGCTGCTGGTGATGGAATCGTTCGGTGATGTCGGTTGCTACGCCGCCGATGCCGATCTGGCTGCCGTCATTATCGAACAAGGGGAATTTGAGTGAAAGCAGGTGTACGTCGGCTCCGGCCGAGGAGACGACTTCTTCAATTTCCAGGGACTTGCCGCTTTGAATGACGGTGTCATCCAGCTGCTTGTATCGCAGCGCAGCTTCAGGCGCAGCAATGGCGGCATCGGTTTTTCCAATGACGTCCGATTCTTTTACTCCGATGACCTCTTCGAACCGGCGGTTTATCATTACATATCGTCCCTCTGGATCTTTAATATAGATCAATGAGGTCGTGTTGTCGAGAATGGACTGAAGCCAGACCTGGTTCTCGACAAGCCTTTGTTCGGCTTCCTTTCGCAGGAAGATATCCTTGTTCAGGCGCACTAGAATGATCAGGATAAATAGAAAAGCCAGGGCGCTTCCTCCGATGAGCAGTGCAGTCACTTTCTTTTCGGCCGTCTTGGTCACCACCCATCGTTTGGAAAAGCCGCTCCTCTCCTCCTGCATCATATCACTGAGGGCGACCTTGAAACTGGCCAGCGAAAGACTGTCACCATCGGGCTTCATGGAGCGCGCAGTAATCAAGAGTTTTGTCGCAAGCGCCTGGTGTTCCGGATAATCGCGGACCATCTTTCCGAGCCGCTCGATATCCTGTCCCAGGGCTTCATAAGAGTAGGTATTCGGGGCGCGGCCCGATACCGAATCCCAGGCCGAGACCCGGGTCTGAATTTTATCGATCTGGGTAATAATAGCATAGGTGCGGTACATCCATAGGGTAGTATTTTCAACATTTTTTTTATTGAAATACACCAGCCAACCTATAAAGGACAGGGAGCAGAAAGAAAAAATAAGCAGCAGGGCGATCTTTCGTTGTAAAAAGATCTTCCCTTTTAGGGTCATTCTCATGTCGTGTTACAGGAATTAGGTCGTTCTTCCTATAACGCAAAATCGGGCATAAGATTATACACTTAGCGCCCTTTTGCCGTGTAAGGCCCAAATACCGATTTGACGCGAAGATCCGGTCGGCTATCGTCCAGGGTTATGACATAGTAGGTCGTACCGCCCGGGAGTACCCGAACCAGGATGTGTCCCTGTAAGCTCCGGTAAGAACGTTCCACGAGCGGTCCGATGACGAGCTGGTTCGCTTCCATGAAATTGGTCGCAAACAGGTCGCGGGGGCCTTCATAGAGCAGCGGTGAGGTAGCACGGATCAGCACTTCGTGGCCGGGGTGGTCGGCTGTCCATACCTGTTCGATCCATACGCGCGGACGAAGGGTGCGCACCTGAAATTCATTGACGGCGTCGCGGTTGCCATGGTGGTCCATCGTGGCTACGTCGACGGCGCCCACGGCCCGGGCGACAGGGGTCTCTACGTCACGCCAGGGGGCGTCTCCCAGGAATACGTTGCCGGGGCAGTCGCCGCCGGAGTAGTAGCTGAAATTGCCATAGCGGATGAGGAGAACATTGCTGAGGGAATTTTCGTCGGGCCATGTTTTTCGGTTGGCCGTATCGATAGGCGGGAAATGTTGCTGGACGCTTGTATCATGTCCCGTCCATATCCAGCCATTGGATTTGACGTTCTGGACATAACAGTTACGGTAGTCCGCCGGATGATGGAGGAGGCGAATCTGGCTGCGGCTGCCGGCCTTCAGGTATTCCGAGGTCAGTCCTTTTGCGCGACGGTCTTCGAGGAACGCCTGGTAGTTTTCCCAGGTCTTCCGGTAGTGATTGTCCGCAGGCAGTGCGTTCAAGGTTCGTCCGGGATCGACCGGGTAGGACGGGTCGCGGGTCAGCAATGTCCGTATAGGAATCAGCTCGGCGACGCCTGTGATACCGCTTAGACCTAGCTTGCCTCTCATCGGCATAC
Organism: Bacteroidota bacterium; assembly: GCA_018267545.1. Lineage (GTDB taxonomy): Bacteria > Bacteroidota > Bacteroidia > Chitinophagales > Chitinophagaceae > Puia. The sequence continues at coordinate 71,309 of JAFDYG010000540.1, forward strand.
CCGGATACCAGCTCCCAAAATGGTCGTCATGGAAGTGAGAGATGACGGCATAGTCGATGCCCGTCTCCGGCTTCACCTGCCGGATATAATTCGCAATCCATTCATAGGGCTGTCGAGACCCATCCGGTACCAGCGCCGTATTACGCTTCGACGTAGTGCGGGCTTCCGAAGGATCCAATTCTCCCGCGTCGAAGAGGACGGTCGTGCCATCGGGCAAAATATAAAAAGCCGCATTGCCGCGTCCTGTATTGATATGATGCAGGTCCAGATAGCCGGGCTGCCAGGCAGGAAGGGGCTGCCCGGAAACAGCTACGGGCGACTGTGCATATAGCCCAGTCACCCATAGCAGGAAAAGAGAACAGCATGTAAGCTTCATATGTTAGAACGAATAACGTGCTCCAAACTGAACAGAATAGTAGGTAGCCGTTTTTTGACGGGTCCCCGCATTCTGGTTTACGCTGTAAATATAGGACTTGGTAGCCTGATCGAAACCGGTAACCGTATACAGGTTGGTGTTGATGATCTGGTTGTAGCCACCCCAGCTATAGTGGAGCATGTTCAGAACGTTGAAGAAATCGGCGCGCAGGGTCAGCTTGTGCGTCTTGACCAGCTTGAGGTCGTAAGCTACACTTAGGTTCCATTGCGTCCGCCAGGGCATGAGACCGCCGTTGTAGGGAGCAAACTTGCCGAAGTTGTCCGTCAGGTACTTCCTGAACTCGGGGCTGGTCTTGTCGAGAAGGCTCAACAAGCCTGTCTTGATATTGGCCGGCGTAGAAGGATCGCTCGGATTCCAGATATAGGCCAGGTTGGTGCCGTTATTGGTTTCACCGATGATATCCTTGTCGACGTATGCGGAGAAGCGGTTGGCCTGGTAAGCCTGGAAGCTCGAGCTGATGCTGAAGCCGTAGAAGGTCGGGCTCAGGAAGAGCGCTACGATCTTGTTGGGCTGGTCGACGTCGCTGTAGTAGTTCTTGCCATAGTTGTTATAGGTCCAGTAGGAAGACGCGACGCTGAAGTTGGAGTTGCGGGGGTCGCCGTTGTCATAAGGCAGCGTACCCGTTGCTTTGCCACGAGCGTACGACAGGCTAAAGTACCCGTCGCGGCCAATCTGTGCCGAAGCCTCGATCACGGCTCCCCAGAATTTGGACGACCAATCTGCATTGGTAAAGTAGCGTACCTGGTTGAAGTTAGAAGAGCGGCGCGAGTTGGCCAGGATAGGAATATAGCTGGTGCTGCTCGTATTCGACAGGGTGCTGGCGGGGACGTATACTTCGCGGCCTTCGTTGGTTACGAAGTCGGGGGTCTGCTTCAGGTTCAGGTCTTTCATGTAGAAATTGTCCCAGGTGTTGTCGAAGTAAAGGTTCGCGCCCATGCGGAACCAGCTGTTGAAGTAGTGGTAGTAGCTGATATTGGTCTTGAAGGTGAGCGGGTTCTTCAGGTGTTTGTCGATCGCCAGAACCGTAGCGGGCTGCTTCGTGGTCAGGCTGTTGTAATAATCGACGCCGGGAACGGCGTTGAAGTTATTCTGATAAACGGACCATTGCGCCTGGGGAACATTCTGCCGGATGTCTATCTGCCGGAAATCGACTCCATTGTCGATATGCGCAAAGGTGATCGGCTGTGTAGTCAGCTCGGACGCAAACAGACCTGCGCCGAATTTCACGATATCCTGTCCATTGCCTTTTACGTCCCAGATCAGGTTCATGCGCGGCTGGATATTCTTCGCGTCGAAGGGAACGACGTGTGTGTTGATGCCCAGGTCCTGCTCGAGCTGCGGGTTATAGGTCGGAGCGCTGCCTACGATCTGTCCATCCCAGCGGAGACCGACGGTCAGGTTGAGGTTCGGACGGATATTGGTCTCCATCTGTGCAAAGAGACCGAGCTCGATCAGCGGAACGCTGATCTTGGGGTTGATGCCGTTCAGCGGAATCTTCCGGTTGAAGCGGTAGGAATTGTTGATCGCCAGGTCGTCGAGGGTGGCATAGTACCACTGACCTTGCTGGTCGTGCGACAGACGGTCGGTGATGTGATTGATGTTGTTATCCGTACCGAAGACGAAGTTGAAATTGCCGGCTTTGTAGCGGAGGTTGTCGACGATCTGGATGACGTCGGACGCGTCTCTTTCGGGAACCCAGTTCTGGTCGCCGAAGGCAACGGTGATCTTGCCGGTGGTGCCATCCTGGAAGGTGGAGGTCACGTCGACAAAACCTTCCGGGACGTGGTTGTTCACGAAGTGAAGGAACTTACGATAGGTGCTGAAGTTCACCTTCAGGTCATTGACGACGCGGGAGTTGAATTCGGTACGCAGACCGAGCATCACGGCGTTGTCGATTTCTACGCCGGTATACTGGGTAGTCAGCAGACCGCCGCCCTTGAGCTTGTTGGGGTCGACAAAGTGGAGGTAGTTGTATTTAAGGGTCAGCAGGTTTTTCTTGTTGATCTGCCAGTCGAACTTGGCGAAGGCGTTCTGTGTCTTCTGGACGATGCTGATCGTACCATATTGTTTGCTGGCGGGGAAGCCGAAGTCCTTGCCCTGGATGATGTTCACCAGCCGATCCATATTGGCCTGTGTGATACCGAGATTTTTCTCGGCCTGGGCCTTGTTGGGTCCGGCGAAGTCGAAGTCGTAGGCGCGGAAGGGGATCGTATTGTTGTATTCGTCGTAGGAGATCAGGAAGTGCAGTTTATCCTTGATGATCGGACCGCTGAGCAGGCCGCCCCACTGACCGATCTTATAGCTGTTGGTCAGGTGGTTGCCGTTGATGTCTTTGCTGGCGGCCAGCGAATTGGCGCCATAATAGCCCCAGGTTGAACCGGCAAGGGTGTTGGTGCCCGACTTGGTGATGGCTTTTACCACGCCGCCGCTGCCGCGGCCGTTGGTGACGTCGTAGTTATTGGTAGAGACTTCGAATTCGCGGATGGTCTCAGAAGAAATCGAGAACTGGGCGTCGGTGGTGCCGGCGAAGTGGGCGCGGCGGTTGCTGACGCCGTCGAGCATATAGCCGGTGCCGCCGGGTTTGCCGCCAGCCAGCGCTGCGCCGTTCGCCAGGGGCGAAAGCATCATTAGGTCGGTATAGTTACGGGTGGCGATGGGTATCTTTTGCAGCGCCCGGCCGGAGACGGCCGTACCCGTACCCAGACGGTCGACGCTATTGTTGAAGCTGGTAGAGTGAACGGTCACCTCGGTGAGCGTAGTGGCACTTTTGCTGAGGGTGATTTTGTGCAGGACCAGGCGGTCGCCGAGGTTGAGCACATTGTTTTTCAGGACGGTCGTTTGTGCGCCGACCATCGACACTTCTATATTATAGGTGCCTACGGGAAGGTCGCGGAGCGTGAAATAGCCCTTTTTGTCGGTAACGGTGGTCGTGCCGAAGCCTGTGTTGACGTTGGTGACGGAGATGGTTGCTCCGTCGATGGTTTTACCGCCGTCGTCATATACAAAGCCGCTGATACCGGAGCCGCCATTTTGGGCGAAGAGAGAGACGCTGCATAGCAGCAAAAGGAAAGGTACTAACAGGAGTCTTACCAGTTTTGGTTTCATTGACAGTTAATTTTCACCGCAAAGCTATTGATTCGGATCAATCACTATCGACCGGTGCGGCCTAGTTAACCGTATGGTAAAACAACGATAACACAAAAAAAACAGGGATGAGCAGGGGTAAAACGCCTTCCCGCGCCGGGCCTGCATGCCGCCGGTTGCGCCGGGACTATTCATCCCGGTTATTGCGCCGCATTCAGCAAGCCATCCAGGTCAAGCCGGTGGGTATACATCGTGAGCTTCCCGTCCGCGTCCAGGGGCCATTGCTCGCGAGGCTTGTCCCAGTATAGCTCTACCCCATTGTGATCGGGGTCGTCCAGGTACAGGGCTTCGGAGACGCCATGGTCGGACGCGCCGGTGATCGGATAGCCCGCTTCCATGAGACGGCGAAAGGCAATGGCCAGGTCTTTTCTTTCGGGAAAGAGGATGGCGGTGTGGAAAAGTCCTGCCGCAGCGACGGGAGCCGGTGGCTTGCCCTTGCTATACCAGGTGTTCAGACCGATATGGTGATGATAGCCGCCGGCCGAGATAAAGGCCGCCTCTGTTCCATAGCGGACCATCAGCTCGAAGCCAAGGAGGCCGCAATAGAAGTCGAGGGAACGCTCCAGGTCGCTGACCTTGAGGTGTACATGGCCGATACGGGTCTGTGCGGGAATCTTGTAGTCGCTCATCCGGTAAAGGTACGTCAAAACCGATAATGCCGCAGGAAGCGGACACGTCAAAACCGGTATCGGATACCCACAGTGAGGGGCATCGCAAAGAGCTTATATGTTTGAGTGGATGCCTTATTATTAAAATACTGCCCCCCTGCCGATGCCGCGAGGCCGAATTTACAGCTGAAGAAATAGGCGACGCTCATCTTGACGCCGGCTGTGAGACCGCCTTTAGTATTGGGTTTATCGGCCAGCGTATTCCCGCTATTTTCGATCTTGCTGCCCGTCGGGATAGACCACCCCGCCGACAAGGTAACATTGGACTGCCAGCCGAGCGGACCTCCGATGGTCGCTTTACCGAAGATCTGTACCGGGATGATGGGCTTGCCGACATAGACCGCATTATAGGTATTGGGGGCAGAGCCGGCGTATGGGATATCGTCCTGATAAGACAGGGTAATGTAGGACGCCGAGATCCCCGCCTGGAACCAATGATTAAAGATGCGGGAAACGGCCAGCTCGGCGGCGACCTGCGCTCCATTGGTCCGGGTGTGCTGGGTAGTATTGTCGAATCGCGGGATCGAGTTGAAGGATGCTCCTCCGTCGAGGGCGATCTCCCATTTCTTATGACACTCGTCCTTTCCGATCGCCAGCGTCTTAGCCCAGGAAGTATCATTCAGCACATAGCGGAGACTATCGGCGCCGCTCGTGTCCACCGTCAAAGGGACGTGAAGGGTGATCGAGGTGTCTTTGCAAAGGACAAATTGATCGACGGTCGGGGTGCCGTATATCTTCGAATAGAAGCCGGTGCTGTCGTTGACTTTCGTCACCGTGTCGATGGTTCGTACCACATTAAACACCGTGTCGTTTTTCTTTTTACCCTTCACAATCATTCCCTGAACGAAACGG
>JAFDYG010000541.1 GCA_018267545.1 Bacteroidota bacterium
CGATCAGGCTTATAAAGCCGAATTTGATGAGTTTCATATTTTATTCCCACTTAAATACTTTCACGGCGACGGCGTAGGTGGCGATTCCCCAAAGGGCCAGGATGCCCAGCTGTTTCCAGCAGTCGGTGATATGCGCACCCTCGAAAGCGACGTTGCGCATGGCGTCATTGAGCTGTTTCAACGGCAGGATTTCGCAGATCTTCTGCAGCCAGCCCGGAAAGGCCTGGGTCGAGAAGAAGGTGCCGCCCAGCAGAAACTGGGGCAGGGTGAACAGGTTGGCAAAGGGCGGGATGGTGCTTTCGTTTTTGGCCACGCTGCTGATGATAAAGCCAAAGCCCATAAAGACGATGAGGCCGAAGAGGCTCAGCACGAGCATTTCGATAAACGTCAGCCAGCCATGCACCAGGGTAAAATGAAAAGCGACTTTACCGATGAGGATAATGACGACCGCCGTGATCAATTGGAACAATACACGGGCGAGGCCTTCTCCCAGCACGATGTGCTGTTTGCTGATCGGCGTGGCGAAGAATCGCTTCAGGACCAGCTGCTGCCGCAGGCTGAAAAAGAGAAAGGCTACTCCGAAGACGGCTGCGCTCAGCAGCGAAAAACCCAGCATGCCAGGGAGGATAAAGTCGATCATGGAATATTCGCGGCCGCGGATGGCAGGCAGCTCTTTTATGATAATCGGCTGATACTGCTCAGGCATCCCCTTTTCGACGGCCGTAGCGACGACCTGCGACAGGGCCAGCTTCAGGATGGGAAATTTATCGCCGCTCGCGGAGGAAGTCTGTGTTCGAACGATGTACTGAGTGAAGCCTGCGGGCGACCGGGCGGAATCGAGCGTAAGGATGGCCGCTATCCGGCCTTTCTCCAGGTCTTTTCGCAAGGTAATACTGTCTCTTTCGCCAGCCAGCTTCACCAGCGGATTTTGCAGCAGTCCTTTGATAACGATATTCGATGAATCCTGCGGGTGCGCCAATACGAAGCTGACCGAAGGCCCGCCGCCGGAGATAAAGCCAAACACCAGGATAAAGACGAGAGGAAAACCAAAACTGAATGCTACGGACGATGGACTTCTGAAGATCGCTTTCAGGCTGCCTTTGGTGATCGCCAGCATGGCCCGAAATTGATTGTAGTTCTTTGACATAATTATTCGATAGTGAGATCAAAGGGTAGCTTAGCCTGAGTGACGCCGACCATGGCTTTCACCTTCTTCATCATAGTGTAGGTCCGGAATCCCTCCTCCCCTATCTCTTCTTTGACGGCCTTCATACCAGCGGACTTTTTATAGTTGCCCAGGAGCCGGTCAAGGAAGCTCTTGGGTTCGGGTGATTCCACTATCCGGTAATCCGAGGTCTTACCCATGCGGGCTGCGCAGTCGATGGCGTCCTGCAGGGTGCCGATCCTGTCCACCAGACCCAGCGAAAGACCCAGCGTGCCGCTCCAGACACGTCCCTGTGCAATGCTGTCGATATAGGTCATGGAGCGCTTGCGGCCGTCCGAGACCCGGGTCTTGAAGTCGTGGTAGATGGTGTCGATTTCGTTTTGGATGTAGGTTCTTTCGGAGGGGCTCAAAGGACGCGCAACGGAGAGCATATCTGCTCCGGGTGACGTCTTTACCCCATCGAAGGTAACGCCGAGCTTATTCTTGAAGAAGGATTGCAGGTTGGGAATGACGGAGAATACGCCGATCGAGCCGGTGATGGTTCCCGGCATGGCGAAGATGCTGTCGGCATTACAGGAGAGATAGTAAGCACCGGATGCCGCTACGTCGCCGAAGCTGACGACGACCGGTTTCTCTTTACGGGCCAGCGTTACCTCGCGCCAGATGTTTTCGCTGGCCAGCGAGCTGCCGCCGCCCGAATTGACGCGAAGGACGATGGCCTTGACGTCCTTGTCGAAGCGGGCCTTGCGGATCAGCCAGCGATAGGTCTCCGACCCGATCTCTTCGCGTTCACCCTTGCCGTCCACGACGTCACCTTCGGCATAGATCAGACAGATCTTGTCCTTGCCCGTCGTTTGTTTAAAGTCGACACCTTTGGCGTATTTGCCCAGGCCGATAAAATTGAGATAGGAATGGTGGTCGACCTTGAGGAGGTCGCGGATCTCGTCCTTGACCTCGTCGTCGTATTTCAGGCCATCGACCAGTTTATAGTCCAGTGCGTCCTGTGCACGGCGGATCAGCTGCTCATTGGCGCATTTGCGTAAGATAGCGGTGTCGACCCCGCGCGTCTGCGCCGTGCTGATCAGCAGACGGCCGTAGAAGTCGTTCAGCAGCTCCGTCAGCTGAATCTTGTTGGGCTCTGTCATTTTTTCTTCGCGCAGGGGCTCGGTCGCACTCTTGAACTTACCGGCATAAAAGATTTGCGGTTCTATTTCCAGTTTCTGCAAAGCGCCCTTGAGGAAAAGCATCTGTGTGGCAAAACCTTTCCATTCCAGGTCGCCCTTGGGATTGCAGTACATCTTATCGGCTACCTGTGCGACGTAATACGCTTTTTGCGTAATCATATCGCCATAGGCGTAGATGAATTTACCGGTTTTCTTGAAGTCGATAAGCGCGCTTCGTATTTCTTCGTTGGAGGCGAAGCCATTGGGGTTGCTATTGCATTTGATATAGATTCCCTTGATCGCGCTGTCCTGCTTCGCGTGATGGATCAGCCGTACGACGTCATAAAGACCGGGAACGTCGTACTGATCGTCCGAGCCGAGCTCCGACAAGGGATTATCCTGTGATTGTTCTTTATAGTCCACGCTCAGATCGACCAGAAGAACGGCCTTCGACCCTATCTCCGGCTTGCTGGGTGTCAACAAGCCGCCTACGACGCCGATCATTATAATGACGGCAATCACCGCGAAGACGATCAACGCTACAAACGCCGCAAAGAATGTTTTAAAAAAGCCTCTCATGATAAACCCAGGTTTATTTCCAAAAATAAAGATATTTGGGGCCCCGAAAGTACGGAATCTATGAACATATCCTATTTATTGATAGGTGGCAATCAGGGAGAAAGGACGGCCCAATTGGGTATCGCCCGGGAGAAGATCGAAGCCAGGGCTGGCCGGTTGACCGGGTGCTCCTCGCTCTATGAAACGGCGGCCTGGGGAAAGACGGACCAGCCCGATTTTTTGAATCAGGCCCTAAAGCTGGAGACCGGGCTGGAAGCGGCCGAGCTGCTTAGCGTTCTGCTGGGGATCGAAGAGGAGATGGGACGGAGACGACTGGAGAAATATGGTTCGAGGATCATTGATATAGATATACTTTTTTTTAATGATGCGATACTGCGTCTGCCCAACCTGGTCATCCCGCACCCGGAGATTCAAAACCGGCGGTTTGTTCTGGCGCCCATGGCGGAAATCGCGCCCTTACTAAAACACCCTGTGCTGGGAAAGACGATACAGGAATTGCTAAACGACTGTAAAGACCCGCTGGCCGTTAGAAAACTATTATGAAGCATCATTTTATTACGATTGAAGGCAATATTGGAGCGGGTAAGACTACGCTCGCGCACCTCCTGGCCCGGCATTTCAATGCCCGTCTCATCCTGGAGCAGTTCGCGGACAATCCGTTCCTGCCAAAGTTTTACGAGAATCCTGCCCAGTACGCTTTCCCGCTGGAGCTGTTCTTTATGGCGGAGCGCTACAAACAGCTGAAGGAGCTGGTTCATACCGGCGACCTCTTTCAGTCGGTGACCATTTCCGACTATCTGTTCACCAAGTGTCTGCTCTTTGCCAAGGTCAATCTTCCCGACCAGGAATTTTTGCTCTACCAAAAGCTGTTCGACATCATTCACTCGCAGATGGTGAAACCGGATATCCTGATCTACCTGCACGCCCCGGTGAGCAAGCTGCAGTCGAATATCCGCAAGCGGAACCGGTCCTATGAGCAGGCGATTCCCGACGAATACCTGTTCAATATCCAGGAAACTTATACGCACTACATCCGTCAGCACAATATCAAGACCATTTTTGTCGATGTTAGTAATGCAGATTTTTTGAGCAATGATGCGCATTTGAAGGTCATTCTCGATGCTTTGGAGAAAGATTTCGACGAAGGGCAGCATTATTTTACACTACCTTAATCGTGCGGGACCAGCCCGCCAGCTAAAAACCAATAATGGAAGAAGAACAACGAAGAACCACGGCACTGGAAGTATTGCGAATCCCCGAGTACCGGAATTTTATCATCGCCCGATTTTTTTATATCATGGCTCTGCGTATGGTGACGACCATCGTCGGCTGGCGCATCTATGAAATCACGCGAGACCCGTTCGCGATAGGGCTGACGGGTCTTTCGGAGTTCATCCCCGCGCTCCTTCTGGCGCTCTATGCGGGGCACGTCATCGATAAGAGCGACAAAAGAAAAATGCTGCTGATTACGACTTCCTGCTATTTGGTTTGTGTCGGCGGGTTGCTCACCCTGTCTACGGGGCAGGTGGTCCATTCGATCGGCGTACACTGGCTGCAATGGCTGATCTATACGATCATTTTCATTACCGGAGTCATACGTGCGTTTGCGGGACCGACGTTCAGCGCGATCGTCGCCCAGATAGTCCCACGGGCGCAGCTACCCAATGCCGTTACAGTCAGCTCGAGCGCCTTTCTCACCGCTTCGGTGCTGGGGCATGCGACGGCGGGGTTTCTGATCGCCAAGACCGGTTACCTGCAATCCTTTAGTGTGGTAGGCATATATGTTTGCATCGCTCTGTATTTTATATCGACCATCGCTCCCAAGCCGATCATGGTTACCAATTCCGAGCGAAAGACCTTGCATAGCATGCTGGACGGTTTGCGGTTCGTCTTCCGGACGCGTGAGGTGCTGGGCGCCATGACCCTGGACCTGTTTGCCGTTTTGTTCGGCGGGGCCGTTGCGATGATTCCTGCATTCGCCCGGGACATCCTGAAGGTGGACGCGATCGGTTTCGGCTGGCTGAATGCAGCTTCGGACATCGGTTCGATGACCACGATCGCCGGGCTCGCCCTCTGGCCCCTGCGCCGAAGACAGGGCTTACTATTAATGTACGTAGTGGCTGGTTTTGGAGCCTGTATCATTATCTTCGGTCTTTCGCACTGGTACCTGCTCTCATTCCTGGCGCTGCTTTGCAGCGGGCTGTTGGACGGCGTCAGCGTAGTGGTGCGGGGTACCATCCTGCAGCTCAAGACGCCGGACACGATGCGGGGCCGGGTGTCGGCGGTCAATTCGATCTTTATCAACTCCAGCAATGAGCTGGGTTCGTTCGAAAGCGGTACGATGGCCAGGTTGTTCGGGGTGGTGCCCTCGGTAGTTTTGGGCGGCTGTATCACTATCGCAGTAGTAGTGACTACGTGGTTTGCCGCGCCGAGCCTGCGAAAGATGGAATACTAAACCAATCATATGATGGAACGGAGAAATTTTATCCTTCAATCCTCTCTGGCGCTTGGCGCACTGTCCCTGCCCTACCAAAAACTGCTGGCCGGCTTATTGCCCGCCCGGCAGGACCCGTGGAAGATGCGTATGCTTCGTAACGACGTAGGTATTTTTTACGAAAGAGGCGGCACCATCGCCTACCTGCTTTCGCCCAAGGGTCTTGTCGTCGTAGACTCCGAATTTCCCGACCAGGCGAATCACCTGATCGGCGAGCTAAAGAAGCAGCCGGCGGGTTCCTTCGAGCTTCTCATCAATACCCATCATCACGGAGACCATACCGGCGGGAACATCGCTTTCAAGGGACTGGTGAAGCACGTCGCCGCCCATTCCAATTCGCTGGCCAACCAGCAGCGGGTCGCCGCGGCGCAAAAGACGGAAGAAAAGCAGCTCTATCCCGATATCACCTATGGCGAAAGCTGGGAATACGCCATCGGAAACGAAAAGATCAAGACGGCCTATTTCGGTCCGGCCCATACCAATGGGGACAGCATCATCCACTTTCAGCACGCCAACGTCGCGCACATGGGCGACCTGGTATTCAATCGCCGCTATGCGTTTGTCGACCGAACCGCCGGCGCCTCGGTCAGCAATTGGATCGTCGTGCTCGAAAATGCGCTAAAGAAATACGATAAGGATACGCTATTTGTATACGGACATGCCTTCGACCCGGAAAAGGTAACCGGCAACAAGGACGACCTGCGGGCGATGAAGGACTACCTTTCGCGTATGCTCGACTTCGTCAACGGCTGGGTAAAAGCGGGCAAATCCAAAGAAGACCTTCTGAAGGAAAAAGCCATTCCGGGTGTTACCGAGTGGCAGGGGGACGGGATCGAAAGGGGACTTCAAGCCACTTATGAGGAAGTAACGTCCAAATAAACCGGACAGAAAGCGTATCGAAAGCGAACAGTTTCAAATTAAAAATTAATTTTAAATGCCTGATTAGCAAACCACTGCTAATTAGGCATTTTTTTCGCCGCCTGCGTAACCAAGTCGCTGATAATTGCGTCCTACTATCATGCTAAAAAACTACTTCAAGAGTGCTCTCCGCAATCTTTGGAAGAACAAGGCCTTCTCTGCTATCAATATCGTCGGTCTGGCCGCTGGCCTGGCCGTCTGTCTGTCGATCGTTTTATTCGTCTTCGACGAGCTGTCCTATGACAAATACAATCCGAATGCAAGCCGTGTCTATCGGATCGACGCGGACCTTTTCTATAACAATACCCGGTTCCTCGACGCTTCTTCACCCAAGCCCATGGCGTATACCCTGGTAAAGGAATACCCCCAGGTAGAGCAGATGGTCCGCTTCGACAACCGGAATAATATCCTGATCAAAAAAGGAAACGAGAACGTGCAGGATTATCACGCGGTAATGGCGGACTCGACCTTTTTCGAAGTATTTCCGATGCCGTTGCTATCCGGAAACCCTAAAACCGCTCTTAACGATCCCACCTCCATCGTCATCGACGAAAGCGCTGCTAAGCGATATTTCAACAGCACGGATGTTATCGGAAAAACGCTCTACGTCGACAATTCGGTCTATTGCAAAATAACGGCCGTGATGAAGGACTTCCCGCGACAGTCCCATTTCCACTTTAGCTTCATCCGTCCCCTCCGTGACAACTACCCGGGAGAAGGCAGCAACTGGCTCAGCAATAACCTGAAATCCTATATTCTTTTAAAACCCGGTATCACACAGGAGTTCGCCCAGTCGAAGGTAAACCAGCTGGTCAATACCTATCTCTCCAGACAGCTGCAGGACATGTTACACGCATTGATCAAGGATCTGGAAGGCCGGGGTAGCTACTTTCACTATAACCTGATACCCCTGACGGATATTCACCTGCACTCCGAAAAATCTTCCGAGTTCGAGGCGAACGGGAATATCAACTATGTCTATATCTTTTCGATCATCGCGGGGTTGATCCTGCTGATCGCCTGCGTCAACTTCATGAATCTGTCCACGGCACGATCCGCTAACCGCGCCAAGGAAGTCGGCATCCGCAAAGTGGCGGGTTCCTCGAAGGGGCACCTGATCACCCAATTCCTGACCGAATCCATTCTGCTCAGCTTCTTTTCTCTTTTGCTGGCGCTGGGTATCGTCACCCTGCTCCTACCCTTCTTCAATCAGCTGGCGGGAAAACAAATGCATATCGGCAGTCTGTTTGCGCCCGGCTTCCTGGCCGTGCTTGTCGGGCTGGTGCTGGTCGTCGGTCTGCTGGCCGGCAGCTATCCCGCTTTCTATCTGTCTTCTTTCCAGCCCATACAGGTGCTGAAGGGGAAGATAGCCTCCGGCTTCAAAAGCAGCTGGCTTCGCAGCACCCTCGTTGTCTTTCAGTTCAGCATTTCCATCGTGCTGATCATCGGTACGGTCGTCATCTATAATCAGCTGCAGTATATCCATAACCGGAAGGTCGGCTACAATAGAGAACAAGTCCTCATCCTGCATAATACTTATAACTTAGGCAGGCAAATCAAGACGTTCAAGCAGGAGCTGCTGGGCTTTCCGGGTGTAAGCGACGCCACCATGACCGGCCACCTTCCCACGGTAGGGGCCGGCAACTACAGCCAAAACGGCTGGTTCCGCGACCCTTCGCTGGATGCCAAGCGGGGGATCATCTTTGCGGACTTCGAAGTGGACGAGCGCTATTTGCCGACGCTCGGCATGCAGGTCGTAAAGGGCAGGAACTTCTCGAAGGAATTTCTCTCCGACTCATCGGCGATCCTGATGAACGAAACGGCCGTCGGTCTGCTGGGTGTAAAAGACCCGTTGAATCTCATCCTATACCGTCCCGAAGAAAAAGGCGGCAAGGCCTATCACGTGGTCGGCGTGGTAAAGGATTTCAACTTCAACTCCATGCGCGAAAAGGTTACGCCACTGGTCATGCGGCTCTCCGAGAACTGGGGAAGCATTGCGCTGCGGGTCAATACCAGCAATATGTCGGGACTGATCGGACAGATCGAAAACAAGTGGAAGAGCATGGCGCCGGGACAGCCCTTTACCTATACTTTCATGGACAATGACTTCAACGCCATCTATCATGCGGAGCAGAAGATGGGCAATATCTTTATTACGTTTTCGCTGTTCGCGATTCTGATCGCCTGTCTGGGACTCTTCGGGCTGGTCACCTTCGCCGCCGAGCAGCGGACCAAGGAGATCGGGATCCGGAAGGTGCTGGGCGCTAATGTAGGCGGCATCGTGATGCTGCTCTCCAAAGACTTTGCGAAGCTGGTCGGGATCGCCTCGATCATCGCCTTTCCGATCGCGTGGTGGGCCATGAATCAATGGCTGCAGGGCTTTGCCTATCGCGTGTCGATCGGCTGGTGGGTCTTTGTCGTGTCGGGTGTGATCGCCATGAGCATTGCCTTGCTGACCGTGAGCCTGCAGACGATCCGGGCAGCGCTCGCCAACCCTGTAAAGAGTCTCAAGACGGAATAACCAACTAAACTGGCCTTACCATGCTAAAAAACTATTTGAAGACGGCGCTGCGCGGTCTTTGGAAGAACAAGTCCTTTTCCGCCATCAATATCGCCGGGCTGGCAGCGGGTCTTTCCGTTTGCCTGCTGATCGTGCTCTACGTCACCGACGAGCTCAGCTATGACCGGTACAATACCAAGGCAGAACGTATTTATCGAGCGAATGCCGACATCTTTTTCAACAATACCAAATTCAACGCGGCTACTTCCCCCCGTCCGCTGGCGGCTGTGCTGGCCAAAGACTATCCGCAGATCGAACAAGTGACCCGGGTTTCTCCTTTCGCAGGGAATATCCTGGTCAAAAAAGGAAAAGAGAACATCCAGGAGCATAGCGCCGCCCAGGTAGACTCCAATTTCTTCAAGGTCTTCACCATCCCCATGCTTTATGGAGACCCGGCTACTGCGCTCAGCAGCCCTGACGCCATCGTCATCGACGAGACGGCTGCAAAAAAGTATCTCAACCGGATCGACGTCGTGGGACAGACGCTGATGATCGACAATACCACTCCCTGCCTGATCACTGGCGTCATCAAAGACATTCCTGCGCCCTCCCATTTCCATTTCAGCTTCATCCGGCGTTTGCGTTCCTACAACCCCAACGAGGACAACGACTGGCTGAGCAACGGCTGTATCACTTATATTCTTGCAAAGCCGGGGGTAACGAAGGCTTCCCTTCAGGGATGTGTCGACCAGACGATCCACACCTATCTTTACAAACAGCTGGAGCAGGTCGCGCATACGACGGTCAAGGATATGCAGCAGGGAGGCAGCCATTTCAACTATCCGCTCATGGCCGTCACCGACATCCATTTACATTCCGACAAGCTCTTCGAGCTGGAAGCGAATAGCGATATCACGTACGTTTATATTTTTTCCGTTATTGCCGGGTTGATCCTGGTGATCGCCTGCGTAAACTTCATGAACCTGTCTACGGCGCGTTCGGCTAACAGGGCAAAGGAAGTGGGAATCCGGAAAGTAGCCGGTTCGCTGCGTTCCAACCTGATCCTGCAGTTTTTGACCGAGTCGATCCTGGTCAGCTTCGTATCGATGCTGCTGGCCTTCGGCCTGGCAGCGCTGTTCCTGCCTATGTTCGACCGGCTGTCGGGTAAGCAGCTGCAGGTAGAAACGCTGTTGTCTTTCCGCTTTCTGTCGACCTCTTTTCTTTTGATGGTGCTCGTAGGATTCCTGGCCGGATGCTATCCTGCCTTCTATCTGTCTTCGTTCCAGCCTATCCAGGTGCTAAAGGGACGAGTTGCTTCGGGCTTTAAAAGCAGCTGGCTCCGCAGCAGCCTCGTCGTCTTTCAGTTCAGCATCTCGATCGCGCTGATTGTCGGTACGCTGGTCATTTACAACCAGCTCGACTATATCCGCAACAAGAAGACGGGCTTCAGCAGGGAGCAGGTGCTGGTGCTGCATAATGCCTACCACCTGGGAAATCAAATCCATAGCTTCAGGCAGGAAGTCGCCGGCCTGCCGGGTGTTGCGGGCGCTACCATCACCAGCAGCCTGCCGACCTCCGAACCCAACTCGCACAATCAAAACGGGTGGTTCCGGGATGCTTCGCTGGATGGAAAAAGTATCCTCATTTTGAATCATTTTATCGTGGACGAAAGCTATATCCCCACGTTAAAAATAGAAATAGCGCAAGGCAAGAATTTTTCTACAGACTTCAAAGCGGATAGCAATGACGTAATCCTCAATGAAGCAGCGGCGCGTCTGCTGGGAGTAAAAGACCCGCTGAACATGACCCTGTACCGGCCCAACTATAGGAGCGCAGATAATGTGCACGCCATTCCTTATCACATCGTAGGTATAGTAAAAGACTTCAACTTCAGCACCATGCACGACAAGATCGGTCCCCTGGTCATGGAGTATGGGCAGGACTGGGGAAATATCGCCGTCAGCGTCAATCCCAGGAATGTCTCTTCCCTCGTCGATCAAATCGGCAGCAAATGGAAGAGCATGGCGCCGGGGCAACCCTTCAGCTACACGTTTATGGACGCCGACTTCGAGAAGCTCTATCATACGGACCAGCGTACGGGCAAGCTCTTCATCACCTTTGCGGTATTTGCGATTTTGATCGCCTGTCTGGGTCTTTTTGGATTGGTCACCTATGCGGCCGAGCAGCGGACCAAGGAGATCGGGATCCGGAAGGTGCTGGGCGCGCCGGTGAGCAGCATCGTGGTGATGCTATCGAGCGATTTTGCCAGGCTGGTGCTGATAGCGGCGCTGATCGCCTTCCCGTTGGCGGGATGGGCCATGAATAGCTGGCTGCAGAGCTTTGCCTATCGAATATCGCTTGGATGGTGGGCCTTCGTGGCGGCGGGCTTGATCACCATGGCCATCGCTTTGCTGACTGTCAGCCTGCAGACGATCAGGGCGGCGCTTGCCAACCCTGTAAAAAGTCTCAAGTCGGAATAGTCTGGATCAGCCGTTCGAGGACAAAGTAAACGATGGGACAAAACGTAGAATTCTTCTGCGTCAGGGCTGGGCGGCGTACCAGGACGTCCTCGTCGGTATAGGGGAAGCGTTCGCAGTCCGAGGGACGTACATCATAAATACTGCAGTAGTTATCCGCGCCCAGGAATGGACAGGGAGAGGATTTGGTTACGTAGTCGCCGTCCGTATCGAGCCGGAGATAGGTCTCGATAAAGTCGCTCTCTTTCAAGCGGAGGTGACGGGAGATACGTTTTATATCGGGTGTCTTAAAACGGGGAGAGTAGGTCTTGCAGCAATTGGCGCATTTGAGACAGTCGACTCGTTCGAAGGCTTCTTCGTGGAGATCGGGAAGGCGGTCCAATATCTCATTTCTTTTCGCCGGCCGTTCGGCCTTCTCGAGGAATCGCTTGTATTCTTTCTGCCGGTCCTTCGACTTCTTCTCCCAGTTATGCAACAAATCACTCATATCTAAATATTTTCCTGTAGTTATCCGGTCATTTTTGCAGGGAAAATCCACATTATCACCTGATTAACAATACCAAGTTACAAAGATCCGTTATTTGCTTTAATTTTATATGGTGGAAAACCTCAGAGAACAAATACTTATTTTGGTCAGCAGCCCGCTGTATCTCATCATTATCGGGCTGGAAGTTTTGTTGAGCAATTACCGGCACCGGGATGGGCATCATCACGGCTCCCCTGCTACCCGAAAAGCCTATACCTGGAAGGATACGTTTACCAATCTCTACCTGATGCTGCTGAACAGCGGCATCGATTTGCTTTTCCGGGGCATTTATGTTTTTATCCTGGATTTCTGTTATCGCCACCACTGGATCTCCATCACCAATGTCTTCTCCTACTGGTTCCTGCTGCTGCTGGCCGAGGACTTCCTTTATTACTGGCTGCACCGCTGGGATCATGAGGTTCGGCTTTTTTGGGCAGTCCACGTGACGCACCATTCTTCCGAGCACATGAACTTTACGGTTGGCTTCAGGAGCTCCGTGTTTCAACCGCTGTATAGATTTGTCTATTTTATCCCGCTGGCGTTCCTCGGTTTCAAACCGCTGGACATCGTCTTTATGTACTCCGCTACACAGATCTGGGGGATTTTTGTCCATACGGAACTGATCGGGAAGATGGGCTGGCTGGAATACATCCTCGTCACTCCCTCCCACCACCGGGTACACCACGCGTCCAATCCGCGCTACCTGGATAAGAATATGGGTATGTTCCTGATCATCTGGGACCAGCTCTTCGGTACCTTCCAACCCGAGCTTGGGCCGGAGGAATACCAGCCCACCCGCTATGGCCTGACAAAGCCGATGGAGAATCCGGGGCCTGTCGACGTCATTTTCCACGAGTGGAAGGCCATCGGGCAGGACGTCGCCAGAGAGGATATCGGCTGGAAGGAAAAATGGCAGTATGTCTTTGGCCCTCCAGGGTGGAGTCATGACGGCAGCCGGCAAACCAGCGAGCAGATGAGACAGGCCGAAGACCTTGAATCTCTGGATTTTGCAGCAGACCCGCAGTTTTAACTACTTCACTTTTAATTTTAATTTCGTTTTAATTGCGAATAAAGACTTTTTAAGTCCCTGACCGGTACTTTTGTACCAGCAATTCATTCATGCCTACGCACGAATAGTTTAGCATTCAATTTTTAGGGTTTAGGGGTTTTTAAGAAAATGGGCCAGCTCCGGTTTTTTCTAAAACAGGTGCGGCCCACTTTCATTTATGGCTTAACCGGCTCCGCCAGTTTGTCTTCCAGCCGACATTCCACCCTCTTCGTCCACACCTACTCCACAGAGCGCGTTTGTTGCATTTTTTATCGGTACTTACTCGTACCTTTGCACATCTTTTCATAATAGCTTCTAAACGGTCAACCTCTAATATGAATCTATTCGAACAACAGGCGAATGAATTTGCGGGCCGCCACATCGGTCCCAGTGAAAAAGAGACGGCAGAGATGCTGAAAACCATTGGTATAGGCTCCCTTGACGAACTCATCGACCGGACCATTCCGGCCTCTATCCGCAGCAAAAAGTCTTTGAACCTCGCCGGTCCTCTCAGCGAGCACCAGTACCTGACTTCTCTCCGGCAGATCGCCTCGCAGAACAAGGTATTCAAGTCCTACATCGGACAGGGCTATTACGATACGATCGTACCGAGCGTCATCCTCCGCAATGTTTTCGAGAATCCAGGCTGGTATACCCAATATACTCCCTATCAGGCCGAAATCGCCCAGGGACGTCTCGAAAGCCTGCTGAACTTCCAGACCATGGTATCCGACCTGACGGCGCTTCCCCTGGCCAATGCCTCTCTCCTGGACGAAGGCACGGCCGCAGCCGAAGCCATGACGATGTTCTTCAACCTGAAAAACAAGGACCACGACCACGTCACTACCCCCAAATTTTTCGTCGACAAAAATATATTCGCGCAAACCAAGGACCTCCTGCTGACCCGCGCTCAGCCGATCGGCATCGAGCTGGTGGTAGGTGATTTCCGGAAGGCTGCGCTCGACGCCTCCTATTTCGGAGCCATCGTCCAGTACCCCGACAGCAACGGCGCCGTTCATGACTATCGGGCCTTTATCCAGCAGGCGCATGCCGCCGGCGCCTATGTAGCCATGGCGACGGACCTGCTGGCCCTCACATTGCTCACGCCTCCGGGCGAGCTGGGGGCGGACGTAGCCATCGGCTCCACTCAGCGCTTCGGCGTACCGATGGGCTTTGGCGGACCGCACGCCGCCTTCTTTACGGCCAAGGACGATTTCAAACGGAACATTCCCGGTCGCATCATCGGCGTCAGCATCGACGCCCAGGGCAACCGCGCCCTGCGTATGGCCCTGCAGACCCGCGAGCAGCACATCAAGCGCGAGAAAGCGACTTCGAATATCTGTACTGCCCAGGCTTTGCTGGCCAATATGTCGGCTATGTACGCCGTTTACCACGGTCCCGAAGGACTGACCCGTATTGCAAAGCGCGTCAGCCTGCTGACCCGTACGCTGGCCTCCGAGCTGGAAGCGCTGGGCTTCGCCAACACGAACGAATCTTATTTCGATACGCTCCATCTGTCCGTCAAGGACGCCAGCTCCATCCGTTCCACAGCCGAGGCCCGTGGGATGAACTTCTTCTATGCGGGTAACACGATCAGCATCACGCTGGACGAAACGACGACACAGGAAGACGTGGTCAACATCCTTTCGGTGTTCGGTCATACCACAGGCACCGACCTGGTATCCGCTACCTTCGACGTAGACGATACCCTCGCCAATATTCCCTCTTCGGTTACACGTACTTCGGAATTCCTGACGCACCCGGTCTTTAATACTTATCACAGCGAGACCAAGATGATGCGTTACCTGCGGAGCCTGGAAGTAAAAGATCTTTCTCTAAATACCTCCATGATCTCGCTGGGTTCCTGTACGATGAAGCTAAACGCGGCGACCGAGCTGATTCCCGTAAGCTGGCCCGAATTCGGCGGTCTGCATCCTTTTGCCCCCGCCAGCCAGTGGAAGGGCTATCGCCAGATCCTCACCGAGCTGGAAAACTGGCTCAGCGAGATTACCGGCTTCGCCGCCACTTCTCTCCAGCCCAACAGCGGCGCCAATGGAGAATATGCGGGTCTGCTGACCATCCGCGCCTATCACGCCGCCAATAAGGGAGCACACCGCGACGTCATGCTGATCCCGATCTCGGCGCACGGCACCAACCCTGCCAGCGCAATCATGGCCGGCATGAAGGTCGTCGTCGTCAAGAGCGACGAAGACGGGCATATCGACGTAACAGACCTGAAAGAAAAAGCCGTTCAATACAAGGATAACCTGGCCGGTCTGATGGTCACCTATCCTTCTACTCACGGCGTATTCGAAGAAAGCATAAAGGATATCTGCCAGGCCATCCACGACAATGGCGGTCTGGTCTATATGGACGGCGCAAACATGAACGCACAGGTGGGTCTTACGAGCCCCGGCCTCATCGGCGCCGACGTCTGTCACCTGAACCTGCACAAGACCTTCGCCATCCCGCACGGCGGTGGTGGTCCCGGGATGGGTCCCATCTGTGTCAACGAAAAGCTGAAGCCCTACCTGCCCAGCCATGTCCACTCGGCAGACCTGGAAACCCGCGCTGCCGGCAATGGTCAGGCGCCCACAGGCACCCAGGGGCACTCCGTCTCTGCCGCCCCCTTCGGTTCGGCCAGCATCCTGCTCATCAGCTACGCCTATATCAAGCTGCTGGGTGCGCAAGGCGTTACGCGCGCTACGCGGTACGCCATCCTGAACGCCAACTATATGAAGGCCCGGCTCGAAAAGAACTATAAGATCCTCTATAGCGGTTCCAATGGCACCTGCGCCCATGAATTTATCGTAGACCTGCGTCCCTTCAAAACCAGCGCCGGCGTCGAAGCCGAAGACGTGGCCAAGCGCCTGATGGACTATGGCTTCCACGCCCCTACCCTGAGTTTCCCCGTCCCCGGCACTATCATGATCGAGCCGACGGAAAGCGAAGACAAGGCGGAGCTGGACCGGTTCTGCGACGCGCTGCTCGGCATCCACGCAGAGATTCGCGCCATCGAAGAAGGCAAGGCCGACAAGAACGACAATGCGCTGAAGAACGCACCGCATACTCAGCAGGTCATCTGTGCGGACGAATGGAAACACGCTTATTCCCGCAACCAGGCGGCCTTCCCCCTGCCCTATGTAAAGGATAACAAATTCTGGCCCAGCGTAGCCCGGGTAAACAATACCCATGGTGATCGTAATTTGATCTGCACCTGCGAGCCGGTGAGCTCCTATGCAGAAGAGGCCATCGCGAATTAAGGAATCTCTTCCCAATAAAAATCCCCGCCGATCGGCGGGGATTTTCTTTTTATAGTCTGTTTAATTTGACCGTTCCTATCAGTTTTTGCCCCGTCGCATCGATCACCCGCAGCAGGTACATCCCTCTGGGTAAACCCGGAGCCCGGAATAACGCGGAAGCCTGACCGCTGACGCGCATGGACGACTTCTGCTGTCCCAATACGTCCTCCAGCTGGAACAGGTATGACTTGGTACGCTGGAGACCGGTGATATTGATCTGATCGATAAATGGATTGGGCGCGGTCCCGATCTTCTGATCCGGGTTGTCCGGGTCGGAGAGGCCTTCGCCGGCATGTCTGCTGATGACGACGCTGTCCATCACGGATTGAGCGGTATTACAGGGTGCGCTGGTACGCATCCGGACGTATACCGGGTTGCTGCCGATCACCAGCGAGGCAGGCGACAGCTGAAGAGTGCTGTCGGCGCTTTCCGATTTCAGGATCGAGACGAAGGCCGGGTCCTTTGCAAAAGTGAATGTTGGCAGGAGGCCGCCTCCGGCAAGATTCGAGGCTTTGACCTGGATCGTACCGGTCAGGTCGGCGTCGGAAATCGTCGTGAGGCTGCTCCGTATGCTGACCCTGGGCGTTACGACGGCAAAAACCTGGAAGGATTTGTACATCGTACCCATGCCGGCGGTATTGGTGAAGCTGATCATTAACATATGCGTACCGGACGTGAGGCTGGAAGGATTGACGGTGAGGCTGCCATCGCCGGCTATGGCCATCGCGCTTCCGTCCATCGTTGCGGCGATGGTGACCGAATCGGCGGCGGGCGGAACATTGGTGATCTGTACCTTTTGTGCGGATTGGTTGGCGCAATAGCTATCCAATATCCCCGAGACCTGCGGCCCAGGTGGCTGAGGCAGGGTCGTGACGGGGGGTGTCGTCGGCGGATCGGTTGGAGGCGTCGTAACAGGGGGATCCGTCGGAGGAGGATTGACCGGAGGAGGTGGCGGCGGCAGCTGGGTAGCCGGCTTGTTTACCACGGTCAGTGCTGTATTGGTCTGCACCACGGGATTAAAGTCGAAGTAGATACCTGCCTCGTTGCGAATGCTGTCGCCGAGAGCCACGTTCGATTTTGGCTTGACCCGATAGGAAACATAGCCGTGGCTGGCGGGCTCGTTCTCGCTGCTGTAAGGCAGGAGAATATTCGGGAAGGTCCAGGTCAGCTGGTTGCCGTTTGCGATGGTCAGCCGGTAAGGATGACTGGCGTCGACCATCTCCAGCGTAGCCGGGTCGAGCTTGCTGATCAGCGTATCACGCAGGACGACGCTAAAAGCAGTATCGTTCCCTGTGTTTTGAAAACGGATCGTATAGTGGAGGTATCTTCCGTTGTTGAGCGCGGCGGTATCGATCGTGCCGCCATTGACCTCCTCTTTACCATTGGGATCGAAGCTGCCCGTCACGACATCGTTGATGACCGAGACGTTGTTTTTGGGTTCGATGTCACCCGTCGAATCTATCGTTGCGGTGGACGTCAGTATTTCCAGGTTGCTGTATTGTCCGGCGGCCAGCACCATCTGGACGGTGAAGATGGCCGTATCCCTGGGGGTCAGGGTTGGAAGTATCCAGCGCATGGTATCTCCAGTGACCGAGACGGGAGTGGGTGTTGCGGATTGATAGGACAATCGATGCTCGACAACCAGCTGTACCATACGGTTGGTAAGCACGTCGGTACCGGGATTTGTACAAATGATTTTATAAGTGACACCAAATCCGGGCCGGGAGCGTCCGGTGTTGAAGAGCATCACCCGGTAGTCGCGCAGATTGGGAATGGGCTGCAGCGCAAAAGAGAAGCTGTCGGTAGTGTTGTAGCTAGTGAAGTTAGTAGTCTTCGATGCGGGCACTACAGTATAGCGCGGCAGAGGGCTGATGATGGTTGTCGTCGTTGTACCAGTATCGGCGAGGTTATCGAAGACACCGTCGAACGTGGAGCTGGACGCAGTAACCGATCCCTTGGTGCTCTGGACCAGCACGCTGTTGACGAAGGTCTCGCCCGGGTCGTGGCTGCCGTTGGAGTTTTCGTCGATATAGACGGTGCCTTTGATATGATTGGTTTTACCGAGCTTGACGATCCAGAAATCATAGCCGCCGTTGTTGACCGTGGCGTCTCCGTTCGTCGAAGTTGAGAAGCCAGCGGCGACATAAGTGTAGCTGTCATCGGCTATCACCGCATTAAAGCCATCGTCACCGGCCCCTCCATAACATTTGTTCCAGCCACTGGCGTCAAAGCTGCTGATATAGCCGTCGGATGGCAGGTAAGTCGAATTAATCAGAGGCCCAGTGTGATAACCGTTGAGGCCGTTCTTCGCAGCCGCCGCCACTACGACACCTCCGCTGTTATCGAGATTGACAAAGCTATTGGGACCATTCGTCTGAAATCCCCGTGAGTAATAGGCAGACGTACAAATACTTCCGGACGCGCCGAATATATAACTACTGCCAGCTTTGACCGTTGAGGTATCGATGGATGGAAATACGGTAAAGCCAGCCGAATAATCGGTAGGCGCACAATAATTCCTAAATGCCAGCATCGAAAACTTCGTATCGCTGATCGGCTGGAAGCCATATATATAACCGGTTCCACCTACTGACGAAGGAGCTACTAAGTTTCCGGAATTATCGAGCTTACCGATATAGGTGATAGGAGTATTATTTCCTACTGCAGGAAACCCACCCTGGCCCGAACCATCGGCTCCTACACCGACCAGGTATCCGCCGCCCGCCAGCGCCATGATATCATAAACAAATGCCGTAGAAAAAGCATGCTGCCAGATCAGGTTGCCCGATGGGTCGATCCGGATTACCCATCCGGCGCTAAGCGCTGCGCTATTGCCGGTCACCTGTCCATCCTTAGACCAGGTCAATGCTGTCGCGATGTATCCGCTATCGCCGGTTTGATGAATTGTATTCCCATTGTCATCCTGACTTCCTCCATATCGCTTCTGCCATTGAATGTCTCCATTCCGGCTCAGTTTGACCACCCAAACGTCATTCCAACCGATGCCGGGTGTCGACCCCAGGTCTCCATCTATCGACGTGGTAGTCCCGATGCCGATGAATCCGCCATCACTGGTGCGGACAATATGATTAAGCACGTCCTGGCCTGTTCCTCCGATGCTCTTCTGCCACTGGATGGTTCCGTCTGCAGCGAGCTTGATCAGCCAGGCGTCCGTAGAGTCGGTAGAGCCATGGTGTCCTGCCACATCGCCATTGTTGGATTTGGAAGAGCCGGCGACAAGATATCCGCCGCCTTCGCAGCGGGCTACGGAAAGGGCGCGGTCTTCTTTGGAGCCGCCGAAACTTTTTTGCCAGATGATAGAGGGGGCAAGTTGTTGTCCTATGAGTGCAGGAGCAATCAGGGTTGACAGAAAGGAGAGAAAGACTACGGGTAGAACTTTCTTCATATTAGTAGGGGTTGAGCCTTATAAAAATACAATAAAAAGGTCGTCCCGGGACGACCTTTTTATTGTATATCTAACGAAAATTATGCTATTGGATTGCGATCCGCGTAATAAAAGAATGATTCTGATTGTCCATCACCCTGATCAGGTAAGAACCTGCCGCAAGCGACTGGCTCAGGCTGATCGTCTCGCTATAGCTGACCGGGTCTGAAACCTGCACCTGGCGGGCAAAGATGACCTGCCCCGAAGAGCTTATGAACTGCATATTATAGCGGCCCGTCGCCATATTCCGGAACTGAAGCTGGAAGCTGCTATACGCGGGATTGGGATAGGTCGCGATCACGTGCTCGGAGAGATTATTGAAATTGATCACGACGATCCTGCTATAGGTAGCGGTGCCATCCAGGTCGACCATCTTCAGCCGATAGTAGTTGTTGCCGGAAGCAGGCGAAGCGTCGGTATAGGTATAATTGGTTTGCTGCGACGCGTTTCCAGCGGCAGCCACTTTACCGATGACGGTGAAGTGCTGGTTATCCTGGCTGCGCTCGATCTGGAAGTAGGAGCTGTTTTGCTCCATCGCGGTAGACCAATTGAGCACTACGTCCGCCTGTTCGGAATGACCCGAGAAGTCAAGCAAAGTAACGGGCAACGGCCCCGTGAAGCCAAAGAAGAGCTGGCTGTTGCCGGTGCTGTTTCGGGTGAGCAGGCCGCCGTTGGTGGCGGTCGTCATGGTGCCGAGCAGACTGGTCGGTCCGGCAGACAGGAAACCGGCCAGGGTCGTCAGATTGAAATGGAAGTCGAGGATACCGCTGGGCTGACCGACGATAAAATCCTGGAAGCCGTCGCCGTCCACGTCACCTACGCCGTTTACGCTGGTACCGAGGAGGTTCGGCGCGGTGGCGCTGGCGGTGTACGTAGCGCTCGTGCTGATGCCCGTGCCGGACCTTCCCTGGAAGACATAGGCCTGGCCATTATCTACCGTAGAGGAGCCGGAGAAGCCCAGCGTGCTCAATAAAGTATTGATCAGAGGATCGCTGATAGAAAGACTGCCCGGCTCTCCGACCAGGACGTCTCCAGATGCGTCGCCTGTAACATTGCCGGCTTTGCCTACGCTGTAACCGAAGAGCAGGTTGAGACCCGCACCAGCCCTTCCGCTGGTCAGCGTTGCTACGGGCAGCGAGGGGGAGGCAATACCCGAAGCGTTGCCGCTTCCATAAAATACGTATGCCTTGCCGTTAGCGCCATAGGTTCCGAAGGAACCGGTTATGTTCAGGGACAGCGGAGCGCCTACGATAACGTCGTCATGGGTATCGTTGTCGACGTCTCCGGCCGAGCTGACGCTAAAGCCGAAGAGCGTAGCGGGAAGACCCGAAGGATCGGTCAGCGTCGTTCCGACGCTGCCGCTCAGCGCTCCATCCGTGGTGGCGGTGATGCCGCCTCCAGCGCCATAGAAGACATAGGCTGCGCCCGGTCTGACGGCCGCGGAGACGATGTCGCCGGGAGCGCCGACGATGAGGTCGCCGATGGCGTCGTTGTTGACCTTGCCCGCTGCGGCAACGCTAAAGCCGAAGAATTCGCCTACAACCGTACCCCTGATCGTCG
>JAFDYG010000542.1 GCA_018267545.1 Bacteroidota bacterium
CGCCGAAGTCCCAGGTGGCCGAAGCGGGGGGGGGCGTGGAGGCGTCGGTGAAAGTAGCGGGAGTATTGACGCAAACGGTGTCCGGTCCGTTGATCAGCGCTGCATTATTGTTGAGAGGAACGGTTTGCTGGAGGGTAGCGCTACAGCCGAGGCTGCTCTGTACTTGCAGCGTCACGTTATAATTTCCGGTTGCCGGATAGACGATGTTTTTGGGATTCGTATCCGACGATGCGGCTGGATTGGCGCCATTGCCGAGGTTCCAGTTAAAAGTGAGGTTACCCGGGCCTGCGGTTTGGTTGAGGAAGTTGAGGGTAAAAGGTGCGGAGCAGGTGGTAGAGATCTGGTCCCAGGTGAAGTTGGGCTGGATACCGTCGATGATGCGCAGATAGCGCACGATGTTAGATGTGAGGGAACAGCCCTGTGAGTTGGTAACCTTGAGAGTAATATCGTAATAACCGGGTTGGGTGAATTGATGAGTGGGGTTGGCGCCGCTGCCGGTGGAACCGTCGCCGAAGTCCCAGGACCAGGAGGCGATGGTGCCTGCGCCCGGCGTGGACTGGTCGGTGAACTGGACGGTCGAGGGGGAGCAGGCGACGGTGAGATTGGAGGTAAACTTCGCCTGGGGATAGGGGTAGATCGTAATAAAGCCTCTTTTCACCAGGGGCGGATTACTACCGCTACGGTTGACCGTTGTAAGGGTCACGTCGTAGACGCCGGGAGTATAATAAGTGTGAGTTGGGTTTTGAATGTTTGTTCCCTGGCCATCGCCGAAATCCCAGTTCCAGAGCTGGGGGCTGTTGGAAGAGAGGTCTCTGAACTGGACGGTGAGGGGACCGCAGCCTGCGGTGGGGGATGCGGAAAAATCGGTGACGGGGGCTTGTGCCCAGGTACGGAGGATGCCAAAAACAAAGAAATAGCTAGCAGCTAATAATAGTTTTCGTTTCAAAGAAACGTACGTTTAGGTAAATAGAAAGGGTATCGCAGCCCGTTAGGCTGGGGTCGATCTACGTGGTAGGAGGTAGGGGAGTCTTCGCAGGTAATGGATTATTGTTTCTTCAGCTGCAGGATATTGAGCGTATTGTTAACCGTATCGATGGTCCGGGCGGATACGCTGTCGGTATAGCTGTCCTTGATCGTCCAGGTCGCATTGAGCAAGGACAGCGGCTTATCCGCACCGGGGAAATTGGCCAGGATAGTGCGGTTGGCAATATTGACCGACCACTGCCCTTTTGAAGAGGCATTATCCTTTGTGCCTGTTACGGTATTATTCTCGTCAAATTTAAATAGATAACCTGAGAAAGAGGCGGTTATATCACTATCATTTTGCTTATACCCGCTCACGTACCAATACCCGTTGGTGACGATGTTCATCACCTGGTTCTCTGCCTGTTTTTCGATAAACTTCTTGCATGAGCAGAGAAGAATTAGGGAGGCCAAGATGGCCATAGGGTATGATAGCTTCATAAGTCCTGGATTTACCTCAAAAATTATAAATATTTCTATATTTATCAAGCAAATAGCTCAAAAAATACTGGATATCGAGGGTCTTTCCGGTGGCCTGCTGACAAAGCTCTTCGCTGATATAGCGGCGGCCGTGTCTGTGCACTTTTTCCCGTAGCCAGGCCAGGAGGGTGGAAGTGTCTCCGGAGCCAATGGACTGCCTAAGCGTAGGGATTTGATTCTCAGCCGCTGAGAACATTTGAGCGGCATAAAAGCTTCCCAGGCTGTAAGTCGGAAAATACCCAAAACTACCATGGCTCCAGTGTACGTCCTGTAAACAGCCCCGTTTATCATCCGGAACTTTTACCCCTAGCCAGGTATTGTAACTTTCGTTCCACCAGGCAGGTATATCGGCGACAGAAATCGTGCCATTTATTAGGTTTTTTTCTAATTCATAGCGGATCATCACATGAAAATGATAAGATACTTCGTCGGCCTCTGTGCGGATCAAAGAGGGCTGTACTTTGTTGATGGCTTTATAGAACTGTTCGGCGGAAGCGTCTTTTAGCTGTTGGGGGAAAGTTTGCTGAAGGCTGGGATAGACCGAGGTCCACCAGCTCAGGCTTCGGCCGACGTTGTTCTCCCAGAGTCTCGACTGGGACTCGTGGATGCTGAGAGACGCGTATTCGCCCAGGGGAAGGCCGTATTCTTCGGCCGGTAGTCCCTGTTCGTATAGGGCGTGGCCGGTTTCGTGGATACAGCTCCAGGTCATGTGGTTGAAATCGTTCTCGTCGACGCGGGTGGTGATGCGCACGTCCTGGCTGCTGAAGTTGGTCGTGAAGGGATGTTCGGAGAGATCCTGCCGACCGGCTTCGAAGTCGAAGCCCAGCTGTTTGATCAGGCGCATACCGAAATCCCATTGTTGCTGTTGGGGGAAATGGCTATGCAGGAAGTGGTCGTCTATCTGGGGGCGGGCACCGATCTTTTGAAGCAGCTCTCTTAGGGGGTTCCGGATCTCGGAAAACACTCTATCGAGCAGCGCGACGGTGGAGCCCTTTTCGTATTGGTCGAGCAGCGCGTTGTAGGGATGGTGCTCATAGCCGGCGATGGCGGCTTCTTCTTTCTTCAACTGGACCAACTGTTCAAGGTCGTTCCGGAAGACGTCGAAAGAGTTTGCGTTGCGGGCCTGGATCCAGGTGTGAAAGCTGCGGGAGGTAGCTTCGCTGAGCTTGCGGATAAAGGCGGGGGTGAATTTCTTTTGTTTGTTGTAGTCCTCCAGGCTGAGCTCGACATTGCGGCGTTCGTCGTCTGCGAGGTCGCCCCGGGATTGGAGCTCTTCGAGCAGCTGACCCAGGGATGGGTCGATGAACCATTCGTGGGCGATTTCGGAAAGAGTAGCGAGCTGCTGGCCTCTAAATCCTGCTCCCTTGGGGGGAAGATAGGTTTCCTGATCCCATTGCAGAACGGCGGCGGAATATTTGACGTCGGCTATTTTTTGCAGGCGGGACTTGTAGTTGGTATAGAGCTCGGCGGTAGATTTTGTTAAAGTCATTTTAACATTTTTTCTGACTGAGAATTGGAAAATAGGGCGAAATTAATCTCATTTTAAGTACATTTCAGGTTTTTCAGAAAGGAGTTGAATAATTTCACCGTATGAACAAGACTCGCTGTTTATTGCCCATCATCCTGCCTTTGCTGTTTCCGTTGTTTCTTAGCGCTCAGAAGCTGGATTCGATGATGAATATATACGCCAACAATTACCCCCAGGAAAAAATTCACGTTCATTTCGACAAGAAAATCTACGGTTCTGGAGAAACGGTTTGGTTCAAGGCTTATATCTTTTCGGGAGCCGACCCTTCCATTTTTAGCAAGAATTTCTATGCGGAGCTGTCAGATCCTTCCGGGGCCATCCTTCAGCGCAAGGTCTATCCGATCTCCGAGTCTAGCACGGCGGGCAACTTCGAATTACCCAAGGCTATAAAATCAGGGCACCTGCACTTCAGGGCCTATACTACGTGGATGACGAATTTCGATACGGCCTTTTTCTACGAGAGGGACATCCGTATTTACGATAAGAAAGTGGATTCCGTGATAACCGTGACGATCGTGCCTCGTGAGATCAAGCTTCAATTCTTCCCGGAGGGGGGCGATATCGTCAACGGTGTGGAAACGATGGTTGCCTTCAAGGCAAACGACCAGTATGGCTTTCCGTTCCCGGTAAAGGGCTCGATCCGGGACAAGACGGGAAAGGAGGTCATCACCTTTAATTCGGAACACGATGGGATGGGGAGGTTCCTGTTGTCGGTCGATAAGGCAGATTCGCTGACGGCGGTGTGGAAGGACGATAAGGGAGTGGAGCATAAGACGGGATTGCCATCGGTCAGGTCGACCGGGGTGGTGATGCGCGTGATACCGGGGAATCAGAAAGTGCTATTTTCCGTAGCGCGTTCCGCCGAAGGCCCGACTACGCTCAAGCACTTAACGATCGTCGGGCATATGCACCAGCACCTGGTATATAAGGCCAAGATCAACCTCGAAGAAAACTTCATGAGCGGGGGTACGATTCCTACTGGACAATTGCCTTCCGGAGTTTTACAGCTGACCGTATTCGACGGAGACATGCTGCCGGTGGCGGAGCGTGTCGCCTTTGTCAATAATCACGACTTTTTATTTGCCCCTGAAATGTCATTGACCTTGAAGGGGGTAAATCGTAGGGGAAAGAACACCTTGACGATCGACGTACCCGATACCATCAAGTCCAATCTATCGCTGGCGGTGACCGATGCCACGGCAGATGGAGAATATCCCGGAGACGACAATATCATTTCCCGGCTGCTTCTGACGGGAGAATTAAGAGGATACGTGCATAACCCTGCCTATTATTTCACCGGTACGGCAGATAGTCTGATCACGCACCTGGACCTGGTGATGCTGACGCATGGCTGGCGTCGCTTCAAGTGGGAGGATTTGGCGCGCGGCAAGGTGCCCGTGATAAAAAATCCCGAGCAGGACTATCTGTCCATAAAAGTAGACGTGCTGGGTGTAGATGCCAGCAAGATCAGCAAGGACGAGTCGATGAACGTCATTATGAGCCGGAAGGATTCGAGCACGCAGATGATGTCGTTGCCGCACCTGGCCGGGAATAAATTCGGAGTGACGGGGCTTGTCTTTTTCGATACGGTCAGGGCCTTCTACCAATTCAACGTCAACCGGGCGCTTTCCGATCAGGCTGCGATTACCTTCAACACGGGACTGGTTCGTGGAGGAAGGCTGGCGAGGTCGCTGACGTCGGCCTTTGACGGATGGACCGCGGAGGACTCCGCTTATTTGCGTCGGAACCGATTTATCGCTGAAGAAATCGCCCGTGTGCAGCCCATCGATAACCAGAAGGTGAAGACGCTGGAGTCGGTGACTGTGAAGGGGCGTGCAAAGACGGATGCAGAAAAGCTGAATGAAAGATATACGTCGGGGATGTTCGCCGGTGGGGACGCTTATCAATTCGACCTGGTCAACGACCCGCTGGCTCCGGCGATGATGGATATCTTCCAATACCTGCAAGGGAAGGTGGCGGGTCTGCAGATCACCCTTGGGAATGGTCCGGGTGGAGCGCCCTCGCTTACCTGGCGGGGTGGCCGGCCTTCGCTGTACCTGAACGAAATGCAGGTGGATGCTTCGCAATTGCAGAGCACTCCCGTGACAGATGTGGCGTTTGTGAAGGTATTCCGGCCGGGTTCTGGGGTGGGCTTTGGCGGCGGCTCGGGTGGTACCATTGCCGTGTATACGAAGAAGGGCGGTGATCAAAAAACGACCGACCCCAACTTCAAGGGATTGCCCAGGGCGGTGCTGATCGGATACTCCGTTCCGAAGGAATTCTATGTGCCGAACTACCTGGAGAACTCGGCGCAAAATGAGGGGGAAGACTTGCGGACCACTCTATTCTGGAAACCCTTTGTCCTGACGGATAAGGATACGAAGCGTATAAACGTAGACTTCTTCAATAACGATATCACCAAGAAATTCCGGCTTGTACTGGAAGGCTTCAACGAGGACGGGAAGCTGACGCATATCGAAAAACTCATCCAATAGTCAATGACGATCTCGGCTATCACCGGTTATCTGGAATCGCTGGCTCCCCTGGCCTACCAGGAGTCCTACGACAATGCGGGGCTGATAACGGGAAGTGGGGACTGGGAATGCCGGGGGATATTGACGACCCTCGATGCGACGGAAGACGTCGTAGGGGAGGCCGTGCGCAGGGGATGTAATTTGGTCGTGGCGCATCATCCGATCGTATTTGGCGGTCTGAAGAAAATCACCGGCCGGAATTATGTCGAGCGGACGGTGATTCGGGCCATCAAGGAAGACGTTGCGATCTATGCCATCCATACCAACCTGGACAATGTCGTTGCCGGTGGGGTGAATGGGCGGATTGCGCAGAAGCTGGGGATTCGGGGAGGTCGGTCTTTGCTGTCCAGGGCGGGAACGCTGCAGAAGCTATTTTGCTTCGTTCCTTTCGAGCATCTGGAATTGGTGCGGGGGGCTATTTTTTCCGCCGGCGCGGGGCATATCGGGGGATATAGTGAATGTAGCTTTGGGACGGAGGGATTGGGAACCTTTAAAGGGGGAGAGGGGACGACGCCGTTTGTCGGTGAGCCGGGTTCCCGGCATACGGAGAAGGAAGTCCGATTGGAAGTAATATTGCCTTCTCATTTGAGCCGGGGGGTGGTGCAGGCGATGATTGCGGCGCATCCCTATGAGGAAGTGGCCTATGACCTGGTTCCGCTGGCCAATACCTGGGACGGGGTGGGGTCGGGGCTGATCGGGGAATTGCCGGAGCCGATGGAGGAAAAGGCGTTTTTGTCTTTGATAAAGAAGCAGTTCGGGGTGCCGGTGGTCCGGCATACGCCGTTGACGGGCCGGCCGGTAAGTCGGGTGGCGGTTTGCGGGGGTGCTGGTAGTTTTTTGATTTCCAATGCTTTATCGGCGGGAGCCAACTTTTATATCACCTCGGATGTTAAATATCATGAGTTTTTCGATGCGGACGGGAGGCTGGTAATCGCCGATATTGGTCATTTTGAGAGTGAACAATTCACGATTGACCTGCTTTTTGAGGTTTTGCAGGAAAAATTTCGTAATTTTGCGGTCCTTAAATCGGAGACTAAAACAAATCCGATTAACTACTTTTAAGGAGAAGCCGGAGGCGGCTCGGCCGAAGGCCAATAAATAAAAACTATGTCAAACGTAAAAGAATTCTCTGTAGAGGAAAAGCTCACATCACTAGTGACCCTCCAAAAAATTGAATCGAAGTTGGACGAGTATAAAATCCTGAAGGGTGAACTGCCCATGGAAGTAAGCGATCTGGAAGACGAGATCACGGGCTTGCATTCCCGTCAGACTCGTGTAGAAGAGGAGATCAATGGGATTCAGGAATTCATCAATCAAAAGAAAGAAGCCATCAAGGAAGCCGATGGGCTGATCAAGAAATACGACAAGCAAAGCCAGAACGTAAAGAACAGCCGCGAATTCGAAGCCATCAACAAGGAAATCGAAATGCAGCAGCTGGAAGTTAAGCTTGCCGAGAAGCACATCAAGGATGCCAACGAAGAGATCGCCGAGAAGGTGCAGCTCCTCGAGAAGGCGAAGAAGAACATCGCTACCAAGGAATCCGTGCTGAAGAACAAGAAGGACGAGCTGGACAAGATCATCGCTACTACCGAGAAAGAGGAAAAGCATTTCGGAAAGCTGTCTACGGAAGCCAGAGAGAAGGTAGAGCCCCGGCTTTTGCATTCTTACGACCGGATCCGCGGCAACTATCGCAATGGTCTGGCGGTTGTGCCGGTATTGCGTGATGCTTGCGGCGGTTGCTTCAATGCTATTCCTCCTCAACGGCAGAGTGAAATCCGCCAGCGGAAGAAGATCATCGTGTGCGAGAACTGCGGCCGTATCCTTGTGGATAATGAATTAAATGATGCTATTGAAGTTAAATAGCTTGAACAATACATTATCTTTTAAAAGGCGTTCATACATCGAACGCCTTTTATTTTTTCTATACCTCTTTACGGTCAGCCTGCAAGGGCATGCGGAAAAGCATTATGACTTCAACGCCAGCTGTAAGCAGGCTTACCAATCCATTATTCAGCTTCGGTTGGAAGAAGGGGGAAAGCTGCTGGAAGCGGAGAAGAAGCGTGACCCGAACAATCTTATCCCTTATTTCCTGGACAACTACATCGACTTTTTTCAGCTCTTCTTTAACGAAGACCCTGCTTTTTATCAAGCTTGCAAGAACAGGCTGGACGAGCGGATATCTTTGATGAGCGAGGGGCCCGAGGGTTCTCCTTTTAATTTGTTTACCCGTAGCGTCATTCATTTTCAGTGGGCGGCTATCCGGGTCAAGTTTGGCAGCAACTGGGATGCGGGGTGGGAATTCCGGCGTTCCTTTTTGCAGAGTAAGGAGTGTGAGAAGAAGTTTGC
>JAFDYG010000543.1 GCA_018267545.1 Bacteroidota bacterium
ATATTAAACAACTGATGGAATTCGTCAGCACCGAAATGCAAAAAATTTGAAGCATGAAAAAAAGCAAAAAATACCCGGAAAGTAGTACTTATACCTCTTGTTCGTATGCTTTTTTCCGGCTATATTTGCAATAAGCGATTTGAAAAAATGCGGGAGGATTTTCCTGCTTAAAAATCAGAATAACGTTGGCGGCAAATGCCGCTTAAACATAAAGAAGCTACTAATCAGAGCCTTAACCAAAAGTCCCGGTGTTTCTACATCGGGGCTTTCTTTTTGTACTAGATGTTGCAGCTTTTACAGACGCCGCTGACCAGCATTTCTACCTGGTCCGCGCTGTATCCCCTGGGAAGACGAATAGCGGGAATGGAGACCCCTTCGAGACAAACCGTATTTCCACAGGTATTGCAGATAAAGTGAACGTGATCATCGTGATGATGACCTCCGGAGCAGTCCTCTTTGCACAACGCATAACGTATAGAATTATCCGAAGTCGGGATACTATGGATCAACCCTTTTTCGAGGAAGACTTGCAGGGTCCTGTAGACGGTAACGCGATCGAATTTCTCGCCCGCTTTGCGTTCGATATCGCTGTGCGACAGCGCTCCTTCCTGTTGCAAAAATAGTTCCAGGATCTTCTTGCGACCACCGGTGACGCTCAGGTGATTCTTCTTCAACAACTCATCTATTTTCTTTTCCATCATAATCAACCAGGGTTATTATTAAACAGGGAATTGGCGAAGTGAGGCGCTCCTGCTTTTTCCTTCAGCAGGTCGGCGATATCCTTTTCAAGCTCGTCCAGCTCATTTTTCTTTAACCCGTCGTAAATCTTCCGGACGCGTCCGCTTTTGTCTACCAGCGCCAGGAATTGGGTATGCAGAAACTGTTCGTTGATGTTGAGCGCATTGTTCTTGGGGTCGTCCAGCATGTAGCCGTTTCTTGCCAGATGATAAAGGCTATCCTTTCTTCCAGTAAGAAGCCACCATTGCTGCGCATTGACGCCGAGGGAATCGGCGTATTTATGCATCCTGCCGACGCTATCGGTCTCGGGGTCTACGGTATACGACAGGAGGCGGAAGTCCGGCTCCTGACCATAGACCTGAGACAGGTGCTTCATATTCGTATTCAGCTTGGGACAAATGCCTTTACAGGTAGTAAAGAAATACTCGGCCACATAGACTTTGCCGGTCACGTCTTTTTCGGTGATGGTTTTTCCCTCCTGATTGCTAAACGAGAAGGCGGGCACATAGCTGATAATGGGCAGTTCCGTTTTGCCATAACCGGGAACGAAGGCCGTCAGGGCAAAATAAAAGCCCGCGAAAAGCAGGATAAAGAAGCCCAGCAGGAATATCAATTTCTTCTTATTCATGGTTCGACAAAGTTAGCACTGTCCGGGTCTGCGGACACCAGAAAAATAAAAACAAATTATTTGCAACATTGTTGTATTTTTGTCCTCCGCTTTAGGTTATGAGCAGCAAAGTAAACTGGGATGCCCTGGGCATCACGACATCGATCCTCTGCGCAATCCACTGCGCAATCCTGCCGCTGGCTGTAGCCACGCTGCCGGTATTGGGTGTCAATATCATCCATAATGCGCTTTTTGAATACGGGATGATTCTCCTGGCTTTCGCCATCGGGACCCGGGCGCTGTGGCATGGGTTCAGCCATCACCACCGCCGGCTGACGCCCTGGTTTCTCTTCCTGGGAGGCATTATATTATTGATTGCCAAGCAGGTATGGCATACTTACGAGTTCAGGTTCCTTCCTTTTGCCGTGGGACTGATCGTAACAGCCCACGTTTTAAACCTGCTCTGGACCCGATCCCGTCAGATCGCACCGCCCGCGGCGGCAGACTCGGACGTCGTTTTGGAAAGGGAGGCAGCATAATAAATGACGGGGATTTACGTATCTTTACCGCACTAAAAGGCTTCACTATGATCAAAACAGGCAATCCGGTTATCAGCATATATACCGAAATGACTCCCAACCCGGAGACGATGAAATTTGTGGCCAACAAACTTCTCTACCCCGGCAAGATCATCGATTTCCCGGATGTCGAATCTGCGAAGCCTTCTCCCCTGGCCATCGAGCTCTTTGGCTTCCCCTTCATCAAGAGCGTCTTTATCGCCAGCAACTTTGTCACCCTCACCAAGACTACGGATACCGACTGGGATGATGTCATTCCCGCCATCCGTCAGTTCCTGAAAGAATACCTCGAAGAAGGCAAGGCCGTCGTCAACGAAGACGAGGTCGTTACCGTCAAATCCGAAGGCAATACCATCGCCGCCGATGACGACGACGTGGTCGTTCGCATCAAGGAGCTCCTCGAGAACTATGTCAAACCCGCCGTTGAAATGGACGGGGGCGCTATTCAGTTCAAGAGCTACAACGAAGGTACCGTAAAGCTCATGATGCAGGGCTCCTGCTCCGGTTGTCCCTCTTCGATGATTACCCTCAAGGCGGGTATCGAAAGCATGATGAAGCGGATGATCCCCGAAGTAAAAGAGGTCCTCGCAGAAGCGGAATAATCCTAGATGGCCATACAGGAGATCTGTGAACAGTTTATCCGGGACATACAGCACACCGGCTGGCTGGAGTTTGTCGCCGTTATAGCAGGTATCCTTTGCGTCTGGTTTATCCGCACGGAGAACATTCTCAACTATCCCGCCGGGCTGATCAATACCATTGCCTATATCTATCTCAGTCTGAAAATGTCTCTTTTTGGAGAGGCAAGCGTCAACCTCTATTATACCGTCCTCAACGTATATGGCTGGGTGTTATGGTCGCGAAAGAACAGCAAGGACCAGTATGTTTTACGGGTAACCCGGTCTACGCCGGGTGAATGGCGCCGACAGGTCCTATTCTTTGCTGTCTGTTATGTCGTCGTGTTTTTTTCTTTGACCTATTTGAAAAAGCAATTCGCTCCACTGGCTATTCCCTGGGCAGATGCCTTTGCCTCCGCAACCGCTTATACGGGGATGTGGGTGATGACCCGAAAGAAGCTCGAGAACTGGTACTGGTGGATTGCGACCAACTGTGCTTCGATTCCTCTTTATTTCGTCAAGCACTACGTCTTTACCAGCGTATATTACTTCATCCTTTTGATCATCGCCATTGCCGGGCTGCTGGAATGGAACAAACGTGCAAAAGTTATTGACTATGCCGCTTAAAAAAGTCGTCATCGTGGGACCGGAGTCGACCGGTAAGTCTTCGCTTTGCGAGGGGCTGGCGGCGCACTATGGAACCGTATGGGTCCGGGAATATGCCCGGGAGTATCTGCTGAAGAACGGCATGGGGTATAAATTCGGGGACCTGCGAACCATTGCCGAGGGGCAGCTCGCATTGGAAGAAAAGGGGGCGGTGGAAGCGAACGGCATTCTTTTCATCGATACGGATATGTATGTAATGAAGGTCTGGGGGGAGTTTGTCTTTGGACAATGCGACCCCTGGATTTTAAATCAGATTGTAACGCGGAAGTACGACGCGTATTTGCTGTGTAAGACGGATTTGCCCTGGGTAAAGGATGAGCTGCGGGAATATCCGGATTTGCTGTCGCGTGAGCAGCTGTTTCATATCTACCGTGATATCCTCATCAACCAGTCCACGCCATGGGCGGAGATCGGCGGACAGGCCGACGAGCGGCTCGAAGCGGCGATAAAGGCCGTCGACAAAATGATTGGGGGCCACTCCCGCGTCCCTGGATTACTGCAATAGCTTTTGAATATCGGGGTCTTCCTGCAGGTTCCCCATTTGTCCCTGGATCCAGGCCGAGCGGGTCACCACGTGCGGCGACAGCGGCTTGATCGTAAAAATCTTTGGATTAGGCAGACAGGCTGCGATTCGTGCGGCTTCCTGGCGGGTCAGGGTCTTGGCGGGTTTGTTGTAGTAATAGTGCGCCGCGGCCTCGATGCCATAGACCCCCTTCCCCATCTCGCTTATATTGAGATACATTTCCAGGATGCGTTTCTTTCCCCAGATGAGTTCGATCATAAAGGTGAAATACACCTCCATCCCCTTTCTGATCCAGCTGCGGCCCTGCCAGAGAAAGACGTTCTTGGCCACCTGCTGGCTGATCGTGCTGGCGCCGTGCAGGGATTTGCTCTTTTGGTTATGCTTCATTGCCTTTTCGATCGACTTGAAGTCGAAGCCATCGTGGTCGGGGAAGAGCTGGTCTTCCGAGCAGATGACGGCGAGCTTGGCGTAAGGGGAAATATTTTTCATGCCGACATAGTCCCGTTTGAGACCGTAGCCGCTAAAGACGCTGCCAAGCTGTGTAAGAGTGATCGGAGGATTGACCCATTTCAACAGGAGGAGATAGAATAGCTGGAA
This sequence comes from Bacteroidota bacterium, assembly GCA_018267545.1. Taxonomy (GTDB): domain Bacteria; phylum Bacteroidota; class Bacteroidia; order Chitinophagales; family Chitinophagaceae; genus Puia. The sequence continues at coordinate 4,327 of JAFDYG010000543.1, forward strand.
GAAGAAGAGGAAGATAAAAACGCGCTTGATAATTCTCCAGACTCTGGGGACCAGTCCTTTTGTGTTGATAGGCATCCGTTGGATTTACGTTTGCAATATATATCAGCGTTTTCCTATCTGCAAGTATAAAAGCCTGTATTTCCGGCCCAAGTGATAGTATTTGCTCTTCATCTGGGAGAGCGCCAGTCCGCCGCCGAGCAGGGCGCCCGCTATGACATACCCGGAAGTTGTAAACCACTCCTTTGCAGGGTCTTTCCGGATAAGCCCATTGATGATGCTGATGCCGGTAAAGCCACCCCCGGCCACCATCATCAGCTTGCCGACCGCGCTTCCCTTCTTTAGCCGCTGGATGCTTTTGATTTCTTTATAACTGAAGACCTGGCCGAGGATATAGATGGAGTCGTGCCGGAGGTCGTCGATGGTTCCGCTAAACCATTGGCCGTAGACCGTTTCGAAGATAAAGGGGTCGCCGATGGTATAGGAGCGGACATGCATACCTCTTTTCTGCAATACGAGCACATCGTGCTGTGCTTGACTCAGTAAGCAGGGGATGATACAAAACAGTAATATGATTGTTTTACGCATATCCGTTATTCAAACATACAAAGACAATTTGCTAGGGAATTGTTAATGCCCCTGTAAAGTTACTTCTTATGATAGAAGATAACGCCCCATAATAATGCAATCCCAAAGCCGATCAGGATAGTGCCGGAGATCTTGTTGATGACAGAGAGGGTTTTTAGCGTCAATTTATTCCGCAGCTTGCCCGCCATCATGATCTTGCCGACGTCGGCTGCCATGTTGACGAGGAGACAGACGGAAAAGATGACGATCCTTTCCTGCAGTGTATGAGTGGTGGATAGGACGGTAGCGTTACCCAGCCAGAAGAAGATAACGCCGGGGTTGAGGGTATTGATGATAAATCCGGAGGCAAAGACGCGGGCCATGTCCCGTTTACGGAAGCGGGCTTCGTTGCCTTCTGCGTCGCGGCCAAGGGAGACTTTTTTGAAGAAAACGAAATAGACGCCCATTGCGACGAGAAACACGCTGCCGCCAAAGGCAATCGTACGGGTATGTTCGAGGAGGCCGGAAACCAGGGCTGTAAGGGTATTGCTAAGGACGACGAGGATGATATCGCTGACCCAGACGCCAGCGACAAAACTAAATCCGCCCTTGTGCCCGTTGTTCAGGCTCTGTTTGATGATGGTAAAAATAATGGGCCCCACCGATAAGGCAAGAACAAATCCCAATGCCAATCCTTTCAATACGGCCTCCAGCATAGAGTATCAAGTTTCGAGTTATAGCGTACCCGTCTCTAAAAATTTTTGCCAGTCCTCTAGCATTTTTCCCTTGAGAACCCTGGGAAATTTATGTTGACCTCCGATCTTTCCTTTGAGGCGCATGAACTCCATAAACTTTTCTTCGGGCAGCACTTTTACATATACGTCTTTCAAGGCGCTATCTCTTTCAACCGCGTAGTCGTCATTCAATTCTTTTAACCGGTCGTCGATCTTCTGCCGCAGGACGTTTTCGTCCACGGGGTCGTTACTGGCCAGCCACCATTGGTGGGCGAAGAACAAGCCGTGGGGAACGCCGGCGACGGTAAACTCGGTGATCGAGAGGTTCATTTCTTCGGTAGCCAGCTGCACCGCCTTGTTCATGTTGTCTACGCTCAAGTGCTCGCCGACCAGGCTCAGGAAATGTTTGGTCCTGCCCGTGATGATGATCTCGCTGCGTTCCTTGTCGACAAACCGTACGGTGTCTCCGATCAGGTAGCGCCAGGCGCCCGCGCTGGTGCTGAGGAGCAGGGCATAGTCCTTTCCCTCTTCCACCTCGTGGATCATATACGCTTCAGGGTTCTCGACCAGATTGCCGTCCGCATCGAAATTCTTGTTGTCGAAGGGGACGAACTCCAGGAAGATATGCTGGTTGGTCACCAGCTTCATTCCTTTTGAATATTGTGCGTCCTGGTAGGCGATAAAGCCTTCCGAGGCCAGGTAGGTTTCGATATAGGTGATGGGCTTGCCCAGCAGCTTTTCGAAGCCCTTGCGATAGGGTTCGAAGGATACGCCGCCGTGTACGAAGAACCCCAGGTTCGGCCAGATCTCGTGGATATTGTTCAGCTTGTACTTCTCGATGACCTTTTCCATACAGAGCTGTATCCAGCCCGGTACGCCGACAAGGAAGCCGATATCCCACTGAGGCGCCAGCCGGACCACTTCTTCCAGTTTCTTGGTCCAGTCTTTTGTACGTGCAATTTTCCTGCCCGGCTTATAGAAGGGCTGAAACCAGAAGGGGACCTTCCGGGCGGTGATGCCGCTGAGGTCGCCGGAATAATAGCCCGCGCCTTTTTGAAGGCTGGTGCTCCCGCCGATCATCAGCCATCCCTTGCCGATACTCTTTACGGGGATGTCGCGGTAGGTACGCAGGGTCAGCAGCTGCTTCACCATGACGATACGATTGCCGCGTAATAAATCCGTCGTGATGGGGAGGTATTTGCTGCCGGCTTCGGAGGTGCCGGAAGAGAGTGCATAGTATTTGATCTTTCCAGGCCAGCACACGTCCGCCTTTCCTTCCAGTGTCTGATGCCACCAGGCGGCGTGAATACTGTTGTAGTCAAAGGTCGGTACGATTTCCTGAAACTTCTTTCCGGGGTGTTTGCTCAGCAGGATTTCGTCGAAGCGGTATTGCTGACCAAATTCCGTGAACCTCGCTTTTTTCAATAGTTTTCTCAATACCTTCAACTGCTGCCTCCGGGGTGATTTCTGGGGCAGCCGTAAAGCCTTAGCCAAAGATTTAGGTAATTGAATTTCAATCAA
>JAFDYG010000544.1 GCA_018267545.1 Bacteroidota bacterium
CCCAACAACCCCCTGGTGACCAGCATGAAGCAAAGCTATGACCAGCAGCTGGCGCAGATGGCAGAGCAGGAACGCCAGCAAAAGCAAAACAGCTGGGTCGGCAAGCAAGTGCCCGAGTTCTCCCTGCCCGACGCCAATGGACGCAACGTCTCCCTCGCGTCTTATAAAGGAAAATTCTTGCTGGTCGATTTCTGGGCAAGCTGGTGCGCCCCCTGCCGGGCCGAGAACCCCAACGTGGTGAAAGTCTATAATGAATTCAAGGACCGGAACTTCGCCATCCTCGGCGTCTCCCTCGATAAGGATAAAGCCCCATGGCTCGAAGCCATCAAAGCCGACGGCCTGACCTGGACCCAGATCAGCGACCTCAAATACTGGGACACCAAGGCGGTCGAAGTCTTTAAATTCGGCGGGATACCTTACAACATCCTTATCGACCCAACCGGCAAGGTCATTGCCGAAAGCCTCCGCGGTGACGAGCTGGAAAGCAAGCTGAAGGAAGTGCTCAACTAATTAAAAATGCCTCACAATCAATCGATTGTGAGGCATTTTGTGTGGTCCCGTCCAGAATCGAACTGGAATCCAGGGCTTCGGAGACCCTTATACTATCCATTGTACTACAGGACCAATCCTCTTTACTCTACGCCCACAGGCGGGTGACAAAAGGAGGGCAAAGCTACGAACTATTTCAGCAATCCCCGCAGGTTCGTACTGAATATTTTGACGGCAATCGCCAGCAGGATGACCCCGAAAAACTTCCGTATAGCAATCATCCCCGCCTGGCCCAAAATCCTCTCGATAAAGTCGAGAGACTTGAGCACCACGAAGATAAAAATCAGGTTGAGGAGTATCCCCAGCAGAACCGTAGTAGTCTCATAGTTGGCCTTCAGGGAGATGATGGTCGTTAAGGTCCCCGAACCGGCGATCAGCGGAAAAGCGATCGGAACGACCACCGTCGCCTTCGCATCCGGCTCGCTCTTGAACAGCTCGATCCCCAGCACCATCTCCAGCCCCAGGATAAAAATCACGATCGACCCACCTACCGCAAAGGACCGCTGGTCGAGCCCCAGGATATGCAGGAACTGTTCTCCGACAAAAAGAAACAGCACCATCAGCACGCCCGAGATCAAGGTCGCCTTTACCTCGTGCAGACCGCCGAGCTTTTTCTTCAAGGCATGCAGCAAGGGGATGCTGCCGATGATATCGATCACGGCAAACAAGGTGAAGGTCACCGTTAGCAATTGATTAAGTTCGAGGTTCATAAAAACTCTTTGGCTTGTGTTGTTCTTTCTCCAAAGGCGCAACGTTCGAAAGCGTCTCGTATTCCCAAAACCCCTCGCGATGCGAAACCCTGATCACACACCCATAATGCAACGAAAACGCCTTGAAGCTATTGATCAACGGCGTATTCGTCAATCCCGCCAGGATGCTCCGTATCACCCCTCCATGTGCTACCACCGCCGCAGGCTGAACCGCTGCGCTTTCGACCACCTCCGCCCAGCATCGTGTCACCCGATCGTGCAGGTCGATATAGCTCTCCCCGCCCGGAACCCGGATATTGACAAAATCCGCCATCCACGGGTCGATCTCTTCCTTGGGCAGATCGTCCCAATGACGCATCTCCCACTGGCCGCAATGGAGCTCCATCAAGGAAGGCTGCAGCGAAAGATCATGCGCCGGAAATAAGTAACGCGCGAGACGCGAACATCGTTGTAATGGACTGGTGTAAATACTCCCGAAGAACCCCGCTTCCGGCAGCACTCCCCGAATCACCTCGGCCTCCGCGGCAAAAGTCTCCGTAGTATCCAAATCCGTCTGGCCATAGCAGATCCCCTTGGCCACCGCCGGGGTCGTATGCCGTATGAGATAAATGTCATTCATTCGTCCCCTAAAAATACCGCCAAATAAGGAGAAAACCCAGGTAAATAACCAGCTCGGTCACCTGTTGGATGGCGCCGAGACAATCCCCTGTATAACCGCCGATCCACCGGCGGAAGTACCGGTTCAACAAAAATGTAGCCAACACCGCAGGAAGAATAACCAGCAAAAAATGCCAGGAGAAAAATACAAAAGGAGCCAGCGCAAGTAAAACAGCGAGAATCAAAGATCCGGACGGAAGACGCCGGGCGGTAATATCTTTTGATTTGTTATCGTTGGGGTCCGAAGAATAAACCGACCACTGCATCACCAGCACCGGCATCAACCGGCTAACACTATGCGCCGCTAATAAAAGAGGAATAAAATTACGAAACCCCGCCAGCTCACGCAACAAAACGAATTTGGAACCCAGGATCGAAATCAACCCGATCGCACCATAGGCGCCAATCCGGCTGTCCTTCATGATCAGCAGTATCTTTTCCTTGGTCCAGCCGCCGCCAAAACCATCGCACACATCGGCAAATCCATCCTCGTGAAAAGCGCCGGTTACAAGAAAACCAGTGATCATCGACGCCAGCACGCCCACATCGACAGAAACATAACGGCCAAACAAAAAAAACGCCAACCCGCAAAATCCCCCGACAATCCAACCGATCACCGGAAAATATTTCGGCGACTCACTCAAATACGCCGGGTCATGCGTAACGCCAGCCGGAACACGAATCCGCGTCAAAAACTGGATCCCCGTCAAAAATATAATCCACTGCTTCTTCATAAAACCATTTACTCCGCCCGCGAGTCCTGCGCTGCTGCCCGCTCACGGGTCCCGGCGCTATTCCGCCCTATCCACCCCCGCCGACTCAAACGACGCCATCTCCCGGAGAAACTGCACCGCAGACTGCACCAACGGATACGCCAGCGCCGCCCCCGTCCCTTCACCCAGCCGCAAACCCAGATTCAACAAAGGCTCCGCTCCCAAATAAGCCAACATCTTAGCATGCCCGTTCTCCCCGCTCGTATGCGAAAAGAAACAACACTCCTGCACGTGGCTGTCAATCAATTTAGCCAATAATAAAGCCGCCGTCGTAATAAACCCATCGACCAAAATAATCATCCTCAGCTCCGCAGCTTTTAAATACGCCCCCACCATCATCGCGATCTCATATCCCCCCACGTGCTCCAGGATTGTCTGTGCATCCGGCTTTGCCGCAATCGCCGGCAAATGGAGACGAAAGACTTCCCGCAGCGTATCCCTTTTCCGCTCCAGCTGTTCGTCGTTGACTCCCGTCCCCCGCCCCACACACTCCTCTACAGGAGTACCCGTGATAAAGCTCATGATCAACGAGGCGGACGAAGTATTGCCGATACCCATCTCTCCAAAACCGATACAGTTACAACCCTGCGCAGCCAGCTCCGCAACTACCTCTTTACCCGTCTCGATGGCCTGCTGAACCTCGGAGGCGCTCATGGCCGGGCCTTCCAGATAATTGGCCGTACCACGTCCGATCTTCTTCGAAAGCAATTTACCGTGAAACAGATTCGCATCGAAGTCGAAGTTGACACCCGCATCCACAATAGTAAGTCCGATGGAATGCTGACGGCAGAAGACATTGATCGCCGCGCCGCCGGTAATAAAGTTAAGGACCATCTGCGACGTGACAGACTGCGGATAGGGATTGACCAGCCCCGTGCTGGCGATACCATGGTCTCCGGCAAAGACGACGATATGCGGCCGGTTTAGCTGGGGATGAAGAGTACCTTGTATAAGACCCGCCTGGAGCGCGATTTCTTCCAGCTTCCCCAGGGCCCCGAGGGGCTTTGTTTTGTTGTCGATCTGGTGCTGCAGCTTCTGCCGCAAAGTCACCTGCGTAGCTGTTTGCATGAGCTCATTTTTTATTTGACAGTGAGTGGTATCCCACTAACCATAAAGATAACCCGGTTGGCCCTGGCGGCAATGTATTGATTTACCCACCCGTGCAAATCGGTGAATTTCCTTCCGGCTTCGGTATCGGCATGCATACCCATCCCGATTTCATTGCTGATGATGATGAGCTCGGCGTCCTGCTCGGTCAGGCGGTCAAATTCCTGGCGGCAGGCTTCCAGACAGGCATCGACATCGTAATGCGTATCGGTAAAGTAGTTGGTGATCCAAAGGGTGACGCAGTCTATAACGACCACCTGCCCCTCGAGGGGCAGGTGGCTGATTTTTTTTTCTTCTTCGAGATTCACCCATCGACTATCGCGGTCTTGCCGGTGACGGTCGATCCGCTCCATAAAATCGGCATCCCAGACCCTGGCCGTAGCCAGGTATACGGGCTTGTCGCTCCGCTGGAGCGCCAGCTCCTGGGCGTACCGGCTCTTACCGCTGCGGGCGCCGCCTGTGACAAAGGTGATCCTCGCTTTCATTGTTAAAACTCGATGGCGGCTCCCCCGGTGAACATCGCCGGAATGGAGTTGTAGCCGTTTAAGGTGAAAAATTTCTTGTTCGTAAAGTTCCGGGTTTCTGCGAATAACTTCAACATCCTGATGGGCTTGTATTCCGCATACGCATTGAAAATGATAAAATCGTTCAGCAGCACATCCGGAGCCATATAGCCTCCAAGGTCGTGACGCTTGCTTTCATAGTGACCGCTGACACTCACATAAAGCCCGCGAACCGGCTTCACGCCCAGGGTAAAGTTGAGCATATTTTCCGGGGTACGCAAGGCATAGGCATAAGTCGTGTCGTTGAACGATTCATGGCTTTGCGTATTCTGCCTGATCTTCTGCCAGGTATAGTTGACGGACAAGGTGACCATTTCGGTGAACCGGATCTTGGTCTCGAGCTCGATGCCATGCCCCTTCTCTTCGGCCCTGTTGAAGTATTGGTAGGTGAAGTTGTTGAAGTCCAGCGCGTCCTTTGTCTTACGATGGAAATAGGTGCCACGGGCCTCTACGATCTTGTTGCTGAACTGAACCCCGCCCTCATAGCTGTTCGACTTCTCGGGGACCAGCGCCGTATTGCCATAAGGAGAGTAGAGCTGATAGAGGCTGGGAGCCTTGAAGCCGCTCGCGATGCTGCCGTAGAGTTTCCAGTTCTCGTCGATCAGGAACGCAGGGTTGAAGGTATAGGTGTAGTTGCTGCCGTAACGGGAGTGCGTGTTCAGCCTTCCACCCAATTCCGCGCTGAGACCGAAGTTGCTGGTATAAAACAGGGAGCTGTACATCGAAGTCTGGCTGACGTTCGTATCCTTGAAGGTAGAAGGATAGGTGCCATAGATCCCGTTTTCACTCATCGAGGAATATTTGTAATCGGCTCCGTTCAACAAGGTCAGGCCATAGCCCAGGTTCGTGCTGGCGAATAGCTCCGCATACTGCGAAGTTCCGAAGTAGCTGTCCCTGGAATAGGATTGATGGAAGATGCTGTCTTCGGCCAGGTTGCGCTTGGTCGTATTGTAGAGATAGTTACCGTGCAGAACGGTGTTGGCGAGGTTATAGGTAAATCCGCCTCCGATCATTACGTTCTTGTTGCCGCTGGTATAGTTCCACGCATCGCGGAACGCACCCTGGTCGATATCCGTTTTGTAGTTGCTGTATTGGAAGAAGCCTTTCAAGGTCAACGCGCTGACAGGCGTCCAGCCGAGATTGGCCCCGAGGACGTCGGACTTGTATCCGTCGTTGTCGAACGGATGCGCAGGAGGCGTGTGGGTGGAGGTATCGCGCGCTCTCGAGAAGCCATCGGTGGAAGCACGGGTATAACGGAGATTATAGGTTAGCTGATTGGCCAGATTGCCATACAGCTGTGCATTTCCATTATAGGTGCCATAGTTGCCGCCGGCGAAGGAAGCCTTGCCGCCAACAGGTTTGGTGATATCGGGTTTGACCGTGATGATATTGACCACGCCTGCAATGGCGTCGGAGCCATACAAGGTGGACTGTGCACCCTTCGAGATTTCTATACGCTCGATCTGTGCGACGGGAATCAGGTTGATGTCGAAGCTATTGTCCGTTTGTGTCGGGTCTCCTACCGGTACGCCATCGATCGTTATGAGCGTGCGGCCGGAGCCCGCGCCACGGATCGATACGCTTTGATTCGTTCCGGGAGCGTTATAAGAACCGGCGACGGTGATGCCGGCTTGCTCGCTCAGGAGCAGGCCGAGCGATTTACCCGAGTTCTTTTCCAATTCGGAATGAGGAATCACGATCACGACCTTCCCGGTCTGGCTTTGTTTGACGGGATAACGCGTAGCGGTAACCACTACCTCGTTGAGCTCGCGAACCGTACTGTCTTTTGAAGTCTGTGCAAATAAAGAAGGGCTGCCGCCAAGCAGCAGGAAAAAGAGGGCATGTCTTTTACGCATTGCAGTTAAATTTTTTTTAGCCTTTCACCCGAAAGCCGTTAATTAAATTAGATGTAATGAATCAGGCAGGTCTTCTGGCTTATGCCCGGTCCGGCTTACCTTCCCATCTGCTCCGGCAGATAGTGGCTTGAGGAGTTGCCGGCCGATTTATCGGCACTTACAGCTACGGGGATAGCGCCGGATTTACACCGGCTTCCCTTTTAATGACGATTGTCGTCAACCAAATTCAGCGCGAAGGTAAGTAATAAAAGATGGATTATGAAGCCTCTTCGGATAGTACTCTGAGCAATTGGGAAATGGAATCCAGCCGTTGGTCTTGCCGGCCCTTGCGCTCCAGCATCCAGTACGGCCTTCCTCCTTCCTCCTGGACACGAACCACCGGCACACCGCCTTCGACCGCCGGCACACTGTCTTCGACGGCTTCCGGCACAAAAAAGCCATCCCGCTGCAAGGCTCTTTTCGTCCAATAGGCCGTAACTCCTTGCCCCATCAACACCACCGGCTGACGGTCCTCATGATTGATCGCAAAGGTGCCCGTCTGCTTGTCGAAGCGAATATCCTCGTGCGCAAAGGCCGCCTCAAAAGCGCCGCTCAATACCAGGTCCTCGGGCGCTCCCCTGTGAAAGCTATCCGCATTCTGCAAGAGCCAGACTTCATCCGCTACCTGTAAAGCCAGCTCCAGCTCGTGCGTGGATAATAGTACACCCTTGCCCGTATCGTGCGCGAGCTGGTGCAAGAGCCGCATCAGCCTTATCCTGCTCGGAAGGTCGAGGTGAGCCGTCGGCTCATCCAGCATGAGGACCGGCGTATCCTGCGCCAGCGCACGCGCCAGCATCACCTTCTGACTTTCACCATCGCTGAGGGTAAAAAGTTTCCGGTCCAGAAAGGGGCGTATCCCCGCCGCGTCGATGGCCCATTCGATCGTCTTCTTGTCCGTTTCGTCGAGACCGCCCATCCAGCCCGAATAGGGATACCTTCCCAGGGCTACCAGCGAATAGACGCTGAGATGATGCGAGCTTATCTTGTCCGTCAGCACCATGCTGATCTGCCGGGCCCGCTGATTGGGCGACAGGCTCCGGATCTCGGCTCCGCTTGCTTCGACCCGTCCTTTTAACGGAGCATGAAGCCCCGCCAGTGTTTTTAAAAGTGTAGACTTGCCCGCCCCATTAGGTCCCAGCAGACAGACCAGCTGCCCCGGCCAAACTTCCAGCTCCAGCGGCCCCTGCGTGGTGACGACCGTCCTGGCGCCGGAGTGATACCCCGTCTGTAAATCCCTGGTCTTTAAAAGTTGGGTTGGCATCAGTAGACGTTTACATTTTTTTGACGGAGAAGAAGAGCCACGACCACCGGGGCGCCTATCAGCGCCGTGATGATATTGATGGGCAGCACGGCCTGAGAGCTCGGCAGCTGCGAGATGACATCGCAAAACAGCAGGAGCAGCGTACCGATCAGACAGCAGGCGGGAACGAGCACGCGGTGACTGGCGCTGCGAAACAGCTGTCGGGTGATATGCGGGACGGCGATACCGATGAAACCGATGGGGCCGCAAAAAGCGGTAATGCTACCCGACAGTAGACTGCTGCTGCAGATGATGACAAGCCGCGCGCGTTTTGGATTCAGTCCCATGCTCCTTGCATAGTTCTCGCCCAGCTGCAGCGCGTCCAGCATCTTCGAAGAAAGCCAGGCCATGGTCAGACCTGCAAGGGTCACGACGCTCAGGCTTATCAGCTGGCTGTCCGTTACTCCACCGAGGGAACCAAAGGTCCACAGGAGATATTCTTTTATCTGTTCGGGTGAGCTGAAGTATTGCCAGATGCCGATGATGGCCATCGTAAGGCTGGCGATCATCATGCCGATGACAAGCATGAGGACGTTGTCCCGCAGTCGGCCCGACAAGACCAATACCAATGCCATGACGATCCCCGCGCCCATGCAGGCTACGGCGATCAGCAGCCAGCTCCCCGAAAGACCGACTTCCCGGATGGCGTCCAGCGTCGCCATATTTCCGCTCGATAGCATCACCAACGCTACGCCAAAGCTGGCGCCGGCCGTAATACCGAGTACCGCCGGGTCGGCCAGCGGATTGCGAAACAGGGTCTGCATCTGCAGTCCGCTGACGGAAAGCGAACAACCCGCCAGCACCGCCGTGCAGGCCTTGGGCAGACGGATCTGCTTGATGATAAAGACCCAGGTAGTATCACTTCCATGGGAAGAAGAAAACAAGGTATTAAGAACGTCTCTCAGCGGGATCTTTACGGATCCTAACGAGACGTCCAGGAGAAAGGCCAGCACGAGCAGCAGGCATAGTCCCACCAGTCTTATCTTGGGATAGGCGCTCCCCATTATTCCATTCGTTTATAGTAGTACAATGAATCCTTTGGCAGTAGATCGGGATGAAGGATACGAATGAGATCGGCAAGTATCAGCTGGGGCCGGGCCATCCCCGATTCCCAGTAATCGTTGGACCCGATATCGTTGGTCCGCAGCGTATTGTTATAAACGTTTCCGATCTTGAACGAGCTGAACTGGGTGAACCGGCTATCGACCGCCGCGATCTCCGCCTTCGATTTTACCGAACCCTGGTTGAACCAGAAAGGGGCTTTCAACGCCTCGGGCGCAACCGTTTCGAAATTCAGCGACAGGCTGCCCGTTCCCTTGGTGGTATCCCAGCGATAGGACGCGCCCGCATCGCGAAGCAGCTGCGCCATATAGCTTTGTCCCGCAGGCGTAAACCAGCTCCCTTTATACGGCATGGCGACGATGGCCGAGGGCTTATCCTTGGCCTCGCGGCCGATTGCGGCAAGGCGTTCGTATTCCTGCGCTACGCTGTCGAATTTTGTATTGACGCTGTCCTCTTTGTCAAGGAGGGCCGCGAATAATTTGGCCCACTCGGTACGGCCAAGGGGACTCGTCTCCAGCCATTCCGCGACGGGTATCAGCGGGACGCCGGCATCGGCGAGGGTCTTATTCTTCCCCGACGCATTATCCGGATTGCTCATCGTCAGCAAAGCGCCGACGTGCATGGAGATCAGCAGCTCGATATTCATAGAGCTTTCGATGCCGACTTCTTTAACCGCGCCGGCCTTGATCCGCTCGCGAACCAGGGGCGAGCTGATATACTTGAGACTGCCCAGCCCTACTATCCGGTCGGCCGCACCCACAAAATCAAGCAACCCTACGTGCGAGGACGACATGACGGCAAAGGATTTCACCGGTGTATGAATCACGGGCAGACCGGCATAAGCCGAAGGAACCCCGGCTCCTTCCGCCAGCAGCAGGTAGTGAAGGGTATCTATTTTATCTCCGACATGATTCAACAAGTGCAGGACTTTAAAATGATCGTAGTAGTCGATCCGGAAGCCCTTGGCATACTTGACGACGGTCTTGGAAGCAATGGGGACGGAAGTCGAAGCGTCATGACTTTCCTTTCCCGCCTGACCGCAGGAAAGAAGAAAAAAGGCGGCAAACGCCGGAAGAAGAAATTTTTTCATAGCACGGCAAAGCTATACCTTAGCCGCCAAAATTGGACGGAGACATTATGAAAAGTTTCATTCGGAAAGCCAATTCCTTTATCAAAGACCTGCTGCTCGTTTCGCGTATAGGCATCCTGTTCAAGCCTTTGCGCTTCACCTTCAAGTTCCTTCATAATTTCTCCCTGCTCTCATCCTGGGTGAACAAGCATAGCAAGAACGTCCCGTTCTCCGACTTCTATAAGCCTACCCGCTCCTATTCCAACCGGGTCAAGCTCCACGAGCACGTCATCCAAAGCGAAGGCCTCGACCAAAAACCCATCCACTACCTGGAATTCGGCGTCGCCGGCGGCACCTCCTTCGCCTGGTGGATCAAGGCCAATCAAAACCCCAGGTCGCTCTTCTTTGGCTTCGATACCTTCGAAGGCCTGCCCGAAGACTGGCACTTCTTCAAGAAAGGAGCCTTTAGCTACGATACGCCTTTCATCGACGATGCACGCGGCACCTTTATCAAGGGACTGTTCCAGGATACCGTTTACAAGTTTCTGGCGAACTATAGCCGAAACACCGATACTCCCGAGGTAACCCGCGTCCTCCACCTCGACGCCGATCTGTATTCGTCCACGCTTTTCGCGCTGACGATGATGGCGCCCTATCTGCGGAATGGCGATATTCTGTTATTCGACGAATTCAATATCCCCAACCACGAATTCGCCGCCTGGAATGATTTTGTAAGAAGCTATTATATCAAATACGAAGTCATCGGCGCCGTGAATAATTTCTACCAGACGGCGATAAAGGTCATTTCAACGCATAGTTAAGCGAAACCCCTGCGTAGTAGTTCCTTCCCGGAGAGACATTGTAGAATCGATTGGCAGCGGCATTGAAGTCATGCCCGAGACCATACTTGACGTCGAACGCATTGTCGATACCGCCATACACATCCATCTTAAAACGTCCCATCATCTTTCGATAGCCGAGCCTTCCTCCCAGCAGATTATAGGAACCGGCATAAGCCGTATTCGCGTCGTTCAACGCAATCTTGTCCGTATAGGAATATGTGATATTGGTATAGACGCCCGGCTTTAACAGCAGGTCGAGCCCCGTGACTATATTCTGTGCGGGTACGCTGGGCAGCCGCTTACCGGTGAAATCGGTATTGTCGTGGACGAAATCCTTATAATGAAAGTTGTGCCAGGTGTGGCTGACCCATACACGGAGGCTGCTGAAGAAGCTCGCCGGCTGATCCAGCACCTGGTAGGAGATAAACGTTTCGAGACCATGCTGGTCGGTCTTCCCCGCATTGATCGAATATTGGACACCCGAACTGTCGACCCGTCCGACGATGGTATTGCTCAGGTGAAAGAAGAAACTGTTGATATCGAAGAAAAGCCTGCCGTGGAGTAAGCTTCCACGCACGCCTATCTCATAGTCGGTGCCATCCTCCGGTTGTAAGGGCGGTCCTACGAGCCCGTTACTCTTCTCCACCTCTTGCACCGTCGGCGCAGAGAAACCACGCGAGGCGCTGGCATAAGCAGAGATTTCGGGGAGGATTTTCTTGAGGACCGCAATCCGCGGCGCCAGCTTATTGTCGAACCTTACCGGCTGCTTCACGGGATTGCGCACTGAGGTACGGGTGATGTCGATCCCCATCTTGTTTACACTGGCTCCCGCCGTGATAAACCAGTCCCCGGGCAGCTTCAGGTCCCCCTGGACAAAACCCAGATATTGCCAGTTGCCCAGCTTGTCGTCGGTTTGCAGGGTATCCTGTACGCCCAGCTTGTTGGCATAATCCCGGGTTTCGAAAAAGCCGCGCTGCGCCTCGGCCCCGGCACTGACCTGCAAGCTGCTGCTCCCCAGCCGGGTCTTGTATTGAAAGACCGTGCGTCCCCCCAAATGCGGCTCCTGCCTGACTTCATAAACCCGGATACCCGGGTTGGTAAAGTCGGTATAGGCTCCATAAACGGCAGTGGTATTCTGCCAGTGCTCGTCGAATTGATAGGTGCTGCTGAAGCCCGCGGTAAAGTTCTTCTGGTAAATAGCAGCCTTTGCCTGCACCGCACTCGGCTGCACGCCGACAGCAGGCCGCGCATTCCTGGGGTTGGCATTGTATTCGGCAAGCGTCAGTCCGCCTGGCGTCTGATAATACAGATCGCCATAAAGAATATAAGCATGCAGCGTCTGTTTATCGGAGGCCTTGATTTGCGTTTCCCAGCTGCCGATATCCCGCCGCATTGCCGACTGCTGGCGATAGCCGTCGCTAGTCTGGTGCGTATAGGAGAAAATGTTGCGGTGGTCGCTGTCCCCCGCACGCAGGTTGAAGTTGATAATATTGGTGTTGTAGCTGCCGCCGGAATAGTCCACGCTCGCACCCTTCTCCCAGACCGGGGGCATGCTGTTGATCAATACCGCCCCGCCGATACCCGCACCATACAGACTGCCGGCGGTTCCCTTTATGATTTCGATCGACTGGAAATTGTAAAAGCCCAATTGGTTGAGATAGGTGTTTCCGCCCGGGTCGGTTAGGGGAATCTCATTCCAGTAGATCTTGATGTCCCGAACCCCGAACGGGGAACGGATTGAACTACCCCTGATGTTTAACCGATAGCTGCCGGGAGAGCGTTCTTCCATCCGGACTCCCGGATTGGCGTTGACGGCGGGTAGGATGCTGATATTGCCATACCGGTTTAGCGCCGATTTGCTGACGATGCTGACGGGCGCATTTACTTCCGTTAATTTCCGGTTTTGCTCGTAGGCCTTTACAATTACTTCATTCAACGGCTTTGTGTCGGATGAATCAGCCAAAAATGTATCCGAATGGACTTGCTGCGCGGACAAGGTCGTAGATGCCAGGAGAGAGACGATAAGCAGTAGGTCGTTTTTTTTCACCCGATCGGATTTAAGGACAAAGATATTCATTATCTTCAATCCTTCCGACTAAGAAATCCCTTATCGTCGCCTGTTCCAGCTTCATCCAACCAAAAATAGACCGTAAAACTGCCGCTTCATTTATGAGTAAAAAACAGTTGAATCTATTCGACCTGGTAATGATCGTCGTAAGCCTGGTGATCGGCATGGGCATCTTCCGTACGCCCGTCAGCGCCGCCGCCAAGGCCGGAACACCGACCGTCTTCTTCCTGGCCTGGCTGGTAGGAGGCGTAGTGGCGCTCTGCGGCGCCCTGACCTATGCCGAGATCGGCTCCCGCTATCCCGTCACGGGTGGATATTATAAAATATTCTCTTATGGCTATCACCCCTCCATTGCCTTTGCCGTAAACTGTATCATCCTGGTGTCGAATGCGGGCTCAACCGCCGCGGTTGCCGTCATCGGCGCAGAATATATCGGCCGCTTCTTCTACGACGGACCCGCACCGGAACTCTTCCGCCAGCTCGTGGCCATTGGCGCGGTTGCCGTCTTTTATGTGATCAATCTCCTCGGTCTGCGTATGAGCAGCAGCGTATTGAATATCCTTACCATGGTCAAGCTCCTGCTCATCCTGCTCCTGCTGGCTTCGGTCTTTGGCACCCACCCCTTGCCCGCGCAGGCGGCCCACCAAGCCGCTGCGAGCGAAAACCACTCCTTCCTCAAAGCGCTCGGCCTGGCCCTCATCGCCGCCTCCTTCAGCTATGGCGGCTATCAACAGACCATCAACTTCGGCGGAGAGGTTCGTAATCCCAGCCGCACCATTCCCCGTGGTATCTCCATCGGCATCGCCGTCATCATCACCTTATATCTCTCCCTCAACTTTGTTTATACCCAGGTCATCGGCTTCGAACAGCTGAAGACCAGCGACTCTATCGCCGCCATTTTGATGGGCCACCTCTTCGGCCCCGCCGGCGATACCCTGCTGCGCGTGCTCATGTTCCTCTCGGTCATGGCCTATGTAAACGTAGCGGTCATGAGCAACCCCCGCGTCATGAGCGCCATGAGCTCCGATGGCATTCTACCCGGCGTCTTCCAGAAAAGGACGCCGCAGCGCGACGTCATCGTCTGGTCGCTCACCGCCTTCTCGTCGCTCATCATCGTTACCCTTCTCTTTAGCAGCACCGTCGAAAAGATCATCAACTATTCCATCTTCCTCGACAGCATCGGCTTCGCGACTTCCGCCAGCACGATCTTTATCCTTCGTCATC
>JAFDYG010000545.1 GCA_018267545.1 Bacteroidota bacterium
CCCCCCATTTCAAAACCCTATTTCGCCAGGTAGGCCTTCACCTTGCCGTGCAGCCCCTCGCTCAGCGGAACCACGGGCAGACGTAAATAATTCCCGATAAGCCCCAGCTCCGCCATCGCCGCCTTTACACCCGCGGGATTATTTTCGGCAAAAAGTAGTTCGTATCCTTCTATTAACTTATCGTTCAATGCTTTAGCGGCTTTAAAGTCGCCATTAAGCGCCACCCGGACCATCTCTGCAAAATCCTTCGGAAAGCTATTGGCCGCCACGCTGATCACCCCTTGCATCCCACAAGCGATCTGGGGCATCGCCAGCGCGTCGTCCCCACTGACCACCAGGAACTCCGCCGGACAGTCCCGCAGGATTTCCATACACTGCGCCATGTCCCCGCTGGCTTCCTTGATACCGGCAATATTCTTCACCTCGCGCGCCAGCCGTACCGTCGTAGCCGCGGTGAGATTGCGACCCGTCCGCCCCGGCACATTATAGAGTAAAATGGGCTTCGGCGAAGCAGCCGCCAGGGCCTTATAGTGCTGAAAAAGTCCTTCCTGAGAGGGCTTACTGTAATAGGGGCTGGCGCTTAGCACCGCAACCGCCTTGTCCAGGGGAAACGTACCCAGCTCCTCGAT
The DNA here is from genome assembly GCA_018267545.1 of Bacteroidota bacterium. Taxonomy (GTDB): domain Bacteria; phylum Bacteroidota; class Bacteroidia; order Chitinophagales; family Chitinophagaceae; genus Puia. Next base: position 630 of record JAFDYG010000545.1, read on the forward strand.
CAGCTCGGCCGTATTGTTTCCGCCAATACCCGTCACCACAGGCACCCGTCCAGCTACCTTATCATACGTAAACAGCGCGATCTGCTTCTTCTCTTCCTTCGACAATGTCGGCGTTTCCCCGGTAGTGCCCAGGGTTACTACATAATTTACACCACCCTCGATCACGAAGTCGATGACTTTCCCAAGGGCATTGTAGTCTACACTAAAGTCTTTTTGAAAAGGAGTTACCAAAGCTACTCCGGTTCCACGGAGCTGTTCACGAAAGGTCATTACAATTGAATATTAAAAATGAAAATTTACTTTTTTACCCACCAGTTTCATCGCCCCTACGCCACCTCATTCCAGAATCCCATCTTGCTAAACTTCTCAATCCGCTTCGCCACCCGCTCCTCCGGCGTCATCTGTCCCAGCTCGCGCAGCGTCTCCACCAGCTTCGGCTTCAGCATTCCCGCTGCTTCCGAATAATCCCAGTGCGCTCCGCCGAGCGGCTCCGGAACGATGCTATCGATCAGACCAAACTTATACATGTTGTCCGGCGTCAACCTCAGCTCCTCGGCCGCCTTCTCCTTCTGGTCCCAGCTGCGCCAAAGAATCGAGCTGCAGTTCTCAGGGGAGATAACCGTATACCAGGAGTTTTCCAGCATATACACCCTGTCTCCCACCCCAATTCCCAAAGCGCCGCCAGAAGCCCCCTCTCCGATCACCACACAAATGACCGGCACCTTCAGCCGCATCATCTCATATATATTCCGGGCGATCGCCTCTCCCTGTCCACGTTCCTCCGCTTCCATCCCGGGATATGCCCCGGGCGTATCGATCAACGTAATCACCGGTTTCTCGAACTTCTCGGCCAACTTCATCAGGCGCAGCGCCTTGCGATACCCTTCCGGGTTCGCCATTCCGAAGTTCCGCAGCTGCCTCATCTTCGTATTGGTCCCCTTCTGCTGTCCGATCATCATCACCGTCTGACCATCCAATTGGGCAAATCCGCCCACCATCGCCTTGTCATCCTTTACATTCCGGTCCCCAAACAGCTCCACAAAGTTCGTACACATCTTGTCTATATACTTTAGGGTATAGGGGCGGTCAGGATGCCGGCTCAGCTGAACCTTCTGCCAGGCAGTAAGATGCTGGGTGATCTCCCGGCGCTTCTCGATGACCTGGTCTTCCAGCTTCTTGATCGAGTCGCTCAAATCCACCTTGGTCTTCTCGGCGGTCTGCTTGAGCTTCTCTATTTCATCAAATAATTCCTTAATCGGTTTTTCAAAGTCCAGGAATTGACGATTTTTTGCTTGAGGCATAGTGTAATTTGGGTTCCCCCGGCGCGCCATGGCCCGCCAGGATAAGTTATGATGGTGTAAAATTAAGGGTTGCAGATTTTTCTGTGAAAGTTTTATTGCAGTTTGTTGGAGAAAAACAAAATTCTCCTATCTTTGCAATCCCGAAAATTTAAAGGCAGCCCCTAAAGCCGCCCGAAAAAAAGGGAGCTGGATCGGTAGTTCAGTTGGTTAGAATGCCGCCCTGTCACGGCGGAGGTCGCGGGTTCGAGTCCCGTCCGGTCCGCAAAACCCACGCACAAGCGTGGGTTTTGTCATTTATTAAAGCTCAATAAGAATAGAAGCACAAAATAGAAGGATATATTCGAGTAGGACAGCCGCAGATGCCTCAAGGCGATCGTAAGCTGATTCTCTACCGTACGCTTGGATATATTGAGCTTGCCGGCTATCTCCTCATTGCTCAGGCTTTCGATCCTGCTCAACCAGAATATCTCCTGGCACCTGCGCGGCAGCGCTTTTAACAGCTGCGAAAGCTGCGACTCCAATTCACTATATCGCAGCTTGTCCCCGATTGTATTATCGACCACCAACGATTCCGTTTTGGAAAACTGATCCATATATTCAACGATATCCACTTTGGCCGCCTTCAAATGGGAAAATACATGATACCGGGCAGCCGCATGGATATAGCCTTGAAAATTCGATATTTTCAGATGCTTCCGCTTGGTCCATAAAGAAAGGAAAACGTCATGGGTAATCTCCCGGGCGACAAACTCATCTTTCAGGTAATGATTGACAGTTTGATAAAGTTGCTTCCAATGCCTATTATAAAGGACTGTAAAAGCCCTCGTACTATCGGATACGACAGCATCCCATAATTCAGCGTCGGCAAGCTTACTAAACATAGTTTGGCTTGTTAAAAGTATAAACTTTTTCTAATTGGATATTTATTTTTTTAAAGTATGTGTGTTGGAGCTCCTTTTTGATGTCATTGATGGAGGAAACTAATTCTATGAGCCCGCAAGAGTATATCAAGCTGTATGAAAAGTACCTGTCAGGATCCTGCACGCCTGAAGAAGAAGCCGCATTGATGCGCTATCAGGATAATTTCAAAATGCAGGATGCCCCCCGCTCCCCCCTATCCGATCAGGATAAAGCTACCCGCCGCGAAATTTATTCCCGCATCGCACAATCGATCGGCCCCAAAACAAGAACCGTCAGGCTCAAATTCTGGTGGGCCGCAGCAAGTATCCTGCTGGTCGTAATAGCAGCCGTCTATTTTACCGGCCGCCAATCCGCCAAACCACTGGCAGTCAATAAAAATCCCGACATAAAAAACACGACTCCCATCAAGCCGGGCACCACCGCCGCAACGCTTACACTGGCCAATGGGTCGCAGATCGTATTGGATGATGCGCACAATGGAGTGTTGAGCAATTCTGGCAATACCGCGATTACAAAAACGAAGAACGGCCAGCTCGCCTATGTCGACAACGGAACCTCCGCAACGATAGACCCCAATGCCAAAAATACCCTTGTCATTCCACGCGGCGGACAATACATGGTAACCCTCTCCGACAGCACCAAAGTATGGCTGAATTCCACATCATCCCTGACCTATCCTATTGCATTTACGGGCAACGAAAGGGCCGTCACTCTCACAGGAGAAGCCTACTTCGAAGTGGCAAAGAATAAAGCGCATCCCTTTATTGTTCATACACAAAAAATGGACGTAAAGGTTTTGGGCACTCATTTCAACGTAGATGCCTATGAGGACGAAACGGATACGAAAACCACCCTGCTCGAAGGTTCGGTGGCTTTATCACACCAAAGCAGCTCGATATTACTAACACCCGGCGAACAGGGGATCGCCGGCCCAGCCGCCGCCATCCGCACCCGGAAGGTCAATACCGATCACGTCACGGCCTGGAAGCAAGGCTATTTTGTTTTCAGAGGAGATAATATCCGCGAGATCATGAAACAGATCAGCAGATGGTACGACGTCGATATCGTATACGAAGGCAACGTAACGGATGAACCCTTCGGCGGCACCTATTCCAGGAATAAAGACATAACCGAGCTTCTGCACGGTCTTGAATTAACCGAATTAGTTCACTTTAAAATTGAAGGAAGGAGGATCATCGTCATGAAATAAAACCAAACACTGCGATGATCATCTGAAAAAGGGCCAGAAGCGCAGCAACGCTCCCAGCCCGCCAGCATAGCTGGATCAGGTGGTCTTATAACAATTGTGTGCCAATCAAATTATAATCTAACCTGACATTCAAATGTATAAAAATTTTAAGGAACGAAAGTTCTGGAGGGAATTTTATGCCCCAATTAAATTCATCCGCATTATGAAGCTGACCTGGATATTCATAATGGTGGCCGTTTTACAGGCAAATGCAAGGTCGTATGCACAAAAGATAAACATAGACGTGCAAAACGCCCAGCTGGAAGACGTATTATTTAAGGTCCAGCAGCAGAGCGGATACGATTTTCTCTATAGCGCCCAGCTGATACGGACAGCTTCACCGGTATCCCTGAATCTCAAAAATGTCACGATTGCACAGGCCCTGGAGAAAATATTTGTCAATCAGCCTTTTATCTACCTCATTAATAGAAAAACAATCACCATCAGATCAAAGCTCGAAGCCGATAAAGTGGCCGAACCGGAACCGCCTGCCTTTGCAAAGATCACGGGAAAGGTGACCGATGACAAGGGTGTTCCTCTACAAGGCGTGTCGATCCAGCTGAAAGGCACACCCACCGGCACTCAAACAGACGCCAGCGGCTTTTTTTCCCTGAACGTACCCGACAACAACAGGGGGGTGCTGGTCTTCTCCTTCGTAGGCTTCGCCAAACAGGAGATCCGGTTGGGCACAGCCACCGAATTCAATATCGCCCTGGCTCCCGACAACCAGGGATTGAACGAGGTGGTGATCACCGGATATAGCACGCAAGCCAGACACACCCTGACCAGCGCCATCGTCTCGGTCAAAGGCGAGGATATGACCAAGCGCATAGCGACAGACGCCACCTCCCTTCTGCAAGGACAGCTTCCCGGCTTATCGGTCATTCAAAATTCCGGCGAGCCCGGCAACGAAAATGTACAGCTCCGCATCCGGGGACTGGGCACATTCAGCGGCGCGAACAACAACCCGCTGGTCATCGTAGATGGTATTCCCGGCAGCCTGGCCGTCATCAACCCCAACGACATCGAGTCCGCCACCGTCCTGAAAGACGCAGCAGCAGCAGCCATTTACGGCTCGCAGGGCGCCAACGGCGTACTGGTAATCAAGACCAAAAAAGGAAAGGCAGGAGCCTTCAATCTTTCTTATAATTATAACATCGGATTCTCCACACCGACCCGCCTGCCAAAGCTGATTACCAATTCCGCGCAGTTTATGGAATTGCTGAACGAAGCAGAAACCAATTCAGGAAATGTTCCCGTTTATACGCAGGCTCAGATAGACCTTTATAAAAATGCAACCGACCGGACCAAATATCCCAACCACGACTGGCTAAAAGACATGTTCCATACCGCTACGGTACAAAACCACTATATGAATCTCAGCGGCGGCAGCGAAACCACCGCTTATACACTCGGTCTGGGCTTCACCGATCAACCCGGCTCGATGCTGGGATTCGACTACAAAAAATACACCGTCAGCCTGGGACTGACCTCCAAAATAAACAAGCGGGTGACCCTCGGCGCCAATTTCCAAATCCGGTATGGAGACCGTCTCTATGCTTTCGACAACGCCACCGATCTTTATATCTCCACCCTGTCCCAGTCTCCGCTATACCCGGCACGAACAGCAGACGGCCAATGGATAACCAAGGCTTATGACAAAGAGCTCGGAAACAAAAACCCCGTTCTTTCCGCAAGCATCCAAACCCACAACCCCAATTACTACGGACAGGGAAATATCTCGCTCGACGTTCAAATCTTCGATGCATTGAAATGGGAGAACCGCGCAGGTCTGTTCTTTAATGTCGACAAAAGCAAAACGCTGCACCCCGTCATTCCTCAATACCTGTATAGTGACCTTTCATACTATCGGAATGCAGACGTGGGCACCCCGGGAATGTATGTCAACGAAAATGACGATATCCATTCCACCGTCTATAGCCAGCTCAATTTTCATAAGGTATTTGACAAGCACGACCTGACCGTTTTGGGCGGGGTTCAGCAGGAAAATGATAATACTTCCTATGTCGATGCCTTCCGCACCGGCTACCCGACCAATTTACTGGCAGAGCTGAATGCCGGCTCGGTCAACGGCCAGACAAACGACGGAACATCCGCCAAATGGGCCATCCAGTCTTTATACGGTAGCGCTAACTATAATTTCGACGATAAATATCTGCTGGGCGCTAACGTACGTTACGACGGAACATCCCGCCTTCCTTCCAGCAGCCGCTGGGGTCTGTACGAATCCTTTTCCGCCGGATGGCGCATTTCGAAAGAAAAGTTCCTGGACAATGTTAGCTGGATCAACGACTTGAAGCTCCGCGGCTCATGGGGACGCCTCGGCAACCAGAATATCGGCACCTATCCATATCAATCCGCCCTTACACAAAACGTATATGCCTTTAATGGAACCATCAACAATGGCTTCATCGGCAATCAGCTGGTCGACCCCTCGCTTACCTGGGAATCTACGCGCATGACCGATCTGGGACTCGACTGGACAACGTTCAATAACAAGCTGACGGTTACTTTCGACTGGTTCAACAAATACACGTATAACATTTTAAGACAGTCCCAGGTTCCGCTGGCGCTGGGCGTCAATGCCCCCGTCGTCAACGACGGAGCAGTAAGCAATAAAGGGCTGGAGTTCCAGCTCCATTACCAGGATCGCGCCTCAAAGAAGCTGACCTGGTACGCAACGGCAAATTTCCAGCTCTACCGTAACAAGGTTGTCTCGTTTGGATCGCCTGAAATAGGAGGCCCCGACGGTCAAACGATCATGCAGAACGGACAACCCATCAATTCTTTCTATCTCTACACCAAAGCGGGTATTTTCCAAAACCAGGCCGAAATCGACCGATCCCCCGATCAGTCCTCCCTTGGCGGCGTGCCCACACCCGGCGATATCCGGTATAAGGATATCAACGGTGACGGAGTCGTAGACTCCAAAGACCGTAGCGTAATCCCTGGTCAATATCCCACGTTCGAATATTCTTATTCTATGGGAGCCTCTTGCGGGAATTTCGACGCCAGCTTTCAGCTATATGGCTCATACGGCAACAAGCTCTATCTATATAAATGGGGTGTCGACCCGTTCGCGCAGGGCGCCATGCCGACCACCGACTGGCTCAACAGATGGACGCCGCAAAATCCTTCCACAACGATGCCGAAATTGTACATGGGTTTTTATGGCTACCCCAAGATCACAAGCGTTCAATCCACGTACCACTTATATAACGCAAGCTTTTTACGCATCAAAAATCTACAGCTAGGCTATACCCTCTCCGACAGGATGATCAGAGGTATCAAAGGCCTTCGCATCTACGCCTCCGTAGACAACCTGGCGCTCTTTACACCGCTGAAAGTCCCTACCGACCCCGAAAGACAGGATATCAACAACAAGCCGGATGCCTGGTATGGATTCGCCAATTACCCCCAGAACCGGACCATTACATTTGGAGCATCCGTTAAATTTTAATTTGGAAACAATGAAAAACGTAATCAACATATTCATCGCAGGCGCCCTCCTGGCCTCCTGTAATAAATTAGATGTAACACCTCCGGACCGGCTGTCGACGGGCACCTTCTGGAAAACCCCGGCCGATGCCGACCTGGCCCTCACCGGCATTTATTCCACACTCTACGCCCAGCATGGTCAGATAACGACGTATGCCCCGGTCTGGTGGGAAAATTTCAGCGACGACTCCTATACGCAAAACAACCAGGGCGGCGCACAGCAAGCGCTGATCGCAGGTCTTACCCCTGCCTCCACCGGATTTATAGGTGATAATTCCCAAAGCCTTTATATCAATGCCTATAAAAGCATTGCTGCCTGTAATACGTTCTTAGCCAACGTCGGTAAAGTGCTCAGCGGAGATTCACTGAATCGCTATAAAGGAGAAGCGAGCTTCATACGCGCATTCAATTACTTTCTGCTGGCCGAGACTTATGGAAATGTCCCCCTATTGACAGCCGATCCGCTGACGGTGAATTACAAGGATAAGCTGACCAAATCCCCCCAGGCTGACGTCCTCAAGCTGGTGGAAAGCGACCTCACCGCAGCCATTAATTCTCTTCCCGACACAAAATACTCTAACGGTCACGTAGTAAAGGGATCCGCAGAAGGATTGATGACAAGGGTGCTTTTGTTCGAGAAGAAGTATACCGACGCAGCTGCAATGGCAAAGGCAGTGATCAACAGCGGCCTGTTTTCGCTGAACAGCAACTATGCCGCCAACTTTTACAAGCCGGATCAGACTGCCAGTCCCGAGATCATGTTCTCGGTACAATTCCAGGCCCCCGCAGCAGCCCATCCCACTTCTTTTACCTTGGTGCTGATTCTTCCCGGCTACGTGGATGTCCAGGGTACGCAGAACATGATCGACGAATATGAACCAAATGATCCCAGGAAAACGATGACTTTCTTTTTCCCTGGCGATACCCCGGCACAAGGATGGCCTTTTACCGGCACAGTCGGAACACCCGGCGTCAATAACTGGACGGTTGGTTTCTATCCCGGAAAGAAATGGCTGGACCCCAAGCTGGTCAATCCCCAGCCGGGACTGCTCGACGACCAGGACTATGTATGGCTGCGATATGCAGATGTGAAGCTGATGTATGCCGAAGCACAAAATGAAGCCGTCGGACCGGACGCCAGCGTCTACCAGCAGATCAACGAGGTCAGGGCACGACCCGGGGTAAGTATGCCGGCACTGCCGGCCGGCCTTAGCCAGGCCGATATGCGCACCCGGATCATACACGAAAGAAGAGTAGAGCTGGCCCTCGAAGGGCTACGGTATTTCGATCTGCGCAGGTGGGGACTCGCCAAACAAAAGCTGGACGGCTTCGTACAAAACCCGCTGACGCCCACGATCAAAACATTGTATAAGGACAATTTTCAATTCTGGCCGATACAACAATCGGAAATCGACAGAAATGCTCCTGCACTAATACAAAATCCCGGCTATTAACAATAAAGAAATGCCCCGCCAGGTGAAGCGGGGCATTTCGTTTATATGCCTAAAACACACTAAACGGAACCGTCTTACCCTCGACCTGCAAAAAATACATCCCCGGCCGATACCCCGCCACACTCAAATCAAACGTATTCACACCCGATCGAATAACATTATTATAATCCGCCACTACCTTCCCCCCCGCATCCACAATCCTCATCACCGTCCTCCCACTCCCCACAGCCGTAAACGTAACACGAACATTCGTCCGAGCCGGATTCGGATAAAGCTGCACCCCCAGCTCCCGCGCAGCCACATCGACCGACACTACACGAGAATACGTCGCCCCTCCGTCATTATCCACCTGCCGGAGCCGGTAGAAACTCCGCCCGGCAAACGGATGTACATCGACCGCGCTATAATTCCGCAAAACATTGCTAGCCACCTCCGCAATCTTAGCATAAACTACCCCATCCTGACTCCTCTCAACCTCCCATCCCCTATTGTTTACCTCCACAGACGTACTCCACGTCAGCTCCACATTCCCCTCCGTCGTCACTCGCGCATCGAAACCCACCAGCTGCACCGGCAAAGTCGTAAAAGTCAAATCCCGAATCCCGATGTACCAGGTATTATTCAAATTGGCCGAGCTCAACCCCGTCCTATTGACTTCCAAATCAACAGTAGCATTCGTAGCACTTCCAAAAGTCCCCACCGCGCTCGACGCCAACGAAGCATTTAGATCCGGAAGGGAAAACTGACCGAACCCATTCCCGCCATATCGCAGTTGTCCCGTACTTCCATTCGGCGCCAGCCCATTACCCGTACTAATCTGCCAGGCCGCAATAGAAACCGCTTTCACCATCGAGCCCCAGCTCGCGTCAAAATAAGAAATCGGCGTATAGCTCTCCCCCGTAGGATCATGCTTGACACTCATCGTCCCACCCGTCGTAAGATTGGTCGAATAGCCAAACCACAAGGGACGAAAGGCATTCCGTGAAGGACTCGTCCCCATCGGAAAAAGCCCGGTAGTGCTGGGAATAGACATGCTTGCCTTCGGAAACCAGCGGGTAAAGGTCCCGCCATACGCCCAACCGGCGCTATAGCTCAGCGTTCCCGGAGAACCCGTGCTCGTACCCAGCGTCAGCGTATTCCCATTCAGGTCGATAAGCCCCTGATTCATCGCAAGGGTACCCGTTATCGTCGGAGAAAAGCTAAACTGCAAAATACTAGTCGCAGACGGCTTTGCCATCGTCAGGTTGACGATCTGCGGCACCGGCGCACTGCCGTTCGAAAACGTCTGCGTCCCCGAACCATTGATGGTCACATTACCACTATTGCTCGCAAAGGTAATCGGAGCACCGACAATCCCCGCGACCGAAATATTCGCGGCAAATGTCGACGTGGCCCCATACGCCGGATAAATAATCGCACTCGCCGAGCTCTGAAGAAAAGCAACGTCGTTGTTAAAGGTATCCCCAAGCCCCGTATATCCTCCCTGCCGAAGCGTCCCCGAACCCGAATTGATGATCCGCGTAAGCCCGTTGAACGTATTCCCGCCGTTACTGGTGCTGTTGAAGCCAGAAGTATGCTGCAGCGAAGTCGATCCGTTAAACGTATTTTTCTGAAACCGGATATTCCCCACGATCGCGACAAAATCGGAGTTCATCGTATTGCCGATGATATAGCCATTCGCATTGGCGTCATTGACCGTAACTTTCGTGCTCCCGTTAAACGTGTTCCCAACGAAATATCCTGCCGTATCCGCGGTGAAATTACACGGGCCGTTAAACGTACAGGAGTAGGAAGGAAGCGACGTCGTACCTCCGACATAAAGCGCACCGGTACTACCGGCGGTATTCACGGTCTGCGTCAGCGTACCGAGCTGCGTGAGATTGCACAAATAGACATTTGTCTGTCCATTGATAGAACCAGTAAGAAATTGCGCACCGCTGTTCAGTATGATAGTCCCATACGCATTATTATTGGCAAAGTGGAAAAAACCGGTCGAGGTCGACGTCGAATTCAACGTGATGGTATTATCGAAGGTCACACTGTTCACATTACCCGAACCCGCATCGGCAAAAGTCATATTCCCCGTCAATCCGATATTGGCAATCACCGGTCCATAGAACCTGGCCGAGGCATTCCCACCGCCGTTCTGCCGGCAGATAAAAAAGCCCCCATCCGTAACAGAGGTCATGGTCGTCGTACCGTAAAAGGCATTGCCGATGGAATTGGCTCCTACGATAAAATTATTATTCGATCCACCCGTCGCCAACGCGTTAAACGTAGCGTTGTAAAAGGTATCAGGCAAGGCCATATTATCGCCCATCCTCCACCGGCTCGCCGTCGGAGCCGCAGTAAATGTCACCGGACCATGATAAACATTCCCGCCTCCGAAAATATCATCCGCATTCAAGGTCTTTACAAAATTCGCGGTACCGTACTGCGTAAAGTTTTCAAATTGGATCCTCCCGGAACTGTCGCTAATCGTCACCCCTGCCGTCGCCGTTCCAATCTGCGTCCCCATATAATTAGTCGTCTTATTACTATTCGGATCCGACACCTTGAAGGTCGAACCAGCCACGCTCGTCAGGATTAGCCCTCCGTTCAGCTGGTCCGTGGTATTGGTAACATCCCCCGTAATGATAAAGTCACGACCTTTCAGGTCGAGACTCCCCTGGGTGAAAGTTGTATTGTGTGTAACATTTAAATTAACCGACGTAGCAATACCCGGACTCGAAACAGAAGTGTTATTAAACGCAACATTATAAAAAGTCTGCCCCCCCGTAACAACCGTACTGATAGCCTGCGTACCACTGCTGCCATTAAAAGTTACCATACCCTGCTGTGGCAGGAACGGCGTAGCGCTAGTACTTGTAATGGTCCAGTTACCCCCGGCATTGATACTATAATTTTTTACCACATTGACGTCCAACGTAGCCGTCCCCTGCACGGTCAAATTACCACCCACGTTTAAATTCCCCCCAAGCATCTTAACCCCCGAATTGGAAATATTCAGATTAGAATAAGTAACCGAATTGCCGCCATAGACCGTCTGTGCACCCGCATAGCTATAATCGACCAGGTTAACGCCCGCACTCGGATTAAAAGTACTCACGACAATGAGCTTCGGAGCAGTATAGAGCAAGGTGGAGCCAGCTCCCTGGAAATATTTCCCCGAACCATACAAAGAATCGGAAATAGTCAACACATTCGTATTCGTCAAAACAGCTCCCGAAGCAACGCTCAGATTAGGAATCGTCAGCGTACCGGCAATAGTCGCCGTAGCAGACGTGAATTTATATTCGTTTGGACCAGTAACCGTAGCGCTGGCATTGAACGTACCGTTGTTCGTAAGGTTTCCAGCCATGACAAAGGCCATGTCGCTCCCCGAACAATCCCAAAGACCGCCCGAAGCAATAGTGACGTTGCCAAACGTCTTCGCGCCATTCGCATTTGTATACAGAATAGTACCCGCATCGGTAGTAGCACCCGTGACGGAAAGATTCGTACTGCCAATATTCAGCACCGACGAAGCCGGAACATTCAGCGTAGAAGCCATGTTCAGGTTACCCACCGCAGAACCCGAAAAAGTAACCGTACCGCTCGTCGAAGCCGCCCCGCCGAAGTTCACCGTCTTTGCCGCATTAAACGCAATCCCAGATCCATTATTCAGAGAAACAGGACCATTGAAATTCTGCGTTCCCGTAGCGCTGGTATACGTAACAACCCCGATAAAAGTCGAGTTGGAACTCACCGTCATCGTATTCTGACCAATGGTTCCCGCACCCGCCGCAGCCGCAAATGCCCCTGTAACATTAAGAACCCCTGTCGCAGTGCCGGTAATGGCGCCGCCCGAATTCAAACGCAGATTCCCACCCACGTTAAGAGTCCTTGCATTCGCCCAGGTGAGCGTTCCCCAAATGGTAAGATTATTACAAGCGCCGGGATTGGCATTCATCGTGATGACGTGCCCGGCCAGAATGGTTACATCGTCTCCAACGTCCGGTACGCCAGCCGGAAGCCAGCTCGACGTGGAAGTCCATGATCCGGTTCCAGTACTGGTATACGCAGTTGCTAGTGCAGGGAGGGACAGACATAGGGCTATAAAAAGCGCCAAAAAGCTTTTTTGCATTGGATATCAGATAAATGGTTAATTATCAACCACATCTGTACCAATTTACAAAAAACACATTATCAGGAAGTTAGTACAACTCCTTATTCCCAATTCCGGAAAACCTTCCCCTTTTAAGGCACAATCCGCACCTTAACGACAAATTTCTTATCCGTCCCCTCATCGATCTGTAAGTTCGGCCGATGCCCCTCACCCGGAAAGAAAATGCAAAACGTCCCCGCACCCACTTCGAAATACTGCCCATCACCCTCATAAAACCGTATATCACGTACAGAATCATACGCAGTCGCCGGCTTCAGCTTAGCGATTTCAGCCCGACCCATCTTCTCCCGTCCCCTATAGACATACTGCAGATCCGCATACAGCACATGCCCCTCCCACTTCGTCGTATCCATCATCCTCGGCCGCCCATCACTCACCATCACGGTCTGACCATCGACGGTAAACTTCCCCGCAGCTACTGTGCTTAAATCCGTATCCCGCAGATACGCAAACGCTTTATCCCACTCCGCCTTGTTCTTATGATACTGCTCGGCGAACAACACCCTGTTGATAGAAGAATGTGGTTTCAGAGGATTGGCTTCGAGCGGCCGGCCAAAGCCATCGTACTTCACCTGCTGCCAAACTTCCTTCTTGAACCATTCGTCGGCGATCTTCTTATTCCATTCCTGTGCAAAGACCTGTCGGCCAGCCAGCATCATCAACAAAATACAAACGATCTTATTTACCCGCATAAAAGTCTTTTATAGCTTTACCGCCGCCAGCGATATTCGGCAGCTTCATTTCAGAATACTTCCGGGAGAAGATGACACCCTCGGCCCCCGCCTTCAACGCATTCATCGTAGACCGGTACACATCTTCCGGCGACGTCTGCTTATTCTCGGGCTTCGCCGGAATATCGATATCCAGACCCGTATAGATCTTTGTTTTTCCCTTTACGCTGTCCAGCGCCCGCTTGGTTTCCAGCGTCACATACTCTTCGGGCATCCCATCCTTCCCAAGGTCCTTCAATGACATATCTCCATAATTCATCAGGTGGTTATTGAGCCGCAGGTATTCCTCCGCAGGCACGTCCCGGAACACGGTCGACGCAGCCGCATTGATATAACCCGCATACCGGGAACCTCCGACAATGTTATAAACCACCGGCTTTATAAAGTCGGCATAGGCCAGCCGCTCATACGGCATCTCGGCCTTGGTAAAAGGACTCAGCGAGTTCGAATGCCAGATATGAAAACCCGCCTGGATAGAAGGCTTCGCTTCCTTGGCCGAATGATAGACATTGGCATAGGTTGCGTGATTTCCCTCGGTCCACAGTTTCTCATAGGCCAATATTTCCGGGTAGTCCGTCAGAATCCTCCAAAAACTAGAGAAATATCCATCCACTGGCCGCTCACCCTGCGTCGAAGCCCGCGAGAAATCCACCAGCTTGCGATACCCCTCCAACGCCCGCTCGACGTCGATCCCCCGTTCCTTCGCCGCCTTCCGGTGATGCTTACAGAAACAGGTTATGCGATTGGTCGGCCGCTCACCCTTGAAAGGCTGAATGGCATTGTTGAAAGGCCCCTGCCGCTCCGAGCTCCACATCAGCCCGTCGATATCATAGCTGGAACAGATGTCCTTGGTCATACCGCTGACGAAATTGATATAGTCCGGATTCAAATCGCAGCAGCTTTCGATATGCTGTCCATAGATCCCCGTCTCCTGCAGCTCTGCAATGTGCGGCGTATCCTTATGCCAGGTGAAGCTATCCTGGTTGAACACATAGGTCTTCAATCCCCTCTTCTTAGCCTCCGGCAGCACCGCCGCCAGCATATCCCAGTCCCCATGATCGGGCGCCTTCGTGTTTTTCAAAATAGTATTCTTGTAAAACTGCGCGTGCGGCGTAGCGAAGTTACCCCCACGAAAATCCAGGTACTCCTGCTTCCCATGATCCGGGAACGGATACCCCGGAAGCTGCCTGCCCCCAATACCCGTGTCATAGGTAAAAGTGGCAAGAAAGAGGGTGTTGACCTGCCCCCTCTCTTGTATGTTATCCAATACTTGATTGATGCCTTCGTCGACAAAGGAAATAGCGCCGATCTGCAAGCCCACCAGCTTTTCTCCCGCCGCCGCCGGAGTCTCCGCTCTAAGAACCGAAGGCAGCAACGCAGCCGCGCCAATCTTTACACTCGTCTGTACGAATTTTCTACGCGAAATAGCTTTCATATTGTATTTACGATTTTAATTTAAGACCATCCCGAATCGCACGACCCGCCGCATCCACCTGCGCCATCGTCATCTCGGAATATTTGCGCGACAGTATCGTCCCATCCGCACCCGCCTTATACCCCGCCAGCGTAGCGGCATATACATCCTCCGCAGAACACTGACGGCTCGTATCCTTTACCGGAATGTTGACGTCGATACCCGGCAAGATCTTACATTTTCCTTTGACGCCATCGATCGCCCGCTTGGTTTCCCGGTAAACGTAATCCGCGGAAAGACCCTCCGTCGGCAGCTTGTCCAACGGAGCTTCGTTCCCATAACCCAGCAAATGATTGTTGAACCGATACAGCTCATCCAGCGGAACATCGCGGAAGACCGTAGAGCCGATGTTCTTGATAAAATTCGCATACCGCTCGCCTGCGCAGACATTGTAAGCCACCACTTTCAAAAAATCTGCTTTTTCTGCCAGCTGCGAATAATCCCTCGCTGCCCTAAAGATAGGATTGAAGGAATTGACGTGCTCGATATGAAATCCCACCTGGAGGTTCTTATTGATGCCCTTTACAGTATCATAGACTTCGTGCAGCACCTGATGCTTGCCTTCGTCGAAGACACGGTCCCAGGCAGCGATTTCGGGATATTCCATCATCAGCCGCTCGAAAGCCACATAGTAACCATCTACCGGCCGCTGCCCTTTCAGCGAAGCCTGGATAAACTGATCCAGCTTTAGATAGCCTTCCTTAGCTCTTTTGAAATCGATGCCCTTTTCCTTCGCCGCACGCTGGTGATGCTCGCAAAAACAGGTCACACGAGAGCTGTCGATGGACTGAAAATGGCTCGCACCAAGCGCATTCAGCAGTGGCCCGCTGCGCTCATTAAAAAGCAGAATGCCGTCGATATCGTACGACTTGCAGAGGTCCGTCACCAGGCTGGTCCAATAGTTCCGGATATTCGGGTTGTAAAGACAGACGGTGTTGGCCTTCCTGCCCATCAGATCGATCTCATAACAGTCCTGAATACCGGGGACGTCGCTTTTCCATTGGTCTTCGATGCTGGCATATATCTTAATCCCCCTTTTCTTCGCAGCCGGCAATACCTCTTTCAAAATATCCACATTCCCTATTTCAGGAGCATGTGGGACTTTAATCGTGGTATTATTATAATACTGGGGATGCGGCGTTGCATAGTTCCCGCCATGAAAAGTACTTTCATCGGAGGTCTGCGAGCCATGATCCGGAAATTTTTTGCCGGGCATCTGACGGCCCGCCAAACCGCGGCCATACGTAAATGTGGTCAAAAAAACAGTATTACAGGCAGCACGCTGCTGAACGATGTCCAGCACCTTGTCTACTCCTTCATCTACAAAAGAGATAGCCCCGATCTGGATACCATTGATCATATCGGCAGCAGCCTTCTTCTTCGCCACCAGGTCCATCGGTGAAAACCCTGTCATCGGCGCAGTCGCAGCAAGAGCCGCAATCTGGGCGCTGCTTTTCAAAAAGGCACGGCGGGAGTTGTTCTTCGCGGTTGAGATTCTTTTCATGATAATATTTTAAGTGTGTGCCGGAGATGCGCTTTTCAAAAATTAGCGCATCTCCGGCACAGCGCTAATGATTGTCCTTCGGACGAGGCCCTTCCAGGGCCTCAGGTGTTAGTAGACTACTAGTACCCTGGATTTTGCGGAAAAATAGTAGGATTGTTAATGATCTGAATCTGACTCAACGGTATCGGAAATATCGTCTGGTGTGCCTTCATCCCCGCCGGCTGCATCGTCGCAAGCGCCCGGCCCGTACGAACCAGGTCGAACCAGCGGTGCCCTTCCAGACACAGCTCCAGTCGCCTTTCCAGATAGATCTTCTCCCTCGCGTCTGTCTGATTCAAACCAGAATACGCAGAAAGTCCCGCACGCACGTGCACCAGGTTCAGCTGGTCCTGCGCAAGCCCCGTCTTGCCATTCTCATTCAAGGCTTCTGCATACATCAGCAGCACATCCGCATAACGAATAACTTTCCAGTTGGCGCGGCTGTCATTCGAAGATGCAACGGGTGTGATATATTTCATCGAATAGGATTTTGATGCCTGAATCTGTGTAGTAGGTATCGGTGTATATACGCCATTGATCGTCAAGCCATATTGCACGTTGATATCTCTTCTCTTATCCGACGGGTCGAAGGCGGCATAGAAACCAGTAGTAGACGCCCCATCACTTTGCGCCTGCCCGCCCTTGATACCGTAATAATCGGTCAGCGTCAACCACGCCGGGACAAATTGATGCGTATAGCTGCTCCCCTCCTGGATACCTTCCTCGAATTCGATATCGAAGATGTATTCGCTATGATGCTCATTCTTGGTATAATCCCAGAGGTCCTTGTAATTGGGTAGTAATGAATATCCCAGCGTAGTGACCTCTTGCAGCTTAGTCTCCGCCTTTGCAAAGTCCTTGCGCGTGAGATAGACCTTTCCAAGCAGCGCCTTTGCCGCACCCTTCGTAGCCCTCCCCACGTCTACTCCACTATACTTCACAGGCAACTTGGCTTCTGCGTCGAGCAGGTCCTTGATGATGATATCGTTGTAGATATTATCCACCTTCGCCCGGCCCGACTTGTAGGACTCGGCGACCGTTACCTCGGTGGTGATAGCCGGTACATCGCCATAGATCCGCACCAGGTCGAAATACGCGAGGGCCCGCATGAATTTTGCCTCGCCGATGTGCCGGTCCTTATTCGTAATAACGGCCGCGTCCTTCCCCTCGATTTTGGCGAGCACGCTATTGGTACGGCTGATCAGTTTGTAGTAGTTCATCCAGGTGGATTCCAGGATCGCCGTCCGGTCGTTGACGGTAAACTGTTCGACGGCCGTGTGCTCGAAATGGTTGGGAATGTCTTCCTGGATGTCATCGGCGGGCAGATCGCCGAATACCCAGAAGTTGAGGTATTGGGTCTGCAGAATGGCGTAGCACCCGGCTACCGCATCCTGAAAATCCTTGTCCGTCTTATATAATACGTCGATACTGACGGTGGCCGTCGGCACACGTTCGATGAAGCTCTTTTTACAGGCCGTCAGCGCTATCAGTGACAGCCCGGTTATCGTCATGAATATCTTTTTCATATAGTTGATAGATTAAGATCGTTAGAAAGCAAGGTTTAGACCTATCACCAGGCTCTTCGTCAGGGGATAGTTGTTGTTATCGATGCCGGGGGTCAGGCTGTCATCCGTATTGCTGACGTCCGGGTTGAAGGATTCGTTCTTGGTGAACAGAAACGGATTGGTGATGCTGCAATAGAGCCGTATAGACTGCACTTTCAGCTTGTTGACGAAGGACGCCGGCGCCAGGTAGCCAAGGTTGATATTGTTGATACGCAGATAGGTGCCGTAGTCCAGGTAACGCGAGTTCCAGGGCTCCCGGTTGTTACCCGTTGGCGCGTCATTCGGTCTTGGAACATAACCGTCACCAGGGTTCTGCTCGCTCTTCCAGTAAGCGTTGGAAGACTTGAGCTGTCTTACGCGGCCGCGCGTATTCAGCGTCCCGAGCCGGCTGATGCTCAAAATCTTATTCCCCACCGAACCCTGCAGGCTGACGCTCAGGCTGAAGCTCTTGTAGGAAACGCGGTTGCTCATTCCGAAATAGTAGTTGGGATAGGGATTCCCCATGATGGTCTGGTCGCGGCTGTCGATGATGCCGTCGGGCTTTCCATTGGGCCCCGAAATATCACGAAAACGGGAGTCCCCTACCCTGGAACGTACCGCAGAGCCCGGAGAGAAGATCGGACCTTTGTCCAGCTCACCCTGGTTCTTGAACACGCCGTCGTTGATAAAGCCATAGAACATCCCGATAGGCTGACCGATCATGGTGACGTTACCGCCCGAATAAATGGGGTCACCCTGCGGACCAAGCTTCGTCACCTTATTGCGAAAAATGGAGATATTGAAATCCGTAGTCCACTGAATTTTACCGGTAGTATTGACCGTATTCAATCCAAATTCCCACCCCGTATTCTTTACTTCCCCGATATTTTCCAGCGCCCTGCTGAAGCCCGTAGTCATCGGCACGTTGACGCTTAGCAGCAGATCGGTATTGGTGGATTGAAAATGATCGACCGTGAGGTTAATCCTCCGCTGGAACAGCGAGATGTCGGCGCCCAGGTTGATCTGCTTTTGCTTCTCCCAGGTGAGTAAGGGATTGGCGAGCCGCCCCGCAGAGAACCCACCCAACGCAGTGCCAGCAAGGGTATACCGCTCGTAGTTGATGGTCGCGTACTGGTCATAGTTGCCGATATTGTTATTCCCGGTCTGACCATAGCTGGCGCGCAGTTTCAGCTCGCTAAGCCAGTCCAGCGGCTTCATAAAGACCTCGTCCGAAAGACGCCATGCAACCGCAAAAGATGGGAAAAGACCGTATTTGTTCTGCGAACCGAAGCGCGAAGAGCCATCCGACCGTAAAGAAGCAGTCAAATAATACCGGCTATCGTAGTTATAGTTGATCCTTCCCAGGTACGAAATGAGAGACCATTGATAGGCATTCGAAGAACCGTCCGTTATCTGGCCGCTGACAGCGCTCAGGTAAGGCACCAGGTTGTTGGGATACTTATTGCTGGTGATGGAGTTGGACCGGAAGTCTTCCTTTTGAATGGTATAACCACCCAGCGCCGATAGATTATGCTTACCAAAGCTCTTGGTGTACGTCAGGGTATATTCCGAGAGCCAGTTGGTCAGCATGTTGGAAGAGTCATTACCGATGGCTGGGTCGTTGAAAAACGCCGGCAGCTGCGGCTTGAAACGGCTGCTCTTGGTGCTCATCACATTGGTCCCCAGCAATACGTTCAGCTTTAACGATTTCACGATCTCGTATTCGGCACTGATATTTCCAAGCAATCTGATCATACCCTGATTGGCTTTTACTTCATTGGCCAGCGCCAAAGGATTGGTCAGGTTGGACGAACCGGCCAGTCCGCTAAAGGCAAAATAAGTACCATCGGGGTTTTTCAGCGGATACCAGGAATTCGCCATCATAGCCTGGGCGATGACGCCATCGTTGGGACCCGTACCCGCACCGGCTGCGACGATATTGTTCGAGCTGGTATAGGTCGGATTAAGATTGACCTTCACCGCAAATTTCTTGGAGAAGCGGGCGTCGATATTCGCCCGGAAGGAATAGCGTTTGAAGTTGCTGTTGATGACGATACCGTCCTGGTTGAAAAACTCGCCGCTCAAGGCATATCGGATGTTCTCGGTACCGCCCGTAGCGCCGATCTGGTATTGCTGCTGCGGCGCCGTCTGAAGGACCGCGTCGAGCGCATCTGCGTCATAGGTGTTCTTCCCGGAGAGTACATCCAGCGCTTCCTGCGGCACCTGCCGGAACCAGCCGGTGACAGGACCGGAAACGTCCCGGCCTTCATCGATGTTCCTATTACGGATGCCGTCGTAATAATACTGCGCCTGTTCCATCGCATTCATAAACTTGGGACGCTTGGCCACTTTCTGCCAGCCCTGATATGTATCGAAGGTGAGCGTCGCCTTGCCGGACCTGCCCCGCTTGGTATTGATGATGATAACGCCGCCGGAACCACGGGAACCATAGATAGCCGTGGCGGAAGCGTCCTTTAAGATGTCCATGCTCTCGATATCGTTCGGATTGAGCGTTTCGATATTGGTCGTCGGGAAACCATCCACGACATAAAGTGGACCGGAGCTTGCAGAGATGCTGCCGATACCCCTGATCCGTATCTGGGGCGGAGCGCCGGGTTCGCCGGACACAGGCTTGACCTGAACACCGGCAACCTTGCCGATAAGCGCCTGGTCGACCCGGGGAGCCGCCAGGTCCTTGATATCCCTGCTGCCGACCGAAGCGACCGAACCCGTCAGGTCCTTTCTCTTCTGCGTACCATACCCTACCACCACCACGTCGTTCAGACTGGTGTTGGTCGGAGCAAGCGCGATATCCAGCGTAGCACGGCCGCCTACCGCGATTTCCTTGCTATCGTATCCCACAAAAGAGACAACGAGACGCGCGTTCTCATTCTTTACAGCAATAGAAAAGCTGCCATCGTCACGCGTCACTACCGTGTTGCTGGTGCCTTTCTCCGTAACGCTTGCACCGGCCAGCGGCTCACCTTTGTCACTGGCAATCCGGCCGGTGATGGTAAACGCAGGAGGTGCGGGGGGCTCTTCCTTCTGTACAGGAGGAGGAGCCGCCTCGACCTCTCTGAGAATAATCATCTTGTTGAGAATGGTGTAAGTAAAGGGCTGATCGTGAAAACAGAGATCCAATACCCGCTCGAGCGGAGCATTGTTGATTTGAATGGTAATGTTCTTAGCGTTTTGTAGAAGACTTTCTCTGTAGACGAAGGTGTACCCGGTCTGCTTTTTTATTTCCCGGAAGACCTTCGGAAGAGGGGAGTTGGTTTCTGAAAGCGTTAGGTTCTGAGCTTCCGTTTTGGCCGAGAGCTGAAGGCTAAAAACGAGAAGCAAAAAGGCTGTCAGTTTCATAATCAGCAACGTTTTGGTCAAACTTTTCCGGGCAAAGAAAAGTTTGCAGCAAGCAATAATTGGCATAGATTTGAATTTGTTAGCGTTAACAATATGCGATCCACGTTCGAAATTGATTAACCTGACTATTCGCCGGGAGTGTTACCAGCACTTCCGGTTTTCGTTCAGATCAATGCTTTATGATAATCTTCTTATCTTCTATTTGAAACTTTGCCTTACACGCAATCTCCAGCGCTTTTAACACGTCATCCAGCTTCGTATCCCTCGGTATATCCGCGTGCAGCACGTCACCCATCCGTTTGTTTTGAAAGCCCCCGTCCTCATAAACCAGATCTACGTCATACCAACGCGCCAGCTGATTCATGATCGTTTCGATGGTAGCATTCTCGAAATGAAACATCCCGTTCTTCCAGGCGATCACCGCATTCACGTCTACATTATCTACCCGCTTGACGCGTCCATTGGAAAGACGCGATTGCTGCCCCGGAGCCAATAAGGTCTCATTGTCGCCATTGACGAATTTGACGCTGCCCTCGAGCAGAGTCGTCGTCAGCTGCCGTTCATCGGCATAAGCCGACACGTTGAAGCTCGTACCGAGGACCTCAATCCGCGAGCCATTGACGACGACGACAAAGGGCTTGTCTTTATTCTTGGCAACTTCCAGATATGCTTCACCAGTGATCTCGACGGACCTCTCCTTCCCCTTGAAGGCCGTGGGAAAATGTAGAGACGACGCGGCATTCAGCCAGACTATCGTTCCGTCCGCCAGCTCCACCTGGTATTGACCTCCTCGTGGAGTGGAAATAGTATTGTATAAAACCTCATCGACACTGGAAGCGCTATAAGCCAGCTTACCATCGATCTTAATTACTTTACTGCCGCCCTGCTTGGCCAGCTCGCCATTCTTCGCATCATCCAACGCCACCACAGTGCCATCGGCCAGCTTGAGCGTAGCCTTATTACCCTTCTGTTTAACCTGGGCAACGCTAACAACGGCCTTCTCAGACATAGGTTTTTCAACCGGCTTTTTCCAATACAACCAGACGCCCGCCACAAGCAGCAACATCGCTGCTGCAATACCGGTCATCCAATACACGCCGGCTCTCCTCCGAATAGGAACGACCGGAGCCTCCGTACCGACAATCTGCTCAAACACCGACTCCCTTTCCGCCTCGTCGGACACCGGCCTGGCATCGGCAGAAGCCGCAAAAAGCCGGTCGACGTATTCGCGCAGCTGCGGGTCGATCTTATCCTCTTTTAAGAGAGTAAGAAAATTCACTAATTCTTCATCGGAAAGGTTGTTGTGGAGGAAGCCCTCTATCAGTTCTTCCTGGGATTTTCTCGTCATGTGCAGTGCATTTCTACACTAAAGACACATAAAATAAGGGGGGAGTATTAGCAGAAATAAAAAAAATTTATCCGGAGAAGGAAGGATGTACTCCCGGATATGCTGCAAGGCCTTGGTGAGATGGCTTTTGACCGTGAGCCTGGAAATACCCAGCCGCCTGCCGATGGCAGCCGTGTCCAGCCCTTCCTTGCGGCTTAAAGTATACACTTCCCGTTGACGCTGAGGCATTTGCCGTATGGCCATGGCCACCAGCTGCTGGGTCTCTTTCAAAAGTAATTCCTGTTCGGGAGTGACGGACGAGCCCGAGAAATGGGCTTCCAGGTGGTCGGTAAACTCTTTGTCGTGCGACTTTTTTCGCAGCTGATTCAGAATATGATTACGGGCGGTAATAAATAACCAGGATTCGAATTGCAGGACGCCGGGGAGCTGCTCCCTCTTCTGCCAGATTTTTAGAAAAATGTCCTGGGCCATTTCCTTGGACAGCTCGGCAGACTTCGTAAGCGTGAAAGCGACCAGGTAAACCCGGTCCCAATAATGGTCAAACAACCGCCGGAAGGCCTTTTCGTCCCCTTCTGCTATACGGGAAAGCAGCTCGGTTTGATTCTCTAATGACATAACAAGCATACCGTCGGTTGAATCGTAAGTAGTTAGTACCGGTACGGTAAATATACAAAACTGTTTATTTCTCTCTTATATATTTTTCGATGATCTCTCTATCTACACCAGCGCCTTCCACTTTTTCCATCCCCCTTTGAACAAGCGTATCTCCATTAATGGTCACCGTAAACGTAAACGTTTTGCCTTCCCAATTCTTATCGCCATAAAAATCCAGGTGCTCGGTATACTGGTTCCCGTCAAGCGTATAGCTTCCTCCACCCGCATCGAAATGATTAGAGGAATCCTTTGGGCTGTTAATGTCATGCTTGATAAAGGTGAAGTGAGTTCCGTTGATGATCTTGAGCATCCGGGTATTTTTGGAATAATAATCTGTAACCTCCGAAACACCCTTGGTAATGGTAGTGCCGGAAACAAGCCGCCAGGTTCCTACAATCGCAGGAGCAGAAGACGACTGACAGGCGAAAAGAAAAAGACAGGCCGGGATAATGGTTTTATAATTCATATAGAGTCTCGTTTCCTGCAATCTAACGATAAAATTTGTAGCTTCATACTATGTCTGTACTGAACATCGACCAGCAGGTGCGGGTCTATCCCCTGGGCACCGGCGACATGCCAGGAAACCGTCTGCTCAA
The DNA here is from genome assembly GCA_018267545.1 of Bacteroidota bacterium. Taxonomy (GTDB): domain Bacteria; phylum Bacteroidota; class Bacteroidia; order Chitinophagales; family Chitinophagaceae; genus Puia. Next base: position 24,492 of record JAFDYG010000545.1, read on the forward strand.
AATTGGCCGCGCCGAAGGAGAAGCTGCCTACACCCCCGACTTCCTCCTCCCGCACCGGAAAGACTATTACTTCATGGTTTTTGTAAAACGCGGCTCCAGCCGCCATTGGGTCGACATGATCCCCTATGATCTTAAAGACAATACATTCTATTTTACCGTACCGCAGCAGGTACACCTAAAGGAAGAACCTAAGCCAATCTGGTGCACCAGCATCTCCTTCACCACCGAGTTCCTCGCCCTGCAGGAAAATGCCGCACTGAGCAAGCTTCCACTGATCCTAAATCCACAGAATGGCCACGAGCTGCTGCTTTCCGATCCTGACCTGACCTTTGTGGAGGACCTGACGGACAAGATCTATTCCGAATATAACAAACCCGGCGAATGGCAGCAGCGTATGCTGACCGCCTACCTGACGGTGCTGCTTACCTACCTGAGCCGCCTGTATACCGAACAATACAAAAGCGACACGCCCTCGCCTGACCGTCTTCTGCTGAAACGATACCAGGCCAAAATCGACGAGTCCTTCCGCAGCCTGCACGAGGTAGCAGAATATGCGGCACTCCTCAACATTTCCCCCGGCCACCTGGGCGAGGTCGTAAAAGCGCAAAGCGGCCACTCCGCCATCGACCACATCCACCAGCGGCTCGTCCTCGAAGCCCGTCGCCTCCTCTTCCATACCGACAGCCCCATCAAAGAGATCGCCTTCGACCTCGGCTTTGCCGACGCCTCCTACTTCAACCGCTTCTTCAAACGGGAAACCGGTACAACTCCAGCCGAATACCGGACCAGCATCCGCAAAATGTACCATTAATACCGGTGAATGTGTTCCTGCCATAGCTCCTGCCCATGGTAGCTTTGTAGCATGAAAACAGTACTTATTACAGGAGCGAACAAAAGCATCGGCTTGGAGACAGCCAGACAGTTATTGCAAAAAGGGTATTATGTCTACCTGGGCAGCCGCGACACCCAAAAAGGTCTGCAAGCGGCCAATCAATTAAAGTCCGAAGGACTGGAAAACGTAGAACCTATAACCATCGACGTCAACGACCCCATCTCGATAAAAGCCGCCCGTCAACAAATCAAAACCCTCGACGTACTAATCAACAACGCCGGCATCAGCGGCGGAATGCCGCAGACCCCGCTCGACACGGACGTCAACACCATCCGTCAGGTTTTTGAAACAAATTTATTCGGCGTAATAGAAACGACACAGACCTTCATCGACCTGCTCAAACAATCGCCCGAACCCCGAATCGTCAACGTGACCTCCGGCCTCGGTTCGCTAACAATGCACAACAACCCTGCATGGAAATATTATAAGTTCAAAGGCGCGGCCTACGTTCCATCCAAAGCCGCCCTCAACGCCTATACGATCGTCCTGGCCTACGAGCTGCGCGATACGCCGTTCAAGGTGAACGCAGTCGATCCCGGCTTTACCGCCACTGACTTCAACCACCACCAGGGCACCGGCACCATTCCCGATGCAGCCGCCCGACTGGTCAAAGCCGCCACCCTAAGCCCCGACGGCCCAACCGGCCAGTTCTTCAGCGATGACAACGCGCCGGACACCGGAATCAGTCCCTGGTAATGCTAATGGCATACCCCCCGCCCGGTGCGCAAAACTGCTTTATCCGCGTCTTACTGGTCACCGCGATTTTTTTAATCACATACGCCTGCGGATTGGTCTTATAATGCGCCGCAGGCGCATCCGCATAGACAGTAGCCGTATATTTCTTATCAGGAGTCAAAAAACCAAAGTCGATAGCCGAAATCCGCGCCGAATCGCCGTTCACACTACCGACGAACCAATTCTCTGTACCCTTGGCCTTCCTCGCCACAGTAATGAACTTCCCCGGCTCCGCTTCCATATACTTACTGTCATCCCAATCCACCGCCACGTCCTTGATAAACTGGAACGCGTCAGGAAAACGTTCATAGTTCTCCGGCAGATCCGCCGCCATCTGCAAGGGGCTATACATCGTCACATAAAGCGCCAGCTGATTAGCCAGCGTGCTGTTGACATGAGAGCTATTCTTCGGATTGATCTTGCTCAGGTCCATCTCGAAAATCCCCGGCGTATAATCCATCGGACCGCCGAGCAGCCGCGTAAACGGAAGGATCGTAACATGGTTCGGTTTTGAACCGCCAAAAGCCTGGTATTCCGTTCCCCGCGCCGATTCATTTCCGATCATATTCGGATAGGTCCGCGCAATCCCCGTAGGCCTCACCGCCTCGTGCCCATTGACCATGATATGATAGCCGGCGGCCTTTTCGATCACGTACTGATAGTGATTGACCATAAATTGGTTGTAATGATTCTCCCCGGCCGGGATAATATTGCCGACATAACCCGTCTTCACCGCATCATAGCCATTGCTTTTCATCAACCGGAAAGCCGTATCCAGGTAACGCTCATAATTCCGCGGCGAGCCCGACGTCTCATGGTGCATGATCAGCTTGACATGTTTAGATTGCGCATAGGCGTGCAAACCGGGTAGATCGAAATCCGGATAAGGCGTAATAAAATCGAATACCTTCTCCTTCATATTCCCAAACCAATCCTCCCACCCTACATTCCATCCCTCCACCAGCACAGCATCGAAACCGTTCTTTGCAGCGAAATCGATATATTTCTTCACATTGGCAGTCGTAGCCCCATGCCGTCCATTGGGTCGGGCATTTCGATAATCCGTAGCGCCCAATATAACCGAAGGGAACTGATCGGTATAAGCCCAGGTAGATTTGCCCGTGATCATCTCCCACCACACCCCCACATACTTGGTCGGTTTGATCCACGATGTCTCTGTTATTTTGGAAGGTTCATTAAGATTATAGGCCATCTTGGACGCCAATACATCCCTGGCGTCATCGCTGGCAATAATGGTCCGCCACGGAGAGACCGATGGCGCCTGGATATATCCCTTGTCTCCCTTTGCATCCGGCGTGAGCCAGGACTCGAACACAAGATTCTTGTCGTCCAGGTTCAGGTGCATACAGGAATAGTTGATCAGCGCCGCCTCATGCAGATTGATGTATAGTCCATCGTCGGTCTTCAGCATCAACGCCGTCTGCACCCCGGTCGGAGAAAAGCTAGTCTGAGAAACGTTTGCCGTTATCGCCTTCATCTGCAAACCCCTTATCTCGGACAGTCTTGACGTCGTATAGTCATACTCCTGCGTATCGTAGTCACCCGGAATCCAAAACGCCGTATGATCCCCCGTCATCGCAAACTGCGTCTTCTCCTCCTTGATGATGAAATAAACCAGGTTCTCCTGGGCAGGGAATTCATATCTGAATCCAATCCCTTCATCGAAAGCCCGGAACCGGATCACCATCTTCCGCTTCGACGCCGGCTGGCTCAATGTAATCGCCAGCTCATTATAATGATTCCGAATTTGCTTGACTTCTCCCCATACCGGAGTCCAGGTATCGTCATGGGTATTCCTTGCCGAATCGGTAATGACAAAGCCGCTGGCCAGCGAAAAGCTGTCGTTCTTCAGCTCCAGCCCCAGTCCGCTAGGCTTGATGACCTCCCGGCCTTTGAACGCCAGCCGATAGACCGGACGCCCTCCGCCCGCAACCGAAAAATTCATCCTAAAGTTTCCATTCGGAGAACGCAGCTCCTGGCAAAAAGCCGCAACAAACAACAGGAGCAGAGGCAGCAATACTGATATTCTTTTCATAAAACAATCATTTCGTGTATAAAATACACATTTGTACCGCAAACATAAGCCGGATTTTTCATTTTTCCGTACCTTAACTTTCATGTTATTCGAACAGTTCAAGTCAGCCTTTCCTCAGCTAAAAGACAAATGGGACGAGTACAGCACTTACCTCCACCGCATCGAAGTCCCGGCAAAAACAGTCCTCCTTCGAGAGGGACAAATCTCCAAAAAAGCATTCCACATCGAGAAAGGCTGCCTCCGGGCCTGGATAAACAAAGGCGGCAAAGACATCACCTTCCAGTTCTTTTTCGAAAAAGAAACCATTTCATCCGCCGAAAGCTTCCGAAAGAACATCCCCAGCTTCGTCACCATCGAGTCGGTCGAGCCCTGCATCCTGCATTGGATCAGCAAAAGCGACCTGGTCAAGATCATGAATGAGGCAATGGAAATCCCCGAAATAAGAGCAAGCCTTATCGACGGGATCTTCGAACGGCACTTCAATTATACCCGCCAGCTGGTTTCCTTTATCACACAAAACCCAAAAGAACGATACCTGAAGCTCGTAAAAGAACGCCCCCACATCGTCCTTCGCGTGCCGCAGCACTACATCGCCTCCTACCTCGGGATCACCCCCGTTTCCCTCAGCAGAATCCGCAATTCCGTTTCTTAACAATTGTTATCGTATCCGCCCCGCCCACTCATGACCTTTGATAAAAAAAGTCATGAAAGCAGCCGTCATCCACCAGTTCGGGCAGATTCCCCAGTATGAAGAGTTCCCCGCTCCCATCGCCGCTCAAGACTATACCCCTGTCCAGGTAAAAGCCGCCGTCCTCGAAAACTTCGACAAAGGAACCGCAGCCGGCACACACTATTCCAGCAAACACCTGTACCCGCAATTCCCGGCAATCGTAGGCACCGACGGCGTCGGAACCACCCCCAATGGCCACCTCGTCAGCTTCGGAAAAATCCCCGCTCCATACGGAGCCTTCGCCGACCAAACAATCGCCGGCTATACCCTCCCCGTCCCCGACGGAATCTCCCCTGCAAGCGCAGCAGCCATTTCCCCCGCCGTACTCACGTCCCTTTTACCCTTAAGATAATCAGCGAAACTACAACCAGGAGAAACCGTCCTGATCAATGGCGCCACCGGCGTCTCCGGCCGCATCGCCATCCAGGTCGCGAAAATACTAGGCGCAGGCAAGATAATCGGAACCGGCCGTAACCCACGCTCGCTCGACCTGCTATCCACCCTCGGCGCAGACGAGGTAATCGACCTGCGCCAATCCGACGAAAACCTCGCCAAAGCCTTCACCCGGGCCGGCGGCGAAAACAACTACGACGTAATCCTGGATTTCCTATGGGGCCACCCGACCGAAGTCCTCCTAAGCACCTTCATTCCCTCAACCATCGGCTTTGCAACTAACGAATCCGTTATATCCAGATCGGAGAAAAAGCCGGCGCAACGATCACCATCCCCGGCCCGGTCTTCCGCACCTCCGGCCTGGAAATGATGGGCGTCGGTGTCCTACCACTCGAATCCGTCTTCGAAGAGATCAATAATATTTGGAGCTGGATCAAAGAAGGAAAATTCTACATGGAAATCGAAGAAGTCCCGCTCGCGGAAATCGCATCCGCCTGGCAGCGCAACGACCTCGAAGGAAAAAGGCTGGTGATCATACCCTAATAGACCTTTTCCCCAGTGTCGGAGATCCTGAACGTCAAATTAATCCGTCCCCCGATACTCCTGCTGGTCTTTGGCACATGATGCTCATAGTATTCCTGCATCGTATCGCCCATCAGCAGCAAGCTCCCATGCGTCAGCGGAACATCCAGCTGCGGAATATTCTTATCCGTCTTATGCCTCACTTTAAACACACGCGTTTCTCCAAACGTAACCGACGCAATCGGATGATGCTTTCCATCAGCGGGCAACGTATCACTATGCCATGCGACCGAATCTTTTCCATCCCGATAATAATTCAACAGCACGCGATTGAACCCGAGTCCGCATTTCTCCTCTACCTTCGACTTGATCGCCAGCAAAGGCGCCGTCCATTCATGTCCGTTCGGGCCGCCATAATAAGCCGTCAACCTGGGATCCAGCACCACCTTATCATACATCTTCCTTTCCCGCTGCTGCCATGGGCTACCCACCTTCAAAACATTGAAGTAACTATCCGATTCGGTCTTCGAAAAGAAACGTTCCCAAAGCCTCAAATCCGCACCGGGCAGCCGAAAATCCTCGAACCTGCTCCTGCCCTCATCAAATAAGGCGGTATCTTCAAACAATAGCATTCCACAAAGTTATTAAATACTAATTATATTAGCAAATCAGAAAAAAATCATATCCAATTGTTAACCAATCAAATAAGTACTAATTAGCTTGAATTCATCCCTAGCCAAAAATATTAGTATCTTGCAGTAAAATATTCATACTTTCACAGTACGTGAATCATAATTTCATTTCATGCCTATATCAGGAGTTAATCGTCGTTATAAAGGCTATACAAAGCAACAGGTCGAAAAGATGGGCCATGCGATTATCTATCTCGCCAATGGCATGGGCATGTTATACAAAACTAAATTGCTCAAGCTGGTATATCTTTTAGATGAAATTTCTGTATCCAGACAAGGAATACCTTTTTTTGACCTCGAATACAAGGTGTGGCAAGCGGGCCCTGTATCTGTAGATCTCTATGAAGAATTCAATGAACACCCATTTATGCTTGAAAGTTTCATCGATCTAAAATTCGATGAGAAGGGAACGAGAATTATTCCGAAAATAGCTTTTTGCGACGATGAATTTAGCCCAATGGAGATAGATTTGCTTCGTGAAATAGTTGATACATACAAATGGACGTCTGCTGAAAAGCTGGTTGAGCTCGTTCACCGAAAAGAATCGCCTTGGTATACCATGGCAGATCAGCACGATTTGCTGGAAGTTTTTGATAGCAGAAGCCTCAATACAACAGACCTTACAATAGATTTATCATTGCTGATAAAAAACGATCCAGTAAAATTAGCACTCTTCAACGAGAATAAAGAAATAGCTAATTTTTCCAGACCTTTGAAACACTAATGTATACTCCAGGTACTATCTTGTATTGTACTCCCTTTTACTTTCGAAACGGTGCAGTAGCCAAGCCAAAGTATTTCATTACTCTATATACTGATAGGGATAATGTAGTAGTAGCCACTTTGCCAACAAGGGAAGATTATGTACCTGCTCAGCTTCCAAAGAAACATGGTTGTATCAATTACCCAGAAGGAGATTTTAATGCCTACTATTTTCCTCCAGAAATTCCGATAACTATCTAAGGATGGTCATTCCGTACCCATACTTATATCTATGGTTTTTGGGTGGATATATTCGAAATAGACCTAATGCGGAAAAACTATGAACAAGAAGGTAAAGATTATGAGGTGATAGGACGGCTTACCCGTGATGAATTTCACGCGATTATCCATTGTATGTTACAAACGCGCACTATGAAAAACAAAGTGCGACGGTTACTGGAAAAAACAACTTATTAAATTATCACATACTCCCCGTCAAGGGTTTCCTCGAATCCGGCGTCTTCGTCCTCGCCGTCTCCGCCACACTATTCAAAAACGTAACGTTCAGCTTCTCGCCATCGAACGCGCAAGTAAGCCTGTCCCCAAAAATAGCCTCCACAAACCTTGTATTCAGCTGCAATGTGCGATCGTCGACCCAGGTAGCCGTACCTGCTATACGCGAAGGCATCGGAAGCATATCCTTTCCCATAAACACATAAGGATCCCTCCCCGGGCTCGTCACCCAGCTCTCCCAGCCGTACTCCAATCGAGTCGTCTTGTCACCAGCCATAGCCGTCAGGACAACACCCTTTTTCGAAAAAGCAAACTGCAACGACTGCACTTTAAGATCATTGGCGTCGATCGTCCATTTCTTCTTATCATACTTTGCCGTCGACGAAGACGAGGTCATTCCCTTGGCGACCGGCAATACCAATCCCGCCAGCTCCTTCTTCAATGCTTCCTGCTCCGGCTTATTCTGCGGCAACGCACCAGTCTGCATCCCCGTCGGCAGATGGTCCCAAATAATATTCATCGACTTCTGCATATCCTGGCTCTGCCCCGTAACCGCCAGCACGGCGTCATGCTCCGGCATCACGATACAGAACTGGCCATATGCGCCATCTCCCCGGTAGAAGTTATGCGTACAGCGCCAGAACTGATACCCGTACCCCTGCGACCAATCTCCATTATTTACCTGCGACTCCGTTTGTTTACTCGTCGCCTCGTCCACCCAGCTCTCCGTCAGAATCGTAGAGCCATTCCATTTTCCTTTCTGCAGGTACATCTGCCCCAGCTTCGCGATGTCCTCTGTTCTTATGCGAAGTCCGTAACCCGCCGTATTCAAGCCCTGCGGAGAAACCTCCCAGTCATATCCGGAGAAACCCAATGGTTCGAATAGCCTGGGCCGCAAATATTCTTCCAGCGTCTGGCCGGTTACCTTGTTTAAAACCGCTCCCAGCATATAGGTATTCCCCGTATTATAAAGGAAGTGAGTTCCGGGAGCATACTCCACCGGCTGCGCCAGGTAGGTCTTTACCCAGCTATCCTGCGATGCCCGCATCTTGGGCATCGTATCGGCGCCATGCCCCGTATTCATCGTCAGCATACTCCGCACCGACATCTCCTTTAAATTATCGCTGATATTGGCGGGCAGGTCATTGGGGAAGAAAGAGATTACCTTCGAATGGATGTCCAGCTTTCCCTCTTTCACCAACAGCCCAATCGCAGTGCTGGTAAAGCTTTTGGAAAGAGAGAACAGCGTATGAACATTCCTGGACTCGAACGGCTTCCACCAGCCCTCGGCCACCACCTTCCCATGCCGCAGCAGCATAAAGCTGTGCCAGCTGATCCCCGACTCATTAGCCGCGGTAATAAATTGACGGATGGACTGCGACGAGACGCCCTGAGACTCGGGTGTAACCCGCTGGAACGCCGCTATATCGTATGGATTGAAAAATTGGCTGATTTCGCCAAATGCGGGAGTAATCCCCACGCCGATGAGTCCGGCACCGGCCGTTTTGATGAATTGTCTTCGGTTCGACTTCATGTAACTAATATACTTTAAAAAATCCTGGGTCACCTAAACAATTATTATATTAGTGAACCCCCTTGTCAAACATGATACCCCGCCTCGCAGCTATCTTATCCTGCCTCTTCTTTTGTCTGTATGCCCCGGCGCAGACAATCACGGACAGCTTCTGCGCGCAGCAATCCTATACACAATTACTCTTACAACAGAATCCTGATCTTCGTGCACACCGGCTCGACGCGGAGAAGGCCATTGCCACCCGTCAAAAGAAGATTGCCGCCGGCACAAGCCCCACCCCGCTTTCCAATGGCCCCGTCGTCCTGCCCGTCGTCGTACACATCATCCACAACAACGGCCCGGAGAATATCAGCGACCTGCAGGTCCAAACCGCCATCCAGCACCTGAACGAGGCCTACGCCAATACCGGCTACTATGATCCCTCGGACGGCGTCAGCACCAACATACAGTTCTGTCTTGCAAGCCGTGACCCCAACAACAACCCCACCAATGGAATTACCCGCGACGTTTCCGTCAATACCGTCATGGACCCCGACGATCCATTAATTGACGAT
>JAFDYG010000546.1 GCA_018267545.1 Bacteroidota bacterium
ACCCAATGCAGCCGCCTTATATGGCTTTCAGGGTAAGAACGGCGCGATCATCATCTCCACGAAGAAAGGAGCAAAGGCGAAAGGGAAATTCGTTTTCAATGTCAACTCCAGCACGCAGCTCAATAGCGGCTTTATCGCCCTGCCGAAATACCAGGATACCTATGGCCCCGGCGACAACGGCAAATATGCTTACGGCGGCGGCGGCTCCAGCCCGGCCTCCTATTTCGGTACCGGTGCAGTAGGGGTAGGCGTCAACGACTACGACTACGACGTATGGGGACCACAATTCAGGGGCCAGATGCTGCCGCAGTACGACGGCGAGTATGATCCCAATACGAATTATACTACGACCTTCCTGAGCGGTAAGCCGTTCATCGGTCACACAAAGCCGACCCCCTGGGTGGCTCGTGGCAAGGACAATCTAAAAAAGTTCCTTCAGACCGGCGTCCTTTCAGTCAACAGCATCTCGGTCAGCAATTCGACCGAAAAGACCGATGTTCGCATCTCCGCCGGCAATACCTATCAGCAAGGCATCGTCCCCAATACCAAGCTGAATAATGCCAATTTCACCGCCAGCATCGTTCAGCGCTTCAACCCCAAGCTGAGCCTGACTACGTACTTCAACTACAGCCGTCAGTCCACTCCCAACGTACCGGACGTCCAGTACGGTCCCAACAGCATCATCTATAACATGATCCTCTGGGGCGGCGCCGACTGGTCCGTAGACGATATGAAGAATTACTGGCAGCCGGGTAAAGTCGGTATCCAGCAGAAGTATGCAGAATATTACCGCTACAACAACCCCTATTTCATGTCCTACGAATGGCTGAGGGGGCACTACCAGAACAACGAATACGGTTATCTCTCGCTCAACTATAAGCTCAATCAAAGCATCGACTTCCAGCTCAGACCCAGCATGACGGCTTATGACATGATGAACTCGGAGAAGCTGCCCTATTCTGCCGGAGCATACGGCCGTGAACAGCGCCAGGGTGATTATCGCGAGGACAGAAGGTCCCTGTTCGAGTCGAACGTGGACTTCCAGGTGAGATACCACAAGAACCAGATCGCCAACTTCCTGGACCTGCAGGCGCTCGGCGGCGCAACCACGCGCAACCTGTCCTTTACGTCCGATTTCGAGTCCACCAACTATCTGAACGTACCGGGTATTTATAACTTCGCCAACTCACTGAATAACGTAACCGGGATCAGCTATCGCTCGAATATGCTGGTGTTGAGCGCTTACTATTCGGTCGACCTGGGGTATAAATCCTATATCACCGCCAACATCACCGGCCGCGTGGACAAATCCTCCGCACTGCCCTCCAACGTAAACAGCTATTTCTATCCTTCTTTCAACCTGGCTTCCGTCATCTCGGAATACGTACACCTGCCCAGCGCCATCTCCTTCCTGAAGGTCCGGGCATCCTATGCCGCCAGCAAGAGCGGCGGAACCAACGCCTCCTTTTCGCCCAACGTGTCGGGTACGCCCGTTTCCGGATATGGCTACTACTGGGCATCTCCCTACAACGGCCCCAGCTTCCAGTTCTCCAAGAGCTATACCCTGTCGCCAACGTACAACAGCCAGGTCAGCGCAACTTATACGAACAACCTGGTCAGCAGCTCCATCCAAACCTCGGATAGAAAAGCATACGAAGCCGGTCTCGATATCCGCTTCCTCAATAACAGGCTGGGCCTGGACGTAACCCGCTATCACTACAAGAATACCGGCATCATCAACCAGCTGGTATCCAACTCCACCGGCTACCCCGGTTACCTGACCAATGGAGACGGTTATACCAACGACGGATGGGAAGCCGTATTGAGCGGTACCCCCATTTCGAACAAGAATGGTCTTACCTGGAACGTAGTCGCCAACTTCTCCACCTACGTCAGGAAATGGACCAATTTCCTTAGCCATCCCGACAACTACGAGAAGAACGGCGCCCGCGTCGACCTCGTATACGACAACGCTTTTGTAAGAACACCTACCGGCAAGATGGTGATAGACCCGGGTTCGGGACTCTACCTCCGCTACTCCGACGTAGGTTCCTCTGCTAAGAAAATCTACGGCCACATGGATCCGGATTGGACCTGGGGCCTGGTGAACACGATCAGCTACAAGAACCTTGCGCTTCGCTTTCAGTTCGATGGTATGGTCGGCGGCGTAATGGAAGACTATGTTCGGAAGAAGACACTGCAGGCAGGCCGCCATATCGAGTCCGCTACGGGCGCGCTCGGCGCAGCACGTCCCTCAGATGAAGCAAACGTCGCCGCCTACACCGGCGATGGCGTAGTCCTGTCCGGTGCTCCGATCCAATTGGACCCGATCAACGGTACGATCGTCAACTACAAAAGCCTCAGCGAGACGCAGAATACGACCAAGAGCCAGGTGCAGCCCTTCGTTTCGCAGGCGGCTTCTATTCCTGACCTGGACATCGTGAAAAAGACCTACGTAAAGCTGAGAGAGCTGGCCATCACTTACAAGATCCCGTCGAAGGTATTTGGTAAGAGAAGCATCGTCAATGACGCCAGCGTTTCCCTGGTCGGCAGAAACCTGCTGTACTTCTTCCCCGAAAAATACAAGGATCTGGACGTAGACCAGTACAGCCAGGGAGTGTTCGGAGTAAGGAACGACGGTACCTACAGCCCTACCGCTTCCTTTACTTCCGGCCTGCAGACGCCTACAACGCGCAGCTATGGTGTTAACCTCAATTTCTCCTTCTAATCAATCCATAAAGAAAAAATATGAAACAGATCAAATTTTTATTTTTCATCGTTATGGGTGGTTTGCTGATCACTTCCTGTAACAAGCAGATCGCAGAAAAACAAGTGGACCCGAATAATCCGGCGAGCGTTCCGCCAAAGCTGATCCTGGGTACCGTATTGACGGGGATCTCCGGAACGGGCGCCGTAGGCCGGCTTGCCGGTACCGGCTCCGGCGAAGGATTGAACTCCTGGGACGCCGCTCATCGCTGGAATCAATACCACTGCAGCAATTACGACTATTACGATAATAATATCTATAGCTGGACCAATGGTTCCTTCGACCCCTACACGGTTTTGAAGAATGTCGTTCAGATGGAGGGAGAGGCTTCCAAGCTGCTGCCCGCCGTCAATCCTTATGAAGCCGTGGGTAAATTTATCCGCGCATACTATTATTATAACATGACCTCCTTGTTCGGGGACATTCCCCTCGGCCAGGACCTCCAGGGGCTGGGCAATTTACAGCCGGCCTACACTTCCCAGCAAAAGGTCTTCCAATATGTTCTTAACGTGCTGGACACTGCCAATACGGATTTCGCTTCCCTGATCGCCAAAAGCGACATCAACAACGCCCTGGACGCCAAGCAGGATATCTACTTCGGCGGCAACCTCAGCAAATGGCAGAAGCTGGTAAACGCGTTCAAGCTGAGAGTGCTGGTTGCCCTGAGCGCCAAGGCCTCCGACGGCACCCTGAATGTTCCTGCTCAGTTTGCGGCCATTCTTAATAATCCGTCCAAATATCCCCTTTTCCAAAGCACCGACGACGATCTCAAGTTTATCTATAACCCGGACGGCGCCAATACTTATAGCCTGTATCCCTTCAATCCGACGAACTTCGGTTCCGTCGCCGCCCGCTTCAACATGGCCAGGACCTATGTAAGCGCGCTGACCACGATCAGCGACCCCCGCGTATTCGTTACTACGGAACCCGCCTGGGCGCTCGTCGGCAACGATACGCTGCAGCCGGCCAAATTCCAGTACTTCGCCGGCGCCAGCACGGGTGAGCCGCTCGCAACCATGTACAACAACGCCAACGACGGCAAATATTCGTTTATCAACCGTAAGAGGTATTATTCTAACTTTTCCGGCGAACCCGACGTCCTGGTAGGCTATAAGGAAATGTGCTTTAATATCGCCGAAGGTATCTCCCGCGGCTGGGCAGCAGGAAATGCCGAAAACTGGTACAAGTCCGGCATCACCGCTTCCATGAGCTTCTACGGCATCGATATCACGAAGACCGGATTTACGGCCTACTTCCTGCCCCCTGGTGGAACTTCCGTGGCAGACGTAAAGCCTTATGCAATAGCTTTTGATTTCAATACTTACTATGCACAATCTGCGGTGAAGCTCTCGACGACGCAGGCCACGGCCATCAACCAGATCGTCCTTCAGAAGTATATCAGCAGTTTCGAAAACTCCGGCTACGAAAGCTACTACAACTGGCGTAGGACAGGCGTTCCTGCCTTCGACGGCGGAAGCGGCGTAGGAAACAACGGCGTAGTTCCCATCAGATGGGCGTACCCGGTGTCCGAACAGACCGTTAATTCGACCAACTGGAAATCGGCGCTGACCAATCAGGGTTTTGCAGGGGACGACCTCAACCAAAAAATGTGGCTGCTTAAATAACGACGACGAACCCGGATAAGAACAGGGCGGAACCCAACCGGGTTTCGCCTTTTCTTTCTTAAAAAAAATTTAATAGTCACAAGCCATTAACTCGTAGCATTTTCGATACATTGAGACTCATTATATAAATTATCTCTTATGACCACCGAGCAAGCGCAGAAAATTACGGACGAAATCATGGACCTGTATAAAGGATACGGGGGGGCGGAGTACGCAGGGGAGAAAGTATCCCAGCTGGAACATATGGTGCAGGCTGCTCAGCTGGCGGAAGAACAGGGGTATGACGAAGAAGTGGTGCTGGCCGCCTTCTTACACGACATCGGCCACATCACTGAAGCCGCCAATGGTGAAAACGAGATGGACGGCTTCGGCATCGTAGATCACGAAGCGCTCGGTGCGGAATTCCTTCGGGATAAAGGATTTAGCAAGAAAATCGTCCGTCTTGTCGAATCTCATGTAGAAGCAAAACGTTATTTGACTATTAAAGATCCTTCCTATTACGCTCAGCTATCCGAAGCCAGCAAAAAGACGCTCGAATACCAGGGCGGCCCCATGACCAAAGATGAAGCCGAGGCATTCGAACAGTACCCGCTCTTCAGCCTGATCATCCAGATGAGAAAATGGGATGAGATGGCCAAGATCGAGAACAAGCCGCTGCCCGACCTGCAGCACTATCGCGACATGATGCTGCACCACCTATCCCGTTAATCTTAACTCCTGACATATGAGCTCCATACAACTGGTTGTTTTTGACATAGCAGGCACCACCGTCCGTGACAACGGTAGCGTGGCCGACGCCTTTATCGCAGCGTTCAACGACTTTGACCTGAATGTGCCCGAAGACGAGGTGAGAAAGGTTATGGGCTTCCGCAAGATCGAAGCCGTCACTCTCCTGCTGGAAAAATTCTATCAGGAACACCGGGGCGAAGACTTACTGATCAGCCGCATTCAAGCCCGCTTCATCGTCAGGATGATCGCCTTCTATCGCAATGACGACCAGCTGGCGCCCTTCCCTCATACCGAAAAAGTATTTTCCGCGCTGAAGAAGAAGGGCATCAAGATTGCCCTGAACACCGGCTTTACCCGCAGCATCACCGATACTATCCTGCACCGTCTGCGCTGGGACGATCGCAGCACGCTTATCGACAAGACCATCTGCAGCGACGAAGTCTCCCATGGCCGCCCTTACCCCGATATGATCGAGGTCCTGATCGATGACCTCGGCATCGACTCGCCCGCCCGGGTCCTCAAGGTTGGAGATACGGAAGTGGACGTAGAGGAAGGGCGTAACGCCGCCTGCGGAAAGGTCGTCAGCGTCACCACCGGCGCCTATTCCCGCGAGCAGCTGGAAACCTATAATCCCGATCATATCATCGATGACCTGGAAGAGCTGATTTCTATTATCGAAAAGGCATAAATCGTTTTCCATGCAATCTCCCCAGGCGCCCAGCACTCCTTTTCAGCCGTCCAATAGCCGGCTGACGGTACAAGCCCGTCTGCAACGCTCGCCCGCCTGGGTCTTTATACTCTATGTCTCGCTCTCTTCCTTTATAGTCTATACTTGTATGTATGGGTTTCGGAAGCCTTATACCGCGGCCTCGTTCGAAGGCCTTAGCTTCTTCGGCATCTCCTACAAAACCGTGCTCGTCATCTCGCAGGTGCTGGGCTATATGATCAGCAAGTTCTATGGCATCAAGTTTATCGGCGGCATGGAGCCTTCCAAAAGAGCAGGTTTTATCATCAAGCTGATCCTGACAGCCTGGCTCTCATTGCTCCTCTTCGCCCTGGTCCCCGCTCCGTATAATTTCGTATTCATGTTTATCAACGGTCTTCCCCTGGGGATGGTCTGGGGACTGGTCTTCGGTTTTCTCGAAGGACGGCGGGTGACCGAGCTGATGGGCGCTATCCTGTCCACCAGCTTCATCTTCGCCTCCGGCCTGGCCAAGACCGTCGGCAAGAACATAAGCCTGCACGGCGTCAGCGAAACCTGGATGCCCTTCGTGGCAGGCGCCGTTTTCGTCCTGCCCCTGCTGCTCTCCACCTGGCTGCTCAACCAGACACCTCCTCCCACAGCAGAGGACATCGCCCAGCGAACCGTCCGAAAGCCCATGGGAGCAGAAGAACGGCGCTCCTTCCTTCGTACTTTTGGCCTGGCCCTGATCCCTGTCGTCATCGCCTACGTGATGCTCACCATCATGCGCGACTTCACCGAAGACTTCGCCAACGAGCTCTGGATCGAGACCGGCTTTCGCGATAACGCAGGCGTTTTCGCCAGGACCAGCACGATCGTCTCCCTGATCGTCCTGGCGGTAATCGGCGGCTTCTTCCTGATCCGGAACAACTACCGCGCCTTCCAGCTGAACAATACCATAATTATCGGCGGCTTTGTCCTGACAGCCGGAGCGACCATCCTGTTCCACCTGCACCTCCTGTCTCCCATGACCTGGATCATCACGGCCTCCGCCGGTCTTTACCTGGGCTATGTGCCTTATAACTGCTTTTATTTCGAACGAATGCTCGCGGCCTATAAAGTAAAGGGTAATGTTGGCTTCCTGATCTATCTTGCCGACGCCTTTGGCTACCTGGGCACCGTACTCGTCCTGCTTATAAAAGAATTTGTGCATTTCCGTTATTCATGGGTCGACTTTTTCACCGGGATGTTCTATATCTCCGCCATCGCAGGCATCCTGCTGGTGATATGGGGCTCCGTACTTTACGCAAACATCTATAGAAAACTTAATCACTAGGAACTATGTCATCCCGATCAGCAATCGTAATAGGCGCAGGCATCGTAGGCCTGGCAACGGCAAGAGCTCTGGCACTCCGGGGTTTTTCGGTAAAGGTCTTCGAACGTACAGACAAGGCCGTAGGCGCGTCTATCCGCAACTTCGGTATGGTATGGCCCATCGGCCAGCCGGCCGGCAAGATGTATGACCGCGCCGTCCGCACCCGCAGCATCTGGAAAGAGATTGCTCCCCGCGCCGGCTTCTGGCACGAACCCGCCGGCAGCCTCCACCTGGCCTACAAACCCGAAGAGTGGCAGGTCCTTCAGGAGCTGTACGAAGTTTTTCACCGGGAAGGACGCCCCGTCCAGCTCATGGACAAGACTGCCGTCGCCTCCTCCTCCGGCGCCGTCGTCACCGATGGTCTGTTCGGCGGACTCCATAGCGCGGACGAAATCATCGTCGACCCCCGTGAAGCCATCGCCGCCCTCCCCGGCTATCTCGCCGAAACCTATCCGATCGAGTTCTTCTGGGGTAAATGCGTCTCCTATATCTCCGATCAGATCGTCTATATCGGCAACGAGGAAGAATACGAAGCCGACCTCGTCTTCATCTGCAACGGCGCCGACTTCGAAACCCTCTACCCCGAACACTTCTCCGAACAGCCCGTCACCAAGTGCAAGCTCCAGATGATGCGCCTCGTCTCCCAGCCCGAAGACTGGCGGATCGGCCCCGCCCTCTGCGGCGGCCTCTCCCTCATCCACTACAACAGCTTCAAGGCCGCCCCCTCCCTCGACGCGCTTCGTCAGCTATACACCGAAGAAATGCCGGATTATCTCCAATGGGGCATCCACGTCATGGTCTCCCAGAATGGCAGGGGAGAGCTTACCGTCGGCGACTCCCATGAATACGGTCTCACCCACGACCCCTTCGACAAGGACTTTATCAACAAAAAGATACTCGACTACCTCCGCAAGTTTGCTTGTTTTAAAGACTGGTCGATAGCAGAGACCTGGAACGGCGTCTATGCGAAGCTCACCGACGGCGAAGCCGATCTCTTCTTCTCTCCCGAACCCTACGTCTATGTGATCAATGGGGTAGGGGGCGCCGGCATGACGCTCTCCTTCGGCCTGGCGGAGGAATTGGTGGCAGGGCTGTAATTTTCCGTATTTTCGCCGGATGAAGAAGCTCAAGGATATATTTATCTCTAACCGCCTCTTTTTCGCCTTTTTCGCCTTCTTCTTCCTCTTTGGCCTCGTCTTCCTGCTCATCAAAGGAAAGGCTGGAGCATTCGTGATCCTCAACCCCTATCACCAAAGCGCCCTCGATACCTTCTTTATCTATTTTACCTACCTCGGTGACGGTATCTTCTCCGCCCTGGTCATCCTCCTATTCCTCATCCTGCGCCGCTGGTCGCAAGCCATCCAGGTCCTGGCCGCCTTCCTGCTTTCCGCCCTCTTCGCCCAGATCCTCAAGAACGCCTTTTCCATGCCCCGGCCCAAACAATTTTTCGCTCCGGGCGAATACGCCTATTTTATCGACGGCATCACCCACGTCGGATTCGCCAGCTTCCCCTCCGGCCACTCGACATCCATCTTCGCCCTGGCTACGATGCTCGCCATCCTCGAAACGAATAAAAAAAGCAATGTCTTCTACCTCCTCGTCGCCGTCGCTGTCGGCTACTCCCGTATCTACCTCGGCCAGCACTTCCTGAACGACGTCCTCATGGGGTCCACCATCGGCGTGATTACCGCCATCCTGGTCCACTGGCTTTTTGCCGAAAAGCTGGACGCTGTCCCTGCCTTCAACCGCTCCAGGAAGCCCCGCCCCAACCAAAATTTCACCGATTGACCGCTTATGCGTAGGTTTGCCCTCAATTTTTTCTTCCGGCGCTCCCAGCTTGGGAATGACCGACCTAACCACACTTTGTACGCATGATTGATGGTAAAAAACTGGTGATTGTCCTTCCCGCTTACAACGCGGCGCTTACGCTGAGGAAAACCTATTCTGAGATCCCCTTCGATATCGTAGACGAAGTCGTCCTGGTCGACGACAACAGCAGCGACGAAACCGTCGCCGTCGGCAAAGAGCTTGGCATCAACCATATCATCAAGCACGACAAGAACCGCGGCTATGGCGGTAACCAGAAGAGCTGCTACAACAAGGCCCTCGAGCTCGGCGGCGATATCGTCATCATGCTCCACCCGGATTATCAATATACGCCCAAGCTCATCCCATCGATGGCGTACCTGATCGCCAACGACGTCTACCAGGTAGTGCTGGGCGCCCGTACCCTCGGCAAAGGCGCCCTTCGCGGCGGTATGCCCCTGTATAAGTACATCTTCAACCGCGGCCTCACCTTTATCGAAAACGTCCTGCTCCGTCAGAAGCTGGCCGAATACCATACCGGCTACCGGGCCTTCTCCCGGGAAGTCCTCCAGCGCATCAACTACGAAATAAATTCCGAGGACTTCGTCTTCGACAATGAAATGCTTTCCCAGATCATCTACCTGGGATATGAAATTGCAGAGATCACCTGCCCCACCCGCTACTTCGAGGAGGCATCCAGCATCAACTTCAGCCGCAGCGTGACCTACGGCCTCGGCGTATTGCGGGTGTCTATCACTCATCGCCTCTGTAAATGGGGGATGATGAAAAAAGAAATGTATAAACCTCTTAGATAATGCAGCTGAACAAGACAACCACTATCCTGCTGATCGCCTTACTCGCCGCCCTGCTATTTATCCCCTTCCTGGGCCGCGTCCACCTCTTCGACTGGGACGAGATCAACTTCGCCGAAGCCTCCCGCGAAATGATCAAGATGGACGACTACACCCGGGTCTACATCGATTTCAAACCCTTCTGGGAGAAACCCCCGATGTTCTTCTGGATGCAAAGCACGGCAATGAAGCTCTTCGGCGTTAACGAATTTGCCTCCCGCTTCCCCAACGCCATCTGCGGCATCATCACCCTGGTCGTCGTCTTCCTCTGCGGTTCCCGCGTCTACGACCGCAAGTTCGGCGTTCTCTGGGCGCTTGCCTATGGCGGCTCCCTCTTCCCCAATATGTACTTCAAGTCGGGGATCATCGACCCCTTCTTCAACCTCTTTACCTTTCTTTCCCTCTATTACTTCATCCTCTATCACTGGAAGAGAAACAATTTCGACAAGGAAGGACTCCGCAGGAGCAAGCTCTACTATGTCGTCTGGTCCGGCATCTGGATGGGAATGGCCGTCCTCATGAAAGGACAGGTGGCCCTGATGGTCTTCCTGCTGGTGCTGGGCGTCTATCTGCTCTATAACCGGGTCAAATTCTATTTCACCTGGTGGCACGCCCTGCTCTTCCTGTTCGTTGCCTTCCTCGTGACCTTTACCTGGTACGGCTACGAGACGATCAAACGCGGTCCCTGGTTCATCAACGAATTCCTGAAATACCAGTGGCGTCTCTTCACGACCCACGACGCCGACCAGGCGGGCTTTTTCGGCTATCACTACATCGTCCTGCTGATCGGCTGCTTCCCCGCCTCCATCCTGGCCATCCCCTCCTTCTTCAAGGCTAAATACAACGGGCGCTATGACCGCGACTTCAAAAAATGGATGGTGCTGCTTTTCTGGGTCGTCACGGTGCTGTTTACCATCGTCCAGTCCAGGATCATCCACTATTCCTCCCTCGCCTGGTTTCCCGTCACCTTCCTGGCCGCCTATAGCGTCTATAAATGGGAGCGCCGCGAGCTCATCTATAAGAAATACGTCGGTATTCTTCTGGGGATCCTTGGCGGATTGATTTCCCTGCTGATCCTCGGCGTCGCCATCATCGGCCTCAACGTAAAAAGACTCGCGCCCTACGTCGACGATACCTTTGCCCGCGGCAATATGGAAGCTGAAGTACACTGGTCGGGCCTCGAAGGCGGCATCGGCCTCCTGATGGTGGTCGCGCTGATCCTCGGCATCCGTTATCTGTCTAAACGCTCCTTCAGCCGTGCCGCCCTGGCGCTCTTTAGCGGCACCGCCATCGTCATCTTCTTCGCCTCCGCCATCATCGTCCCCAAAGTAGAACGCTACAGCCAGGGCGCCGCCATCGACTTCTTTATCGCCCGCCAGGGAGAAGATTGCTATGTGCATACGCTTGGCTATAAAAGCTATGGAGACCTCTTCTATACGATGAAGGAAAAACCGGCCAATCCCAATTCGTATAACGAAGAATGGCTGCTGACGGGACCCATCGATAAACCGGCTTATTTCGTCACGAAAGTGGATCGGGAAGAGAAGTACAAATTCCCGGAGCTAAAAGAATTATACCGCAAAAACGGCTTCGTCTTCCTCAAACGGGACGTGCCGCCCACCAAATAAAAGTAAAGGCTCCGTGAGGAGCCTTTTTCTTTTTTTATTTCTTTTTCTTTCCTGAGAATATTTTCAATATACCGCTCACCACCTTGTCGTTGGCCCCCAGCCTGCTCTTCACCGCCGTATACGCCGAAACCAACGCGTTGTCCAGCTTCACCAGCAGCTTGTTGCTGCCATCTCCCGGGCGGGCTTTGTAGTAGGTAGCGCGGCGATAAGGATTTTCTTCTACGGTATAATAATAAAGCGCTATCGACCTGCGGTACATACCCTCCGGACAGGTCATCGGCTCAGGATGACCGTGATACGAATCCGCATCCGTATTGAAGATGACGCAGCGGTTGAACACGGGCAGGACGTTGGCTTCGCAATTCTTCATCTTCCTGTCCCACAGCTCCAGCTTGCCGCCATATTCTTCCTTCCAGTCTTTGTTTAGATAGACCAGCACGTTTACACGCCGCTGCCAGGTCTTCTGGTGCGGATGCGCGGTGAAATCGGCGTGGATATTCAGAAACCCGCCACGCGTAGACTGGTGGATGCCACCCCCTTCGAGACTATCGTCCTTCTGGAGGTTCTTGATCCCCGTAATGATCTCTAGCCATTTTAAAAATTCCGGAGAATTAAGCTCGTTGATCGTCTCCCGGATCGTCTCCGGAAGCAGGTCCAGCTTATTCAGACCACGCTTGTCCTCATTGTAGTGCTTGTAGTTGATCCAGCCGTTGTTCTCGTTCAGCTTGTCGAATTCGACGATACACTCTTTGAGAACCTCGGGATTCAGGAAATTTTCCAGTACGATATGGGGATATGGGCTGGCGGCTTGATATTTCTTGCTAAGCTCGGGCAGCTGCGCCGTCCATTTGGAATAATCGAATATTTGGGTCGTGGTCGTCACCTGTTTGGATTTTTGTAAGCCCCAAAGATAAGAAATTGTCAATTAACGCTCTGTTAATCCCTCCTCGACTCCAGCGTGAAGCCGATCGTCGTCCCTACATCCGGCGTGCTCCGTACGTGAATCGACTGTCCATGCGCCTCGATGATATGTTTGCAAATAGCCAGACCAAGCCCGGTTCCCCCCTTGTCCCGGCTCCGCGCCGTATCGGTCCGGTAGAATCTTTCAAAAATTCGCATTAAGTGCTCTTCTTCAATACCAATCCCGTCATCACTGATCTCGATCAGCACGTTCTTCTCGTCGATCTTGTAAAAGCTGGCGACGATACTTCCGCCGGGCCTCCCGTACTTGGTCGCGTTTTCGACCAGGTTGATCAGCACCATCCGGATCTTCTCCTTGTCCGCAAACACCGTGATCGGCGACTCGCAGCCCTTCTTGATCGATGTCCGGATATTCTTGCCATGGGTCTTGATAGACAGGGACTCGTAGATTTCCCGCGTCAGGTCCTGGATGATAAAGTTCTGCTTGTACAACAGCTGCTCACCCCGCTCCAGGGTGGATATCTCGTCCAGGTCGTTCATCAGGTTGACTAGCCGGTCCACATTCTTGGCGGCGTTCTCCAGGAACTTCTTCCGGATGACGGCATCCTCCATGGCCCCGTCCAGCAAGCTGTCGACATATCCCTGGATGGCAAAGATGGGCGTTTTGAACTCGTGCGCCAGATTCTGCAGAAATTCCTTCCGGTACGCCTCGTTCTTCTTCAGCAGCTCGATTTCCTCGTTTCGCTTCTCCCCCCACTTCTCGACGTCCTCACGAACTTCATCGATGCTCTTTTGGGGTAGAATGTATTTGAAATAAACCTCTTCCTTCTTGGTGGCCTTGGTTTGGTGAATGAGCTTATAGATGAGCTTGATTTTCCGATAGATAAATTTCTCCAGCGTAAACAGGATCAGCCCATAGCTGCCGGAAAAGATGATCAGCAGCGAAACCATTCCAACCAATGCATTGCCGGTGAGGATATAAATCCCCAATGAAATGGGCAAGGAAAGAAAGCAGGCAGTAAGCGCAGATAATTGTCTGGGCGATAAATTTTTAGTGGAAGGCATCGGTGTGCTTAAGTTACAAAAAAAACACAAATTGGGCTCCGCCCAATGGTGCGAAGCACCGACATTGTTCTAGAGGTTGAATTTATATCCCACTCCTTTTACCGTCGTGATGCAATCCAGGCCAAGCTTCTGGCGAATCTTACGAATATGAACGTCGATGGTGCGGTCGCCGACGATGACTTCGTTGCCCCACACCTGGTTGAGGATTTCGTTTCTTAGGAAAACCCTGCCAGGTCTCGAAGCCAGCAGGTACAACAATTCGAATTCTTTCTTCGCCAGCGTCACGTCCTTCCCGTCCACCATCACCTCGAACTTGGCCGGGTCGATGGTAAGATTCTCGATCTTCAGGACTTTGTCCTCCGGTTCCTTATTGACACGACGAAACAAAGCGTTCACACGGCTGATCAGCACCTTGGGACTGATGGGCTTGGTGACGTAGTCGTCGGCGCCCGTCTCCAGACCCCGGACGTGCGAGCCCTCATCGCTCAGCGCAGTGAGGAAGAGGATCAGAGTTTCCTTAAAAGAGGGCTGAGAGCGAAGGACCTCACAAACTTCCACCCCATTCTTCTTCGGCATCATGATGTCCAGGATAATCAGGTCGGGCCGGACTATCTTGGCTTTTCCGATAGCTTCGTCTCCATCCTTGGCCGTGATCACCTCATAACCCTCTTTGGTCAGGTTGTATTGAATGATCTCGAGGATATCGGGCTCGTCATCCGCTATCAGTATCTTCTTGCCTTTAGATTCCATTAATTGAAAAATTTACGCAAACCTACTCCAAATAATTTTTGGGGTCGAAATATCCCTGGTCAGTTCACAATTTCTTAATATATAAATAACACGAAGGGGGTATCTCGATCAAAGCGGTATTGCGATAAAAAATTGAACAAATATAATTTTTTATCGCAATACCATAAATGTCTGTACTTTCGGCCGTGGGCCTCAGTACAAACTGGGCGGAGCCCAGTTTCGGTTAAATCCCGCATTTGGTCGTATTTTTGCAGTCACTACCCCGAAAGATGCCTATGAATCCAACGTTACGATCTTCTGTAGCCTGCTTCCTGGTCTCATTTGTCGCCTTCGCCGCCCCCTTGCTGACGATGGCGCAGCCCAATTCCTACCCCTATAAGGTGGCGCAGGACCGGATGCTCTGGCACGACAACGTGGACAAAGCGCAGCAACACCTCGTCCTCCTGGGCGGAGGCCGCTACGATAGCCTCATACGGCTCTCCAAGGACGAAGCCGTCAATCTCCAGGTCACCGATGCCTTCGGCCGTAGGGTCGACGAGATACAGCAACAGGTCGAATTCGATTCCACCCTCAATACCAATAATAAAAAACGCTACCTGCGCGGCATTGCCGACCTG